>JAWODB010000007.1:0-29446 GCA_046483505.1 Phycisphaerae bacterium
CCGCCCCCTTCCGCCGTGCTCGCGATTTTCCTTGCAATCCCGCCCCCGCCGCCGTTTCCTCTCAAGGGGGGCAACGCCCGACACGTCCGCTACGACAACGGTCATGACCAACACCGAGACAGACCAGACGGGCGGCGACCTGGCGTCGTACCGCGCCCGCGAAGCGGCGCTGTACCACGTCCGCGACGCCCTCGCCCAGGCCGACGCCTGGGACGCCTTCGAGCAGGCCCTCTCGGAGCGCGGCGTGCCCGAGGCCCGGGTGCGCCAGGTCGTGGACCCACCGGTCACGATGGACCTGCACACGCACTCGACGTACTCCGACGGCGAGGTCCCGCCGCGCAAACTCGCCTGGCTCGCCCGTGTGCTCGGCCTGGAGACCCTCGGCCTGACGGATCACGACAGCGTGGCCGGCACGCGCGACCTCTACGCCGAGGCCATGCTGCTGGGCGTCTCGGCGGTGCCGGGCGTTGAACTCTCCACCGGCCGCAGCGGCCTGGAGATCCTCGTCTACTTCCCGGACGTCGGCCAGTTCTTCGGGTTCCTCACGACGCCTCGCGGCGCCCGCTTCACGAAGTACCTGCAGCGCAAGCAGCAGGCCGTCCACGAAGTGACGCTCAAGGTCCTCGCGAGCGTCAACCGCTGGCTGAAGAAGCAGGGCGTCCCCGCCGAGGAGCACGTGACCGAGGCCGAACTCGACGCGTGGTTCGGCGGCCGGCCGCCGTACTATCCCGGCACGGTGGCGGTGCTGGGCCTGAAGCGGCTGGACGAGCGGCGGCGGAAGCGCCTCGGCATCCACGACCCGCGGGCGTTCAACACCCAGGTCGTCACCCCCGCCCTGAAACGCCTCGGCGGCGCCGGCGGCACGCGGACGGGCGTCGACGAGGCCACCGAGGAGGTCCGGGCCGAACTCGCCCGGCTCCAGCGCGCCGGCGTCGGCTCGGTGGTCATCCTTTCGCACCCCAAGGAACTCGTCACGAAGGGGAAGATGACGCTCGGCCAGGTGGCCCGGACCATCCGATACCTGGCGGCCGAGGCCCGCCTCGACGGCGTGGAGGTCGGCTGCGCCCGCGACACCGAGGCCGACGTGCAGGTCTGGCGCGAGATGATCGACGAGGTCAATGCCGACATCGCGGGCGGCAACCTGTCGGCGCCGGGCCCGCTGCTCGTGGCGAGTTACACGTCCGACTTTCACGTCCTGGCGCCCGGCCGGGCGACCGGCGAGATTACCCTCGGCTTCGGCCTGCTGGACGAGCGGCCCGGGCACCGGCGGGGGAACCTCCGGCCGCAGACCGGGGCGGAGGAACTCCTCGAGGCCCTCCGCCGCCGCGCCGCCCTCCGCGCGCAGGGGTAGACGCGACACGTCTCGCGCGGCGGGTCTCCGCACCCGCCGCGCAACGGGATCGACCCGCCTAAAACAACCGCCGGGTGCCATGCTTTCGCGACGTCGCGAAAGCATGTTCCCCGCCCGACGAGACGTGCACGCTTTCGCAGAGGCCGAAAGCGTGCCACCCTGCCATTCGACCCGCCTAAAACAACCGCTGCGCGGCGAAGATGACGACCGGCACGGTCACGGCGGCCGCCAGCGTCGAGAGCATGACCGCCTTGGCCGCAAAGTCCGCCCGGTTCTCGAACTCGATCGCCACCACGGCCGAGGCCACCGCGCTCGGCCCGGACACGCCGATCACGAGGACCTGCGCGAGCAATCCCTCCAGCCCCAGCAGCGCCACGAGGCCCAGGCCGACGAGCGGCCCGGCCACCAGCCGCAGCCCCGCCGACATCACCAGGTCCAGCGGCACCCGGACGAGGCGGACCCGGGCGATCTGGGCGCCCAGGGTCAGCAGGGCCATCGCCACGTACGCGTCGGAGATGATGGAGAGCGGCTTCCAGACCAGCGGCACGCCGCGGAGGACGTCGGCGCCCAGGCCGGCCGCCTTCATCGCCAACGCCGCCGCCAGGGCGTAGATGAACGGGAGGCGGAGCACCTGCTTCATGGCCCGCCCCACGCCTTCGGACCCCGCCGCCGCTATCAGCGCCCCGACCGTGTACGCCGCCGTCCCCTGGCAGGCGGCGACGATGATCTGGACGGCGACGGCGTAGGTCTGCTCCTCGGCGGCAAAACTGAACGTCAGCGCCATGACCGGGATGCCGAAGTTGGCGCTGTTGTACAGGATGACGGAGTTGGTGAACGCCCCGCGCAGCGGCCGGTCGTGGCCGCGCAGACGGCTCGCCACCTGCGCCAGGACATACAGGGCGGCCAGCGCGGCCGCCGAGAAGGCGATGATCCGGCCGTACTCGGCGCCGCCCAGGTCGGAGTCCAGGATGTTGCGGAACACGAACGCCGGAATGAGCAGGTACAGGAGCGTCTTGGCGAGGACGTCGGCGGCCGCCTCGACCCGCCGGCCGACGAGGTACCCCGCCCCCGCCAGCACGACGATGGGCGCGACGACCGTGTAGGCGATGTCAGCGATCTGCTCGAGGTAGTCCATCGCCACGCTGCTTCCCGGGCGGCGCCGCCGCTGTTCGAGCCCGCCGAAGGGATGCGCGGCGGGTCTCCGCACCCGCCGCGCACGCGCCGAGCCGCCGTTCGAGCCCGCCGCGCTTCGAGCCGCGATCGTAAGATCGCGGGTACTCCCCGGTGCGGCGCAATTCTCGCGCGCGAGGCGCGCGCCGCCATTCGCAAGTACCCCGGTGCTTCCGCACCGGGCTCGAACGGCAATGGCTTCGAACAGCAGCGGCGCGGCCCGAAGGCGCCGCCCCCTACCCTCCGGGAAAGACCATCGCGTCCGCGAAGCGGGTCTGGAAGTCCGGCCGGCGCGAGAGTTCCACGTGCTCCACGCCCTTGGCCACGTCCGCCGCCACGTGCCGCAGGTTCTTGTTGACGAGCAGCATCCGTGCCCCGGCGCCGGCGGCGTTGCCGACGAAGCGGACCTTTTCGAGCGGCACGTCGGGCAGGAGGCCGATGGCCCGGGCCCGCTCGGGCCGGATGTAGTTGCCGAACGCCCCCGCCAGCAGCACCTCCTCCACGTCGTCGAGCGCGGCCCCGAACTCATCGAGGAGCGAGGCGACGCCGGCCGCGATGGCGCCCTTGGCCAGTTGCACCTCCCGCACGTCGCGCTGCGTCAGGAGGACGTCGTGGCCGCCCTCGTCCGCCTCGGCCAGGCAGAACGCCGTCTCGCCGTCGGCGTTGCGGAGGCGCGTCGCCAGGCCCGGGGCGGCGCCGGCCAGGTCGTCGGCGGGGCGCATCCGGCCGGACGGCTCCAGGACGCCGGAAGCGAGCATCGCCGCCACGGCGTCGATCAGCCCCGTGCCGCACAGGCCGGTGGGCGCCGCGTCGCCGATGGTCCGGACCGTGACGGTCTCGTCCTGGATATCGACGCGGTCGATGGCGCCGGTGGCGGCCCGCATGCCGTACCGGATGCGGGCGCCCTCCAGGGCCGGTCCGGCGGCCGTGGAGCAGGCGAGCAGCCGCTCCCGCGTGCCGACGACGATCTCGCCGTTCGTGCCGATGTCGATCGCCAGGCGCAGACCCTCGCTCGCGTGCATCCCGGTGGCCAGGATGACGCCGACGGTGTCGGCCCCGACGAATCCGGCCACGAGCGGCCCCGTGTACAGCCGTCCGCGGCGGTGCATCTTCAGGCCGATGCCGCGGGCCGGGACCGAATGCGCCGACGCCGACACCGCCACGAACGGCGCCCGCGCGATGGCGTCCACCGGCAGCCGCAGCAGCAGGTGGTTCATGGTGGTGTTGCCGACCATCGTGGCCTCGTAGACGACGGACGGCTTGACGTGGGCGCGGCGGCAGGCCTCGGCGAGGATCTCGTTCAGGGCGTCGACGACGAGGGTCTGAAGGGTCCGGCCGCCGCCCTTCTCCCGGCCGCAGTACTCGATGCGGGCGATGACGTCGTCGCCGTAGGCCGCCTGCGGATTCGCCCGGCTCGCCGTGGCCGCCACCTCCCCCGTCACGAGGTTCACCAGGTACCCGACGAGCGTCGTGGTGCCGACGTCCAGGGCCAGGCCGTAGCAGGCGTCGGTCGCGGTCGGCCGGTCGAGGTGGACGACCTCGCGGCCGACGACGGTGACGGCCGGATGGAAATCCAGCGACCGGAGGCGGCGTGGCACCTCGCGCAAGAGCGGCGTCGGGATGGCGAGGTCGTCCAGTCCCTCGTCGGCCAGGGCCTCGAGCAGGCGGTCGGCGTCGGCCCGCTGGTCCGCGACGGACGGCTCCGGCACGTGGACGGCCCGCTTGCGGACGTTCGGGATGAGCGGCACCTCGAAGGCGGCGGTCTCGGTCAGGATCTGCTCGTCGCGCGTGCGGGCCTCGCGGGGGATGACGACCCGCATGTCGCGTCGCACGCGGACCTGGCAGGCGAGACGGAGATTGCGGCGGCGTTCCTCGCCGGAGAGGATTCGGCGGGCGGCTTCGGACGGCTCCGGCGGACGGTCCGGGATGGCGACGCGGCACCCGCCGCAGGTCCCCTGCCCGCCGCACGGCGCCTCCAGCGTGATGCCGCCCGCCTGGGCCGCCTCCAGCAGCGTCCAGCCGTCCGGGACGTCGACGGTGCGGCCTTCGGGTTCGAACGTGACGTGATGGGTCGTCTCGGGCACAGGGCACCTCGCGGTCGGCGGCCGGGTGAATCGGCATGATAGACCGGCGGCGGGGGCAAGTCAACGCACCGGGGCCTGCGCGGTGCCCAGTCTTGGGCACCGCGCCCGACCGGACGAAACGCGGCGGCGACGACTGGCCGCCGCGCAGCGCAACGCGCCGCGCTTGCAGCGGCGGCGGGCGGGGGCGTATAATCGGCCTCGGTGTACCCGGGCCGCCGCCGGTCGAGCCGGCTGCGGGAGCAGCCGGTCATGCGCGATCCGCAGCGCGAGTCGACCACGGCGGATGAGAATGACCCGCCGCTTCCGCGGCGGGCTCGAACGGCGGCGCTGTCAAGCACCTGGCTCGGGTGCGACTGGCTCGAACGCCTTAACTCGACATCGTGAAAGGAGCCCCGTGCCGACCTCCACGTTCCGCGCCCCGGACGTCTTCTGCTTCGGCGCCGGTGCCCTTGACGGCCTCGGCGAACACACGAGCCGCCTCGGCGGCCGGGCCGTCCTGGTCACCGGCCGCTCGGCCATGGCCGAGGCCGGCGTCACCGACCGGGCGCTTTCGAGCCTGAAGGCCGCCCACGTCCAGGTCACCGTCTTCGACGAGGTGGAACCGGAGCCGGACGTGGCGACCGTCGACCGGCTTCGCGAGGTGCTCGTGGACCACCACGCGGACGCGGCCGTCGGCCTGGGCGGCGGCAGCGCCATGGACGCCGCCAAGGTCGCCGCCGGCCTCTTCCATGAGACCCGGCCCACCCGCGCGTTCCACGAGGGGGCCGAGGTGGCCGAGCCCGGCATCCCCATGATCGCCGTGCCGTCGACGAGCGGCACGGGCAGCGAGATGACCAACAACGGCGTCATCAGCGACCGCGAGAAGGGGCGCAAGGCCAGCATCCGGCACCCGGGGATGATCCCGGCAGTGGCGCTGGTGGACCCGGAGGTCACGCTGCCCTGCCCGCCCAAGGTGACGGCGATGAGCGGCGTGGACGCCATGGTCCAGGCGATCGAGTCGTACCTGTCGCGGCACGCGACGCCGATGACGGAGGCGATTGCGCTGCGGGCGGCCGCGGAACTCGCCCGGGCCCTGCCCGGCGTCGTGACCCGCGGCGACGACCTGGACCTGCGGACGGCGGCCGCGTGGGGGAGCGCGATGGCGGGTCTGGCACTCTCGAACGCGCGGCTGGGCGTGGTGCATGGGATGGCCCATCCGATCGGCGTCCGCTACGGCGTGCCGCACGGCCTGGTGTGCGGCGTGCTGCTGCCGGCGGCCCTGGAGTACAACCGCGAGGCGGCGGGCGAGAAGTTCGACCGCCTCCGCGAGACCCTCGGCGGCGACCCGGTCGGCTACGCCCAGGCCCTGCTCGTGGCGTGCGGCCTGCCGCTGCGGCTGAACGAATACGGCCTGGACCCGGCGGACTTCGAGGCCATCGCCCGCGAGAGCATGCCGAGCGGCTCCACGAAGGCCAACCCGCGCGAGGTCACCGAGGCAGACGTCGTCGCCCTGTGCGAGCAGGTGGCGTGAGGCGCCGCGCGAAACCACGAAAGGACATACGCCCATGACCGACCAACCCATCCTCAGCCGCGAGGCCATCCGCGAGTTCGACCGCACGTGCATCGAGGACCTCGGCATCCCCGGCATCGTCCTCATGGAGAACGCCGGCCGCCAGATCGCCGAGGTCGTCCGCGAGGACGTCGGCCTGGAGCCCACGCCGCACGTCGTCATCCTGGCCGGCCGCGGCAACAACGGCGGCGACGGCTTCGTGGTGGCGCGGCACCTGGCGATCTACGGCGTGCTGGCCAAGGTCCTGCTCATCGGCCACCGCGCCGACGTCAGCGGCGACGCCCACACGAACCTCCGCATCCTGGAGGCCATGGACGCCGACCTGGAGGTCCTCGACGGGCCCGACGAAGACGTCGTGGACCGGTGCCGCCACGTCCTGAAGGTGGCCGACGTCATCGTCGACGGCCTCCTCGGCACGGGCACGCAGGGTGAGATCCGGCCGCCGTTTGACGGCATCATCGAGGCCGTGGCCGCCAACCGCGACCACGCGGACGTCTTCGCCATCGACATCCCGAGCGGCCTGGACGCCGACTCGGGGATGCCCCTCGGCCCGACGGTGCGGGCGAAGGCCACGATCACGATGGCGGCCGTGAAGCAGGGCTTCGCGGCCGAGGGGGCCGAGGCGTACACCGGCCGCGTCATCCTGGCGGATATCGGCGTGCCCCCGCCGGCGGCGTAGAAACCTCGTTCCCGAACCCGGTGCGGAAGCACCGGGACATTCGCATCCGGCTTGGCATAGGCCACGGCGGATGGAGATGACCCGCCGCTCCCGCCGCGGGCTCGAACGGCGTAATTCTTCCGGCGCCGGGGACGCATGCTTTCGCAACGGCGCGAAAGCATGCCACCCTCCAACGGGTACGAAGGGCAAAGGGCACCGCGTGGCGAAACGCCTGCTCATCCTGACCCGCCGGCCCAACGGGGCGCCGTTCCGCCAGCGCATCGCGCCGTACCTGGACCCGCTGCGGGAGACCGGCATCGCGCCGGCGGTCGAGGTCCTGGCGACGGCGGCGTGGGCGCGGCGGCGTCCGTTCCGCCGGGCGCGGACCTTCGACGGCCTCCTCCTGCACCGCAAGACCCTGACGTGGTGGGAGGCCCGGGCGCTCGGGCCGCGGCGCGGGCGCGGGCCCCTGATCTACGATTTCGACGACGCGGTGATGTTCCAGGCCCGGCGGCCGGGGCGGGTGCATCCGGGCCGAGCGCGGCGGTTCGCCCGGACGGTGAGCGCGGCCGACCTCGTCCTGGCGGGGAGCACCGTCCTGGCCGACCATGCCCGCGAGGCCGGTGCCCGCCGCGTCGAGGTCGTCCCGACGGGGCTCGACACGGCCCGCTACCCGCCCAAAGAGGCGTACGAGACGGCCGACGGGCCGCGCCTCGTCTGGATCGGCAGCCGGAGCACGCTGAAGCAACTGGCGCGCCTCCGGCAGGCCCTGGCGGCCGTCGGCCGCGCGGTTCCCGGCGCCCGGCTGCGGGTCATCGCCGACGCGCCGCTCGCCGTGGAGGACCTGGAGGTCGAGAACGTGCCGTGGTCGCGCGAGACGGAGGGCCGGCTCCTGGCCGCGTGCGACGTGGGCATCGCCCCCCTGCCCGACACGGCGTACACGCGCGGCAAATGCGGGTTCAAGGTGGTCCAGTACATGGCGGCCGGGCTGCCGGTGGTCGCCAGCCCGGTGGGCGTCCAGGCGGACTACGTCCGGCCGGAGGAATCGGGCCTCCATGCGACCGGCAAAGCGGAGTGGGTCGAGGCGATCCGGCGCCTGGCGGGCGACGCCGACCTGCGCCGGCGGTTCGGCCAGGCCGGACGGGCCCGCGTCGAGGCGGCGTTCGACCTGCGCGTCCTGGCGACGCGGGTGGAGGGGCTGGTCGGAGAGGCAATGGGCGTAACGGCAAAACAGCAATGATGAACAGCGAATGATGAATGCCGAATGATGAAATGGCGCCGTCGCGCCCAGTGCCTTTCGAGCCCGGTGCGAAAGTCACACGTTGTCATTCTGAGGAGCCCGCAGGGCGACGAAGAATCTCGCCGTGCGAGAACAGGACGTCAAAGACCCCGGCGAGATCCTTCGGCCCTCCGGGCCTCAGGATGACATCGCTTTATCGAGGCGCGGCGGGCCAGGAGACCCGCCGCACGACACGCCGCGTTCGCCGGTTGCCCTACCCCGCCAGGAACGTCTCGAGCCGGTCGAGACCCTTCTCGATCTCTTCCATGCTCGTCGCGAACGATAGCCGCGCGCACCCGTCGTCGCCGAAGGCCGCGCCGGGCACGACGGCCACGTGGGCCTCCTCGAGGAGTCTGTCGGCGAAGGCGAGACTCTTCGGCACCTCGGCGTCGGGCCCGAGGACCCGCTCGTAGGCGCCGCTGAAGTCCGGGAAGACGTAGAAGGCGCCCTGCGGCCGGACGAGGCGGACGCCGTCCATGGCGGCGAGGCGGTCGGCCATGACCTTCCGCCGCCCGTCGAACGCCTCGTACATGGCGCGGGTCGGTTCCTGCGGGCCGCTGACGGCGGCGATGGCGGCGTACTCGGCAATGGACGTCGGGGCGGAGGTCGACTGGCTCTGGAGCCGGCCGATGGCCGCGATGACCTCCTTCGGCCCGGCCGCCCAGCCGATGCGCCAGCCGGTCATCGCCCACGTCTTGGACGCCCCGCCGAACGTGATCGTCTGGTCCGCGAGGCCCGGCCGCAGCGTCGCAAACGAGCACGTCTCCACGCCGTCGTAGACGAGTTCGTTGTAGATTTCATCGGCGAAGACCCAGACGTCGCGGCCGGCGACGACCTGGGCGAGGGCGTCGAGTTCGTCGCGCGTGTACACCGCGCCCGTCGGGTTCGAGGGCGAGTTGAGGACCAGGGCGCGGGTCTTGTCCGTGACGGCGGCGGCCAACTGTTCCGGCGTCATCTTGAAGCCCTGCTCCACGCCGGCGTGGACGACGAGGGCCTCGCCGCCGGCGAAGCGAATCTGCTCCGGGTACGAGACCCAGTACGGGGCGGGGAGGACGGCCTCGTCGCCGGGTTCCAGGACCGCCAGGAACGCCTCGAAGAGGGCGTACTTGCCGCCCGTCGTGATGCAGATCTGCTCCGGCGCGTACGACAGGCCGCAGGTGCGGTCGAGGTAGTCGGCGACGGCGGCCTTGAGGTCCGCCAGGCCGGACGCCGGCACGATGTAGCCGTGATGGCCGTCGCGGATGGCCTGGATGCCGGCCTCGCAGATGTGGTCGGGGGTTTTGAAGTCGGGCTGGCCGGCGCCGAAACTGACGACGTCGGCGCCGTCGGCCTTCATCTGCTTGGCCTTGGCGGAGACGGCCAGGGTCATGGAGGGCTGGATGCGCTGGACGCGTTGGGCGATTTGCATGGGTGAGTCCCTTCATGTCGGGCGTGGTCCGGCCGACATGTCCGGCCGGAAATCCGGATCGCCCGGCCGGGCAAGACCGGCCGGGCCACACAAGGGTCGGGGCTCGAACAGCACGGGCGATTCGTGTAAAAGCGCGGCGGCCGGAGAGGCCGCCGCGAGGGTCCACCCAGTCATGGCCGGGGTTAACTCTGGCCGGCGATGCCCACGAGCCCGAGGAACCGGTTGAGGTTCAGGATGGGGATCGAGAAGTTCTCGGCCCGGGCCTTGTCCTCGGTGTACTCGATGAACGCCTTGCGGGCCTCCTGGTACTCCTGCTGCTTCTGGGGACTCTCGGCGGGTCCGGGCGCCGCGGGGACCGGCGGTTCCTCGCCGGTGACCAGGAAGTCCGTCTGGACGGTGAGTTGCTCGTCGACGCGGCCGCCGAACTCCTGGATCAGGGCCTTGAGTTCCTCGGTGTCGTCGAACCCGTCGCCGTCGGTATCCATTTTGCCGATGAGGCGGAACCGCATGCGGCGCTGGCGGTCGTAGACGGGGTTGTGGAGGACGTCGCCGGCGACGACCGGGTTGTCGCCCTGGATTTCATAGATGCGGAGTTCGCAGGCGTTCTCCATGATCTTGACGATGCGGCAGTTGGCCTTGGCCTGCGGCGTGGTGGTGCCGAGTTCGCTCGGGCTGAAGACGGAGAACGTCATGCCGAGGAGGACGCCGTCGTCCCGCCCCAGGTTGCCGTAGGCCACCTGGCCCTGCTCGGCAATGCTGACGATGCGGCCGTCGACGCCGGTCTCGGTGGGCACCTGGCGGAACTGGGCGACGACCTGGGAGAGGTCCTTGAGGTCGTTCTGGAGCGTGGTGATCTGGTTCTTGAGTTTGTCGGCCTCCTGGCGCCACTTGGCGCGGTCGCGGAGCAACCGGTCCTGGACGCGGTCCTTCTCCTCCTTGAGGCGCTGGGCCATTTCCTCGGCGCTGGTGCGGGCCTGGGTCAGGCGCTGCTTCTCGTCGGCCAGGTCCTGCTCGAGTTGGGCGACCTGGCGTTTGTGCTCGGCCTTGGCGGCCTCGAGTTCGCCGCGGACGCCCTCGATCTGCTTCTCGAGGTTCTTGATGGCAGCGTCGTCCTCGACGACCTGCTGGCCGAGGGCGTCGACCCGCTGCACGAGGGCCCGGATGGCGGCGACCATGCTGGTGGGCTGGATGTCGGCCGGGGCCGATTCCTCGCCCAGGGCGTAGGAGGCCTGGAGTTTCTGCTCCGTCTGGACGAGGATGTCGCTGGTCCGTTTCAGGACGTCGCTGACGCTCTGGCGGAGTTCCTCGCCGAACTGGTTCTGGAACGGGTCGCCGGAGAGCCGCTCCGTGAGGCGCTGGACCTCCTTGCGGTAGAGGTTGGCCTGCTGGTCCTTGGTTTCGATGATGTCGAGGAGGTTCCCGCCGGCGTCCTCGTACTTCTCCAGGGCCTGGCGCCAGAGCCCGGTGGTGTCCGGCACGGACTGGAGGCGTGCCTCGCCGAAGGCGCGGCGAAGGGCCTCGGACTTCTGGCTGTAGACCCATCCCCAGCCGACCGCACAGGCGACCGTGAGGACGGCAAAGGCAATCACCAGGTACAGGAGATAGGGGCTTGCGCGTCGGGCGTGAATCATTCGCCTGGCCATCAATCACCTCCGCTTTGACCCGGTCCCCGGCCCGAAAGGCAGGGCATCCGCCCCGGCAGACAACCAGTGCGAACGGGCGCCCGGATGGGTGCTAACGCCCAGGCAACCCTAGATTTGGGGGCCGCGCGTGTCAACAAAAAAACCCTCGCATGGACCTCCACCAGATTATACGCGGCAGGAGCCCCGGCCCGCAGCCGAAGCCCGCCTCCGGTGCGCGAACATCCCGCTTGACACCGCGCCGCCGCCCGCTAGGCTGGACGGGGGAGGTCTTGCCGCATGTCCGACCGACTCTACATCATCGACAGCCACGGCCAACTCTACGCCAGTTACTACGCCATCGGGAACCTGACCAGCCCCACGGGCGAACCGACGGGCGCCACCTTCGGCTTCGTCGGCACGCTCCTGAAGGTGCTGCGCGAGGAGACGCCCGACTACCTCGTCGCGTGCTTCGACCTGCCCGGCCCGACCCATCGCCACGAGGCCTACGCCGAGTACAAGGCCCAGCGTAAGCCCGTGCCGGACGACCTGCCCGTCCAGGTGGAGCGGGTGCACGAAATCCTGCGCCTGCTGGGCGTACCGGCCATCGAGTCGCCGGGGTACGAGGCGGACGACTGCATCGCGGCGGTGGTCCGGTGGGCGCGGGCGCACGACCTGGAGGTCGTCGTCTGCTCGCGCGACAAGGACCTGGAACAACTCGTCGGGCCGGGCGTGGAGATGCTCGACGCCCGCTCCTTCGAGCACCTCGACGCCGAGGCCATCGAGGCGAAGCGCGGCGTGCGGCCGGGGCAGATGGCCGACGTCCTCGCCCTCATGGGCGATGCGACCGACAACATCCCCGGCGTGCCGGGCGTCGGCCCGAAGACCGCCACGAAACTCATCGGCGAGTACGGCGACCTGGAGACGCTGCTCGCCCGCGCGGGCGAGGTCAAGGGCAAGATGGGCGAGCGCCTGCGCGCCCACGCCGACGACGCCCGCCGCAGCCGCGACCTCGTCCTCCTGGACGACCGGGTGCCGCTCGACTTGGACCTCGAGGCCTGCCGCACCCCCGCCGACTACGACGCCGAGGCCCTGGCCGCCGTGTTCCGCGAACTCGGATTCAACCGGTACATCGAGGAGTTCGACCTGGCGGGGACCGGGACGGGCGGCGAGATCGCCGTCCACGTGGTCGAGACGGAGCAGGCCTTGCAGAACCTGGCGGCGGCGCTGGCCGAGGTGGACGCCTTCGCGTTCGACACCGAAACGACGAGCGCCCGCCCGCGGGAGGCGGACCTGGTGGGCGTCTCCATCGCGTGGACCGACGGCGAGGGGTACTACGTGCCCGTCCGCGGGCCGGACGCCGAGCGGTGCCTGCCCCTCGAGACGGTCCGCGAGGTGCTCGGGCCGGTGCTCGGCGGTAGCAGCGGCGAATCAGAACGCCCGGCCGGGCAAGACCGGCCGGGGCACCATGGCGGGACTCGCCTCCTCGTCGGCCAGAACCTGAAGTACGACCGCCTCGTCTGCCTCCGGGCCGGCATCGACCTGGCCGAACCGTATTTCGATACGATGGTGGCGGCGTACCTGTCGAACCCCGGGCGGCGGCAGTACGGGCTGGACGCCCTGGCCCTGGACTACTTCGGGCACAAGATGATTCCGCTCTCGGACCTGCTGGGCCCGAAGAAGGACGAGCGGCTCATGGACGCCGTCCCCATCGACCAGGTGGCCGAGTACGCCGTCGAGGACGCCGTCGTCACGTGGCGGCTGAAGGGGCGGCTCCAGAAGGAACTGGAGGAGAAAGGCCTGGCGGACCTGGCGCGCGACGTCGAGATGCCGCTCGTGCCGGTCCTGGCCGCGATGGAGGAGACGGGCATCGCCGTCGACCGCCAGGTGCTGGAGGCGATCGCGACGGACCTGGACGGGCGCCTCTCGGCCCTGGAGCGCGAAATATACGCGGCCGCCGGCCGCGAGTTCGGCATCAACTCGCCCCAGCAACTCGCCGAGGTCCTGTTCGAGGAACAGGGCCTGGCGCCGCTCAAGAAGACGGCCAAGGGCAAACGGCCGTCGACCGACGCCTCCGTCCTGACGGAACTGGCCCGGCGGCATCCCCTGCCCCGGCTGGTGCTGGAGTACCGGAGCCTGGCGAAACTGAAGGGCACGTACGTGGATGCCCTGCCGGCGCTCGTCGATCCCGCCGACGGGCGCATCCACACCTCGTTCAACCAGACGGCCACCGCGACGGGGCGGCTGAGTTCGTCCGACCCGAACCTCCAGAACATCCCCATCCGCACCGACGAGGGCCGGCAGATTCGCCGGGCGTTCGTGCCGGGCGAGGACGGCTGGGTGCTGCTGGCGGCGGACTACTCGCAGATCGAGTTGCGGATGCTCGCCCACTTCTCCCAAGACGGGGCCCTGGTGCGGGCCTTCCAGGAGGACCGCGACATCCACGCCTTCGTCGCCGCCCAGATTCACGGCGTGGACGAAGACGACGTGACGTACGACATGCGGCGGGTGGCGAAGATCGTCAACTTCAGCCTCATCTACGGCAAGACGGCCTACGGCCTGTCGCGGGACCTCGACATTCCGGTGCCTGAAGCCGAACAGTTCATCGATGAGTACTTCGACCGCTACGGGGCCGTCCGCGACTTCACCGCCCAAGTGCTGGACCGGGCCGAGGCCGACGGCTACGTCACGACCATCCTCGGCCGCCGCCGGCCGATCGAGGGCATCGGCAAGAAGGACCTGAAGCGGCTGAACTTCCCCGAGCGGACGGCGATCAACACGGTGATCCAGGGGTCGGCGGCGGACCTGATCAAGGTGGCGATGAACCGCATCTGGCGGCGCCTGGGGCGCGAGGCCCGGCCCACCCGCCTCCTCCTCCAGATTCACGACGAACTCATCTTCGAGACGCCCCAAAAAACCCTCGCCGACGAGCAGACCTGGATCACCGACGAGATGACCTCGGCCATGGACCTGCGGGTCCCCCTGACGGTCCACGTGGCGACGGGGACGAATTGGATGGAAGCCGAATAACGGCAATTCGGATTTCGGAATTCGGAATTCGGATTGAACGGCGAACGCCCGCCGTCGGCACCCTGTCGCTCTCGCTGAAGTCGGCTGCGTGCCGAAGCGCCGGCTTTTCGAGCCGGCTGCGGAAGCAGCCGGTCATTCTCATCGGCGGTGGCACGTGCCGCGACGGATGAAGATGACCCGCCGCTCCCGCGGCGGGCTCGGGGGTGCGGGTTCGACGGCGACCGCGACTCGAGACCCTTCGATGGCGAATCCGAAATCCGAAATCCGAAATCCGAAATCGCCCGTCCCCGTCATCGGTCTCCTCGGCGGCGTGGGGGCGGGGAAGTCGACGGTGGCGCAGATGATGGCCGAGGAGGGCTGCCGCGTCGTCGACGCCGACCGCATCGCCCACGCGGTGCTGCGCGAAGACGACGTTAAGAATGCCATCCGCGACGCGTTCGGCGATGCCGTCTTCGACTCAGGCGGCGAGGTGGACCGGGAGCGCCTCGGCCGGGCGGTTTTCGACGATCCCGGCCGCCGCGAGGCCCTGGAGCGGATCGTCCACCCTCGGATCCTCGCCCGGATGCGGGACGAGGTGGAAGCCGCCGGGGCGGAACATCCCCCCGCCGTCGTCATCGATGCGCCCCTGATTCTGGAAAAAGGACTTGCCAAGTGGTGCGATTCCATGGTATACATTAGCGTGCCGGCTGAGGTCCGCCATCGCCGGCTCCGCGAGGCTCGGGGGTGGAGCCCGTCGGAGATTCAGCGGCGAGATGCCTCCCAGATTCCCCTAAAGAACAAGCGGCGCCGGGCCGATAGCACCATTGATAACTCTGCCTCTCCTGAACACACCCGTGAGCACGTTCGACGGGTCCTTGCGCGCCTGGGGGCGCGATAAACCCGGCAACCGAGCCAGTGACCCCGTGCACACCCTTTGAGCCGCCAATCCGGTTCTCGCATTCAAACCACGTCCGTTTCCATTCAGCAGAAGGAAGTCCCCGATGGCCAAGACGACCAACTCCACCAAGAACGCCAGGGCGTCGCGTCCGGCCCAGCGCGGCCGCAAGAACGCCAAGGGCGAGGGCTTCGACGAAGAGGCCCACACCCGCTACGAGGAGGCGAAACGCAGCGAACTGCACATCGCCGAACTCCAGAAGATGACCGTCGCCGAACTCCACGACCTGGCCAAGCAGGAGGGCCTCAGCGATTACGCCGGCCTCAAGAAGCAGGACCTGGTGTTCCACATCCTGCGGAACCGGGTCCAGGCCCACGGCCTGATGTTCGGCGAGGGCGTGCTGGAGGTCCTGCCGGACGGCTTCGGCTTCCTCCGCTCGCCGGACTACAGTTACATGCCCTCGCCGGACGACATCTACGTCAGCCCGAGCCAGATCCGCCGCTTCGGCCTCCGGACCGGGCACATCGTGGCCGGCCAGATCCGTCCCCCGAAGAACGACGAGCGGTACTTCGCCATGCTCAAGGTGGAGGCCGTCAACTACGACAACCCCGAAATCCTCTCCGAGAAGGTCGTCTTCGAGGACCTGACGCCCCTGTTCCCGGACGAGCGGCTCCTCCTGGAGACCGAGCCGGACGAACTCGACATGCGGGTCGTGGACCTGATCACGCCCATCGGCAAGGGGCAGCGGGGCCTGATCGTCAGCCCGCCGCGGGCCGGCAAGACCGTCCTCCTCCAGAAGATGGCCAACGCCGTCCTCAAGAACAATCCCGAGACCATGGTCATCATCCTGCTGATCGACGAGCGGCCGGAGGAAGTCACCGACATGGAGCGCGGCGTGCCGGGCGCCGAGGTCATCTCCTCCACGTTCGACGAGCCCACCAGCCGGCACGTCCAGGTGGCCAACATGGTCATCGAGAAGGCCAAACGCCTCGTCGAGTACGGGCGCGACGTGGTCATCTTCCTCGACTCCGTCACGCGCCTCGCCCGCGCCCACAACGCCGAGGTGCCGCACTCGGGAAAGATCCTTTCCGGCGGCGTGGACGCCAACGCGCTGCAGAAGCCGAAGCGCTTCTTCGGCGCCGCGCGGAACATCGAGGAAGGCGGGAGCCTGACGATCCTCGCCACCGCCCTCATCGACACCGGCAGCCGCATGGACGAGGTCATCTTCGAGGAGTTCAAAGGCACCGGCAACATGGAACTGCACCTCGACCGGCGGCTGATGGACAAGCGGGTGTTCCCGGCCCTGGACATCTCGGCCAGCGGCACGCGGAAGGAAGAGAACCTCCTCGACGCCGAGGAACTGAAGTACGTGTGGGCCCTCCGCCGCGTGCTCACGGAGATGAACGTCGTCGAGGCGATTCAACTGCTGCGCGGGCGGCTCGAGAAGGTCAAGTCCAACGCCGAATTCCTGATGACGATGAACCTGTCGTAGCCGCACGTGTGGCCCGGCGCGCCTGTGTGGCCCGGCCGGTCTTGCCCGGCCGGGATAAGGGCAGACTTGAGCGCGGCGGGGCTCCGCACCCGCCGCGCTTCCTTCCTGCGGAGCCCATACGGACCGGGATGCCGCAACAAATCACCGCAGGCCGCGCCGCCGCGCGACCTGCGGTTTCGTGATTCCCGTGCCGACCGGGGCTACTCGGCCCGGCGGACGTTCTCGGCCTTGGGGCCCTTGGGCCCCTGAGTCACGTCGAATTCGACCTCGTCGCCCTCGGCCAGCGTCTTGAAGCCGTCGCCGGCGATGCTGCTGTAATGGACGAACACGTCGCCGCCGCCACCCTCCTGCTCGATGAACCCGTACCCCTTCTGATCGTTGAACCACTTCACTTTGCCTCGAGCCATGAGACCGGGCTCCTTCACCTTCCCGGATGATTCGTCCCACAGGTTCCCGCCGGGAAGAGCCAACAGAACCCGGGGCCCGGGCCGCCTTGAAGGCGGCCCGGCGCGAGCGGCCCCCCTCCGGCCCACGTGCCGGCGGCAACACCGCCCGCCTTGTGCCCGTCCAGCGTACTGCGGGCCGGGGGCAAGTCAACATAAATTCCGGGGGCGGCGCGCTCCGCTGCGCGTCGCGGCTAAACAGGGCGCCGGTGCCGTTCGCCATTATTCCGATTTCCGACTCCCGATTTCCGATTTGCTGTTGCCGGGGATACGTTGACTCCCCCTGCCCTTCCCGCTACCGTGGGGCCATGCGGATTATCGGCGGCCAGTTCCGACGGCGGACCCTCATTGCCCCCGACGGCCGCACCACCCGGCCGATGACCGACCGCGTCCGCGAGAACCTCTTCAACCTCCTCGGGCCCCAGGCCTGCGAGGGAGCGGTCGTCCTGGACCTCTTCTGCGGGTCCGGGGCCCTCGGCTTGGAGGCCTTGAGCCGCGGGGCCGACGCCTGTACCTTCGTGGACCTCGACCGGGCGGCCGTGGCGGCCGTCACGGAGAACTGCGAGCGGCTGGGCGTGACGGACCGCGTCCGCATCGAGCGGCGCGACGCCCTGCGGCCGGGGGCGTGGATCGTTCCGCCCGGCCCCGAGCCGTACACGCTCCTCTTCGTCGATCCGCCGTATAAGATACCGGCCGACGAGGACGGACGGCGCCGCCTCGCGGCAATGGCGCGGCGCCTGGCGGACCTCGGCGGCGTCGCGCCGGGGGCCCTGGCGATGCTCCGGGCCGCACGCGGCACGGACCCCGGCCTGCCGTGGGACGGGTTCGACCTGGTCGACGAACGGACGTATGGGACGACAACACTGTTCCTGATGCAGCGGCACGGCGAAGCCGCGAGCCACGAGCCATGAAGGCAACACCTTTTAGCCGCGAGCCGCGAGCCACGAGCCATAAAGGCAACACCTTTTAGCCGCGACCCGTAGGGGAGCGCGAAACACCGGTTGCGGTTGCCGTTGTGGTTGCCGAATGCCGAATCCCGAATGCCGAATGCCGGAGTAGACGATGACAAGACTCGACGCCACCGGCCCGACATCCCGGTACCGTTACCTCGACCCCGACACGCTCACGCGCCTCGGGAACCTGAACGTCGTGGCCCGCAGTGCCGTCGAGGGGTTCATCTCCGGCCTCCACCGCAGCCCGCATCACGGCTTCTCGGTCGAGTTCAGCGAGCACCGGCCGTACGTGCCCGGCGACGAACTGCGGCACCTGGACTGGGTCACCTACGCCAAGACCGACCGCTACTACATCAAGCAGTACGAGCAGGAGACGAACCTCCGGTGCTGGATCCTCCTGGACTGCTCCGGCTCGATGGACTACGCGGGCGCCGGGGGCCTGACGAAACTGGAGTACGGCTCGTTCCTGGCGGCCACGCTGGCGTACCTGATGGCCCGCCAGCAGGACGTCGTCGGCCTGGTGGCGTTCGACCACGAGATCCGCCTGCACATGCCGCCCGGCGGCTCGCCCGCCCACGTCAACGAGATGTGCCATCGGCTGGAACGCCTGGAACCGGGGCGGGTCACGAACCTCGGCAAACCCCTGCACGACCTGGCCGAGATGATCAGCCGCCGCGGCCTCATCGTCCTCATCAGCGACCTGTACGACGACGAGAACGAGGTCGTCCGGGCCCTCAGGCACTTCCGCCAGAAGAAGCACGGGCTGATTCTGTTCCATACGTTCGACGCGGCCGAACTGGAGTTCCCCTTCAAGAAACTCACCCAGTTCCTCGACCTGGAGACCGGCGACCGGTACCAGGTGGACCCCACGAGCGTCCGCGACGCCTACCTGGAGGAACTGCGGGCGTTCATCGACCGCTACAAACGGGCGTGCGCCGAGGGCGACGCCGAGTACGTCCTCACCGACACCAGCGTGCCGTACGATTTCCTCCTGCGGTCGTACCTGACGCAGCGGACGCGGTTTCGGTGAACCCGCGCCGCGAATGAGCGCGGCGGGTCTCCGCACCCGCCGCGCGTGAAACAGCGGTGCATGGCGGCGCGGCGGGTACGGAGACCCGCCGCGCTCAGTGTGATTCAAGCCAATGGACTTCCTCAGCACATGGTGGCCGGCGTGGGTGGCGGCGGGGGCCGTGGGGGCGGCCATCCCGGTCGTCATCCACATGATCCACCAGACCCGGGCCCCGGAGGTGCCGTTCCCCACCCTGCGGTTCCTGCGGAGCGCGGCCGAGCGGACCGCCCGCCGGCGCAAGATCGAGAACCTCTTCCTCATGATCCTGCGGATGCTGCTCTTTGCGCTCCTGGCGTTCGCCCTGTCGCGCCCGTTCCTCTCGCGCGACTTCAGCCTGCTGGGCGAGCAGGCCTCCAGCGCGGCCGTCCTCGTGCTCGACAACTCCTACTCGATGAACGTCCGCGGCGAGGCCGGCACCCGCTTCGCCCGGGCCAAGCAGGAGGCCCGGGCCATCCTCGAGAGCCCGTACAAGCCCACCGAGGCCGCCGTGCTGCTGACGAACCCGCGAGGCCGGCCGCGGCCCACGGGCCTTTCCCAAGACCGGGCCGCTCTCTTCCGCCGTATCGACGACGCCCAGGTCTCCACCGGCCGGGCCGACCTCGTCTCGACCGTCCGCCACGCCTACACGCTGCTGGAGAAGGCCCGGGCGGCCGAGCGGCGCCTCTGGATCCTGACGGACCGACAGGCCCTCTCCTGGAAAGGACTGGAGGGCCTCCAGGCCCCCGCCGAGCACGACGACATCCCCGTCGCGATCATCCGACCGACGGAACCGTCGATGGCCAACGTGGCCGTCACGGGGGCCGAGGTCGCCAGCCGCGACCGGACCGTCGGCATGCCCGTCCGCATCGACGTGACGGTCGCGAACACCGGCCAGTCGCCGCGCGAGCGGCGAAACGTCCTCCTGTTCGTCGACGAGGCGACCCAGGCGCGGGCGAAACAGGTGGTCCGCCTCTCGGCCACCGGCACGCCCGGCGCCACCGAGACGGTGTCGCTGACGCACGTTTTCGAGCAGGCCGGCCCGCACGAGGTCCGTGTGGCGCTGGAGGGCGAGGACGCCCTGGCCGTCGACGACGCCCGGCGCCTCGCCCTCACGATCGCCGACCGCGTGCCCGTGCTGGCCGTCCGGCAGACGGCGGCCGACGTGCCCGTGGACGATGCCAACTTCTACCTGGTCCGCGCGCTGGACCCGGTGGGGGCGGACGCGGCGTTCCCCTGGGCCATCCGGCCCGAAGAGCGGACCGCCGACGCCTTCCCGCCGCAGGACCTCGCGCGCTACGCCGTCGTGTTCCTCAACAACGTGGGGAGCCTGACGGCGGCCGACGCGACGGCGCTGGCGGACTACGTCGCGGCCGGCGGCACGCTCGTCCTCTTCTGCGGGCCGGAGGTGACCGCCGAGACGTACAACCGCCTGCTCGGCGAGGGCATCGCGCGCGAGGGTGGTCTGCTGCCCGCCCCGCTCGGCGACCGCGTCGGCGACGCCGTCCTCAAGACCACCGTCGAGAAGATCACCCAGGTCCAGGCCGGATCGCCGTACCTGGAAGACCTCGTCCACTCGGCGGAGATTTACCAGGACGTACTCGTCTACGAGTATTTCCGGACGCCGGGCGCGCCGAGCGAGGCGGTCCTGGCCCGCCTCTCGAGCGGCGACCCGCTGCTGCTGGAGAAGCCCTTCGGCGGCGGCCACGTCCTGCTCTTCACCACGAGCGCCACGACCGACTGGACCACCCTGCCCGTCCGGAACCTCTTCCTGCCGCTGCTGATGCGCATCGTGCACCTGGCCCGCGGCACGAAGGACGAGCAGCACAACCTGCTGGCCGGCGAGCCGTTCGAGATCAACCTGTATCCGCAGGTCCGCCAGAAAACGATCGTGGAGGTGACCGGCCCCCTCGGGCCACAGGGCGAGACCGCCTCCGAGCAGCCCGAGACGGAGGCCGACCCGGCGCGCGGCGTCAACCGCCTGACGTTCGGCAAGACGTGGAACCTGGGCCACTACACGTACCGCGTGGCGACCGGCGAGGGGCCCGAGGGCGTCTTCGCCACCAACCCGGACCCGCAGGAATCGGACCTGGCGGAGGTCGGCGACGAGTCGCTGCGCTCTGGGCTCGGCGCCCGCGAATGCCACGTGGCCGCGAGCCTCCAGGACCTGGTCGCCCGTTTCGAGACGGGCGCCCGGCGGGAACTGTGGCAGTACTTGCTGGCACTCTGCCTGGTGCTGGCGGTGGCCGAACCGCTCATCGCGAACTGGATGCGCCCCGAGCAGCGCCGCGACCGCGCCCATCCGACGCCGACGAAGCGGGAGGCAACGTAACGGCAGCCGCAAGCCGCGAGCCGCGAGCAAACGGCGCTCGCTCCGCTCGGGGCTTCGCCCTACGGGCTCCGCCCGCGCAAGTCGCGTAGCGGCTGAAACGCGCGCTGTCACCCTGAGCGACGGGTCTCGCCGTGGTCGTTGTTGTCGTGGTCGTGGTCGTGGTCGTGGTCGTGGTCGTGGTCGTGGTCGTTGTCGTGGTCGTTGCTGTTGCCTGTTGCCTAATGCCGAATACCGAATGCCGAATCCCTGAGTCTTCCATGCCGAACCAACGTCAACTCGCCCAGTCGGTCATCCAGCGCCTGCGCGAGGCGGGCCACGAGGCGTACCTGGCGGGCGGGTGCGTCCGCGACCTCCTGCTCGGCCGGCCCGCCCGCGACTGGGACGTCGCCACCTCCGCCGTGCCCGACGAGGTCCTCGCCCTCTGGCCCGACGCCCTGACCGTCGGCAAGGCGTTCGGCGTGGTCGTCGTCCGCCACGGTGCCGTCCAGGTCGAGGTGGCCACCTTCCGGGCCGAGAGCGGGTACGCCGACGGCCGGCACCCCGACGCCGTCACGTTCACGACGGCGGAGGCCGACGCCCGCCGCCGCGACTTCACCGTCAACGCCATGTTCCTGGACCCGGCCACGGGCGAGGTGCTCGACACGGTGGGCGGCCGGGAGGACCTTCAGCGCCGCCTCATCCGGGCCGTCGGCGACCCGCGCGACCGCTTCGCCGAGGACCATCTGCGGATGCTGCGGGCCGTCCGCTTCGCCGCCGAACTGGACTTCGACCTCGACCCGGCCACGGCCGACGCCATCCGCGACCTCGCCTGGCGCATCGAGAGCATCAGCGGCGAACGGGTATCGGCGGAACTGGAGAAGATCCTGACAACCCATCCCGCCGGCCGGCGGCGCGGCATGGAACTCGCCGACGACCTCGGCCTGCTGGCAGTGCTGCTCCCCGAGGTCGACGCGATGCACGGCACCGAGCAGCCGGCGGATTACCATCCGGAGGGCGACGTCTTCGTCCACACGCTGCTGTGCCTCGCGCACCTGCGGGAACCCCCGTACGAACTCGCCCTGGCGGCCCTGCTGCACGACGTCGGCAAACCGCCCACCTGCCGCATGCGCAAAGGCCGCCTCACGTTCTACGGACACGCGAAGTTGGGGGAGGAGATGGCTGGGAAGGTCTGCCGGCGGCTGCGGCTCTCGACGTTCGCCCGGCGGCGCGTGAAATGGCTGGTGCGGCGGCACATGACGCTCGCGAACTGGCCCGAGATGCGCCTCGCGCGCCTCAAGCGCCTCTTCGCCGAGCCGGGATTCGAGGAACTCGCCGAACTCTGGCGGGCGGACTGCCTGGCCTCCGGCGGCACGGCCGAGGGGCAGGAGGCCCTCATGGCCCGCTACCGCATCGCCCGGGAGGAGGCCGTCCGGCCCGAGCCGCTCATCACCGGCCGGGACCTCATCGCGATGGGCCTGGTGCCCGGGCCGCACTTCGGCCCCATCCTTGACGCCGTCTACGACGCCCAACTCGAAGGAGAGGTGACGACGCGGGAAGAGGCGCTGGCGCGGGCGCGGGAAGCGGCGGACGACGGAACGGCAAGGATGAACGGGAAATGATGAACGCTGAATGATGAGACGCCGGGCCTGTCGGCCCGAAAAGAGCAACAGCGGTCGCGGGGCGCCGCGGCCTACCTGTCTCACACCTTCCGCAGCAGCAGGCAGGCGTTGTGGCCGCCGAAGCCGAAGGAGTTCGAGACCGCGCCGTGGATGTCCATTTCGCGCGGCTCCAGGGCCACGTGGTTCAGGGCGCAGTCGGGGTCGGGGTGCTCCAGGTTGATGGTGGGCGGGGCGACGCGGTCGCGGATCGCCAGGCAGGTGGCGATGAACTCCACACCCCCGCTCGCCCCCAAGAGGTGGCCGATGCTCGACTTCGTGCTCGAGACGGCAATGTCGTCCGCGTGGGGCCCAAAGACCTGCCGGATGGCCTTCACCTCCGCCACGTCGCCGAGGGGCGTGCCCGTGCCGTGGGCGTTGATGTAATCGACCAACTCGGGGGCCGCGCCGGCGTCCTCGAGCATCTTCTGCATGGCGGCGGCGGCGCCGCGGCCTTCCGGGTCGGGCTGGACGATGTGCGTGCCGTCGCCGGACATGCCGAAGCCGGTGATCTCGGCGTAGACGTCCGCCCCGCGTGCCCTGGCGTGCTCGAACTCCTCCAGGACGATGATGCCGGCCCCTTCGCCGAGGACGAAGCCGTCGCGGTCGCGGTCGAACGGGCGGGAGGCCCCCGCCGGGTCGTCGTTGCGGGTCGAGAGGGCCTTGTTGGTGCAGAAGCCGGCCAGGCCCATGGGGGTGAGGGCGGCCTCGGAGCCGCCCGTAATCATGATGTCGGCCTCGTCGCCGGTGATGGTCCAGAACGCCTGGCCGATGGCGTTGTTGGCCGACGAGCAGGCGTTGGCGACGCCCGCGTTGGGTCCCTTGATCTGATAGAGGATGGAGATCTGGCTCGCCGCCGCATTGATCATGAGTTTGGGGATCATGAACGGCGAGACGCGCATGGCGCCCTTGGTCATGAGGCGCTCGTGCTGCTGCTCGAACTCCGAGAGGCCGCCGATGCCGCTGCCCACGATGACGCCCGCGCGGAACGGGTCCTCGACGGAGGCGAGGTCGAGGCCGGAGTCCTCGACGGCGCCGATGGCGGCGGCGACGGCCATCTGGCTGAAGCGGTCCTGGTGCCGGGCCTCGCGGGCGGACATGTAGTCGGCCGGATCGAAGTCCTTGACCTCGCCGGCCACCTGGACGGCGTAGTCGGAGACGTCGAAGGCCTCGACGCGGCTGACGCCCGACTCCCCGGCGAGCAGGCGGCGCCAGAACGCGTCCACCCGCCGACCGAGCGACGTGATCAGGCCCAGACCGGTAACGACGACGCGGCGCCTCATCGGTTACAGATGCGCCTCCACGTACTCGATGGCCTGGCCGACCGTCTGAATCTTCTCGGCGTCCTCGTCGGGGATGCTGATGTCGAACTCGTCCTCGAACTCCATGACGAGTTCCACCGTGTCGAGCGAGTCGGCGCCCAGGTCGTTGACGAACGAGGTTTCCCGGGTGATCTGGGACTTATCCACACCCATTTGCTCGGCCACGATCTCCGCCACACGTTCCTCGATGGTCGCCAAAGTCAGTCCTCCCTGCCGAAACGATTCGTGAATGGGCCGGTGCGACGGGCGGCCGGACCGGCCGGCACGACCCTCCTATGGTTCGATCACGGGGCCATCCCGCCGTCGACCGGCAGGACGTGGCCGGTGATGTAAGCGGCTTGGTCGCTGGCGAGGAACGCGACCGCACGGGCCACGTCCGCCGCCTCGCCCATGCGTTTCATCGGAATGGCCGCCAGCGCCGCCTCCTTCGCCTTGTCCGACAGGACGCGGGTCATCTCGGTGTCGATGAAGCCGGGGGCGACGGCGTTGCACGTCACGTTCTTGCGTGCCAGTTCCCGCGCCACCGTCCGCGTAAAGCCCACCACGCCGGCCTTCGAGGCCGAGTAGTTGGCCTGCCCGGGGTTGCCGACGAGACCCGAGACGCTGGCCAGGTTCACGATGCGCCCGCCCTTCTGGCGAACCATGTACCGGGCGGCGTGCTTCGTCATCAGGAACGTGCCCTTCAGGTTCACCCGCAGGACCTGGTCCCATTCGTCGGCGTCCATGCGGAGGAGCAGGTCGTCGCGGGTGATGCCGGCGTTGTTGACGAGGATGTCGAGGCGGCCGGTCTCTTCGACCACGTCGTCGATCATCGTCTCGACGGCCGCCTCGTCGGTCACGTCGACCGCCCAGGTGCGGACGGAGGCGGCGCCGTCGAGGGAGTCGGCGGCGGTCTTGAGTTCATCCTCCAGGACGTCCACCAGGACGAGGGCGGCGCCGCCCTCGGCCAGGGTGCGGGCGATCTCCAGGCCGATGCCCCGGGCCGCCCCGGTCACGATGGCCGTCTTGCCTTCGAAATTCATCCGCCCTCCCCGCTGCGTCGGCCCGAGCCGGCGACCTCGCTTCGCCGCCGCGCAACGTGCCACGGCGGGTCTTGCCCCGCCGTGACCTGCGCCTCCGGGCGCACGGCCGGACAAGACCGGCCGTGGCACGTTCCTGAACGACAAACCGGCAACGCCCACGGCGAGATGCCCGTTCGACTCGGCTCCGCCTCGCTCAGGACAGGCTTCGTCGCCCTTCGGGCTCCTCAGAATGACAGCCTTAAGCCCCGGCCAGTGCCCCGATGTCCTCGACCGTGCCGACGGTGACGGCGGCCCGGCCGACTTTGCGGTCGGTCCGCTTGAGGAGCCCCGTCAGGACCCGGCCGGGACCGATCTCGTAGAACCGGTCGAAGCCGTCGGCCAGGAGCCGCTCCATCCCCTGCTGCCAGCGGACCGGCCCGTCGACCTGCCGGGCCAGGAGGTCCGGCACCTGGACCGGCCCCTCGTAGTAGTGCCCCGTCACGTTGGCCACCACCGGAAACGCGAGGTCGCGGACCCGCAGCCCGTTCAGGTGGGGCGTGAGTTTCTCCCGCGCCGGGGCCATCAGCGGCGAATGGAACGCGCCGGCCACCGTGAGGGGCACGGCCCGCTGGGCGCCGTGGTCCTCGGCGATGGCGACGACCTTCTCGCACGCCGCCTCCACGCCGCTCACGACCACCTGTCCGGGACAATTGTAGTTCGCGGGCCAGATTATACCGGCGTCGCGCGCGGCGTCGCAAATCTTTTCCGCCTGGGCGGGGTCCACGCCGATCAGGCTGACCATGCCGGACGCCTGGACCTCGCACGCCTCCTGCATCGCCTGCCCGCGGAGGTGGGTGATGCGGACGGCGTCGTCGAACGCAAGGGCCCCGGCGGCCACGAGGGCCGTGTATTCGCCCAGGCTGAGTCCGGCGGCGGCCTGGGGCTGGAGGGCCTGCCCGGCCTCGGTCGTCCGCAGCGCCGCCAAGACCGCCAGGCTCGTCACGAGGATGGCGGGCTGGCTGACGTCCGTGGCCGTGAGACGGTCCTCGGGCCCCTCGAAGCAGATGTCCGACAGGGAAAAGCCGAGGAGGTCGTCGGCCTGCTCGTACAGCGAGCGGGCCTCGGGGTAGGTCTCGGCCAGTCCAGAGCCCATGCCGACGTACTGGGCCCCCTGGCCGGGGAAGAGGTAGGCCGTCTTGCCCATCGGGTGTCCCTCCGTCGCGTCCTCGTCCGGAAACGGGGCGACAAGTGTACCGGGAAACGGGCGGGCGTCCAGCCGAAAACCTGGGGGCGGGTACGGTGAAGGCGAGGGTGGCACGCTTTCGCGCCGTCGCGAAAGCGTGTGCCCCGATGCGCAGCGCATGCTTTCGCAACGGCACCTATCGCGCGGCGGGTGCGGAGACCCGCCGCGCGAGAATCCGTCGCGCCTACTTCATCCGGAAATCGTCCGGCGTCAGGCCCTTCTTGTGGCCTTTCATCCCGATGGGGGCCGGGTCGTACTCGCCCACCAGGTCCACGTTCGCCTTGGCGGGGATCTGGTCCTCCATCCCGAGGCACCAGTAGATGGCGTTGATGCAGAGGCGGCGGAAGCCCTCGTTCTTCAGGTCGTGGGCGTGGCCCATCGTCGTGGTGAAGACCCGGGCCTTCTTGCCGCTCGTGCCCGTAAAGTGCTTCGTCCAGGCCACGGGGATGGGCTTCTTCTTCTCGTTGGGCGGGGCGTCGGGCGTCATGCCGGCGAGCGGCTGGCCGAGGACGATCGTCTTGCAGTCGCCCTCCAGTTCCGTCAGGCCGTAGACGTCGCTGGGCCCCCAGACCTTCTCGATGCCCCGGACGATGGGATGGTCCTTGGCCTCGGGGGGGATGATGCCGAGCGTGCTCTCGCGCTTGTGGGCACCGTAGTGGCTGATCCAGGTCTCGCCGAAGACCATCCGCCCGTACCCGCCCTTCGGGTCCTTGCTGCGGAAGGAGTACTTGGCGTACGGGTTGTCGCTCTTGCCACCGTAGTTGAACGCGTGGGTGGAGGTCCGCAGGCCCATCATCGGCTTGCCGGAGTTCGTGTAGTCCATGATGTGCTTCATCTGCTCGGGCGGCAGGGCGCGGAAGCGGAGGAACATGACCATGAGGTCAGCCTCGCCCAGCAGGTGGACCCCCGGCATGTGGTCCTTGACGGAGGGGTCGATCTCGCCCGTCTTCGGGTTGATCGCCCAGACCACCGTGCACGTGAAGCCGTGCCGGACGGCGGCGATCTTGGCGAGTTGCGGCATGAGTTCCTCGCTGCGGTACTCGTCGTCGCCGGCGAGGAACACGAGGTGCTTGCCCTTGCCGGGCCCGTCGCCGCCCTCGTAGGTGACCCAGGGGTCCTTCTCGGCGGCGGTGGCGGACGCGGCGGTCAGGCAGGCAACCAGGACGGCGGCACAGACCATAAGGGCGAGAGCGATGCGAGGCATCGGAGACCTCCTCCTGAATCCAAGAGTTTCATGGAACACGGACGCCGCAGGCGCGAGGCTATTCTAAGAACCGGGCGGCCGTCGTGCCAGTGTTGAATGCGGTGGCTGTTTTCTCCCTCTCCCGCCAGGGGAGAGGGACCAAAACAGCATCGGCGTGGGGGCAAGCGCCCACCCTACTCCTCGACGAGCCATTCCAGGCCTTCGTCGCTCGTCGCGGCCGCGGCGGGCGACCGGCCGGCGGCTTCGTCCGCCCCCAAGTCCTTAACCATCCTGAACCAGGGCAGGCGGTCGCCGTCCGGGAAATCGTGGCACTCCTCCGAGACCAAACGGTACCCCAGCCGCAGGTAGAACACGCGGGCGGGGATCGAGGCGGCCAGGCGAATCGCCCGGACGCCCGCCCGGCGGGCCTCCTTCTCCAGGGCCGCCATCACCCGCCGGCCGAGGCCCCGGCCCTGGTGCTCCGGAGCCACGTACACCCGGTCGACGTGATCGCCGACGAGCGTGCCGGTGGCGAGGAGACGGCCGTCCTGCTCCAACAGGACGGTGCAGCCTTCCTCGGCGGCGCGGCGGATTTCGTCCCGCGTGTGGTGCTCGTGGAAGTGGTCGACGGCGGTCGGGCCGTACACGCCCGCGTAAGAGGTCTCAATCGTCCGGGCGACCAGGGCGAAGACGGCCTCCAGGTCGTCCGGCTCGAACGGGCGAAGCCGCATGGACCCCTGCGCGGTCATGGCATCGCGTTCTCCACGGCCTCGGCGAGGCGCGCGTCGATCACCGCGCTCCCGCGCGCTGCCGACCGGCCGGGCCGGCCGCGCGGCGGGCGAACGTCACTTCGCCAGGTCCTTGATCCGCAGGTTCCGGAACTCGACGTGGGCCCCGTGTCCCAGGAAGCCGATGTGTCCCTTCTTGTTGTGGAGGCCGGGGTGCGGGCGGCCGTCCATCGTCTTTTCCGGGTCGATCTTCCACACGTCGGCGTCGACGATCGTCGTACCGTTGAGGATGACCTGGATGCGGCCCTTCCGGGCGATGACCTCCTGCCGGTTCCACTCGCCCACCGGCTTCAGATGGCCGCGCTTCGCCGGCACCACGCCGTAGATTGACCCGTGGTACTGGTAGGGCTTCAAGTCGGCCCACTTGGGGGCGGAGTCGTCAAGGATCTGGAGTTCCATGGCCTGGTAGGCGGCGTGGGCGTTCGGGGCCATGCGGATGCCGAGGCCGTTGTTCGCCCCGGGGGTGAGGCGGAACTCGAACTTCAGGTGGAAGTCGCTGAACTCCCTGGTGGTCCAGAGGTTCCCGCCGCCCTCCTTCTTGCAGACCATGACGCCGTCGCGGACGACGTACCCCTTGGTGGAACCCTCCCAGCCGGTCAGGTCCTTGCCGTTGAAGAGCGAGACGAAGCCTTCCTCCTTCTCTTCGGCGGCCGAGAGGCCGGCGGCAACGAGGCCGGCGGCGGCGATGGCGGCGAGCGGACGGATGCAGCGGGTCGCGGTCATGGCATGGGTCTCCTGATTGAACGGAACCTCACCCCGGAGTCGGTGGATTATACGAGACGGGCCGCCGCAACGCACGAAAAGAAGAGCCGCGCCCCGCAAGCGGGGCGGCGAACACAAGCCGCCTTGCGCGCGTCGGCACCACTCGAACCATCGCAAGGTGTCTCGCGCGCCGAACAGCGCCCGTGTTCGCCGCGGCGCTTGCGCCGCGCGTGCCTGTCGCGACGGAGGGGGGAACGCGGGGCGGGCCGGGAGGCCCGCCGCGCGG
>JAWODB010000067.1:0-7229 GCA_046483505.1 Phycisphaerae bacterium
TGTCGTTTGCCGTTGTCGTTACTCAGGTACTCAGGCACTCAGGTACTCAGGTACTGATGTTCGTACCTTTCATCTTCATCTTCGGCGTCACCGATCGCCGCCGCCCCTTCGCCGGCGGAGAATCAAGCGCTCGCCGCGGGCGACGGGGCGGCGGCGATCGGTGACGCCGAAGATGAAGATGAAAGGTACGAACATCAGTACCTGAGTACCTGAGTGCCTGAGTACCTGAGTAACGACAACGGCAAACGACAACGCGGCGGCAGGCCGCCGCACTCCATAAACAGCAACGGCCACGGCGAGATTCCTCGACTCGCTGCGCTCGCTCGGAATGACGGCGCGGCGTCGCGCCAATCCGAAATCCCCAATCCGAAATCCGCAATGGCCTACGGCACGATCTCCGTCCCCACGCCGCGGTCGGTGTAGATCTCCAGAAGCAGCGAATGGGGCACGCGGCCGGAGACGACGTGGCACTTGTGCACGCCGGCCTTCAGGGCCTGGAGCATCGTCCGGACCTTCGGCATCATGCCGCCGGTGATGACCCCGTCGGCCATGAGGCGCTCGGCGTCGGCCTCGGAGAGGTGCGAGAGGAGGCCGGCCTCGTCGTCGGCCCCCTCGCGGATGCCGTGCGTGTCGGAGACGTTGACGAGTTTCTCGGCGGCCAGTTCCCGCGCGACGGCGGAGGCGGCCTCGTCGGCGTTGCAGTTCAGTTTCTGCTCGTGCGGGCCGAGGGCGAGCGGGGCCACGACCGGCACGGTGCCCAGGTCGCACAGCCCGCGCAGCAACAGGCCGTCCACGCGGGTGACGCGGCCGACGAGCCCCAGGTCCCCGCCGCCGGGGCTGGTGGTCGGCTCGGCCCGCAGGGGACACCGGCCCTTGGAGGTCAGGCCCTCGGCCTTGGCCCCCGCCTGCCGCAGGTGATGCACGATGCGGCGGTTGACGTCGGTGGCCAGGACGTCCTCGACGATCCGCAGTTCCTCCGGGCCCGTGTAGCGGAGGCCTTCGACCCATCGGGGCGCGAGGCCGGCCTCCTGCATGGCCCGGCTGATGGCCTTCCCCCCGCCGTGGACGACGACGGGGTGGATGCCGACGGCCCGCATGAACGCCAGGTCCGCGCACACGGCCTCCAGGTCCTCGGGCACGTCCATGAACGAGCCGCCCAGTTTCACGACGACCAGGGTGCCGCGGAAGCGGCGGATGTAGGGCAGGGCCTCGATGAGGACGCGGGCCTTGGCGGTGGGTTCGTCGAGCATGGCAGGGTCCTCCCCCGGAAACGGTCGCGCCGGGTGCCGGCCGGCGCTGCCACGTCCTATCCCGGGCGGCGCCCATTTAGCCGCCGGGCTTGCCCGGCGCGTGGCGACCGGCGCGTGCCGACGCGGGTCGCCGGCTCAATGGGTCGGCGCGGTCATGGCGAAAAAGGTTCCGGGAGTCTCTTTCGCACACCACCGGTCAGGTGAGCCCGAAGCGACGACGGCCGCCGGACCCGTGCGAAAAGACTCCCGGAACCTTTTTCGTTGCCGCCAGGCGCGGCCCCGGAGCCGCCCTACAGCCGCCGCTCCTTCGTCGCCTCCTCGAACCGTTCCAGCGGGCCGCCGGGGTAGGTGCCCGGCTGCTCGCCGGGCACGAGTTGGACGGGCGGCACCTCGCCCTTGACGGCCTCGGCCCGCTTGGCCAGTTCCGGCTTCGTCTCGTAGAACTTCTGGATGACCACGTCGCGCGCATCCAGCACCACCCGGAACCGGACCGGGTCGACCGGGTCGTCGTACAGGTAGAACATCTCGTTGACCAGCTGCTCGCTCTGCGGGTCGTCCGGGTCGGCCAGGATCGTGTCGCCGAGGATGTGGGTAGGCTGCCCCAGGTGGTCGACGACCTCGTCGCGCGTCATGCCGACCTCCAGGAGGGCGAACTGCTCCTCCAGGTCCGGGCGCTGGTACCAGCATCCGGCGACCGTCAGGCCGCCCAGGGCCACCGTCAGCACAGCCAGGCCGTATCGACGCATCTCCGTCTCCTTCGTCGCAGTCATCCCGGGCGGGACCGGCGCCTCAGCCGCCGGGCACCTGCCCTTCGCGATGGTTCTCCCACGGTTTCTCGGGGTTCTGCCACGCCTTGCCGACGACGCGGCCGTCCTCGTCGAAATAGATCTCGACCTTCGTCAGGTCGCGCGGGTCGTCGCGGGTGTACACCCACCGGCCCTCGAAAGGGTACCGGGGGTCGCCCAGCAGCCCCTTGACCTGGTCGGCCTCCTGCCCGAGGCCGACGGCCTGGTAGTTCTTCCGCGTCAGTTCGCACCCGGCGGCCATCACGAGGACGGCCGCCAGCGCGATGCCCGTGATTCGCCAGCGCATGCCGTCCCTCGCCCTCGTCACTCCGGCGTCGCTTCCGTCGCGGGGGCGGAGGCCCCCGCCTCGCCCGGCTCGGTCCCGGCCTCTTCCTTCTCCGGGCCGCCGATCCGGATCAGCCGCTGGGCGAACAGTTTCTCCGTGAACCCGCCCGGCGGATAATACGTCGCCTGCACGATGACCGGCGTGCCGGGCTCGATCGCCCGGTCCCACAGCAGCGGGAACACGTACGACCGGTCTACCGGGTCATAGTATCGGCGATTGGCCTCGGCGTCCAGCACGGAAACGAACCAGTGCCCCAGCCGCCGACCGCGCGTCTCCCCCGTCAGCCGCCGCTGCGTGAACACCTCGATCCGGTACGACCCGACCGCCTTCGTCGGGTCGCCGAACTGGTCGAGCGGCTGGAGGCGGACCTCCAGGCCGTCCGGCCCCGGCACCTCGTCGAAGTTCTTGCTCTGCGTGAAGAACCCGATCACCAGGCTCCGCGGGGCGAACATGACGGCCCACGCCGGGGCCGGCATCAGCCCGCCCGGCGGCGCCGGCAGGTCCGGCTCGCCCTCGACGGGGCCGGCGGCCTTCAGCACCGAGTCGCGCCAGACCAGGTCCCGCAACTGGATCAGGCCCGTCACGAGCCGCTCGCGCCGGACCGGGTCCTCGACGCCGAGGGCCTGCTCGCGGAGGGCGTCGGCCAGTTCCGCCACCAGCCGGTCGCGCTCGGGCGCCCGCGTCGGCCCGCGCGCGCAGCCGGCCAGGAGACCGGCCGCCAGCGCCGCCGCCGCCGCGGTCCGCCACGCCCTCGCACTCAGATTGCCCATGGGCGCCGGTCCCTGCGAGTTGCCTGCTCCGCCCCATCTCATGTATGAAGGGCGGATTATAGGTCCCGCCCCGCCGGGGTGTCAACCAGAATAGGCCGCGCGCGCAGGTGCCGCCGATTGCTTGCCAGTCGGTGCCTGCCCCGCGGCCGGGCCGGCCCTTGCTCCCGCCCCGCCTGCCGCTTAGACTGCGTCACCGTTGAGCCGTCGACGGAACGTCGACGGTCGTTTGCGCCGCTACAGGGGCGCCGCGTTCTTGCGTCGACCTTCGGTCGACGGCTCAACAGGCACCCGGCCCGACAAGGAGCCGACCATGGCCGGCATCGCGGGATACATCCGCACGGACGGCCGGCCGGCCGACCCGGCCGTCCTCCGCGCCATGGCCGACCGTCTCGCCCATCGCGCCGCCGGTAGCGCGGTGGGCCGTCCTGCCCACCGCGCGGGCGGGCCGCCCCACGTCGTCACCGACGGCCCCGCCGGCCTCGCGACGCTCGACCCCGCGGGCCTTGTATCAACCGGCGACGGCGCCGTGTGCGCCGTCTGCGATGCGCCTCTCCCCGACGCCCCCGATCTTGCCCGCTTCGCCGGCGACGCTCCCGCCGCCCTCGAGTCCCTCCCCGACCCGTTCGCCCTGGCCGTCTGGGACGGGGCCCGCCGGCGGCTGCTCCTGGCGCGCGACCGCCTGGGCACCCGGCCGCTCTATTGGTGCCGGGGCGAGGCGGGCCTCGCCTTCGCGAGCGAGCCGGCCGCCCTCCTGGGCTGCCCCAACGTACCGCGGCGTTTCGACGCGGCCACGCTCGGCGACTTCCTGCGCTTCGCCTGCGTCCCCGCCCCGGCCACGGGGTTCGAGGGCATCCGCCACCTGCCGCCCGCCCACTTTCTTCTTTTCGACGCGGCGGCCGGGCACCTGGACGGCCCCAGGCGGTGGTGGGACATCCCGCGCGGCCCGCCCCAGGCGGGCGTCCCGCCGGCCGCCCGCGTGGCCGGCGGCGGGCGGACCGCCGCCGTCCTCCTCTCGGGCGGCCTCGATTCGTCCATCATCGCGGCCCTGGCGGCCGAGGCGGCCGGCGGGACCCTCCGCACCGTCACCGCCGCGTTCGAGGAAGCCGGCTGGGACGAGTCCGCCCACGCCCGCACGGTGGCCGAGCGGCTGGGCGCCGAGCACACGGAGATCCGCGTCCGTCCGGACGCGATCGAGGCGGCGCCGGACCTCGTGGCAACGGGCGTGCTGCTGGCCGACTCGTCGGCCCTGGCGCTCGCGACGCTGGCGCGCGAGGTCGGCGCCACGGTCCCGGCCGCCCTCTCCGGCGACGGCGGCGACGAATCGTTCGGCGGATACCCGCGGCACGGGGCGCTGTGGTGGAGCGAGCGGATGCCCGGGGCCCTCCGGCGCCTGCTCGCCCCCCTCGGCCGATGGATGCCGCCGCGCCCGGGCCGCAAGAGCACCTGGAACGCCGCCCGGCGGTTCGCGTCGGCCCTCGACCTGCCGCCGCTCGAGCGGTACCTGGCGTGGCGGTCGCTCTTTCAAGATCGCGGTCCAACAGGAAAGCGCGGCGGGTCTCCGTACCCGCCGCGCGCACGAGCCGATGCCACAGGTTGCGCGGCGGGTGCGGAGACCCGCCGCGCTCCCTCGTGGGGCGCGGCAGGGCCCGCGTCGCTCGAAGGTATCCTCGCCCCGGACGTTGCGGCCGAGGCCCTGGCCGCCGACCCCCTCGCCCGGTGGCGGGACCTCGTGGCGGGGCTGGAGGACCGGCCGTGGATCGACCGGGCGATGGCCATCGACCTATTGGACTACCTCCCGAACGACGGCCTGGCGAAGGTCGACACGGCCGCGGCGGCGCAGGGGCTGGCGGTCCGTTCGCCGATGCTCCATCCGGCCGTGGTGGAACTCGCCCGCCGCATGCCGTGGGACGTGAAGTGGCGCCCGCGCCTCGGCCGCCTGCCCCAGGGCAAACGGGTGCTCCGCGCCGCGTTCGCCGACCGCCTGCCGCCGGCCGTCCTGCGGCGGGGGAAGGCGGGCTTCGGCGTCCCCGTAAGCCGTTGGCTGGCCGGACCTTACGCGGAGTGGGCGCGGGACGTGCTGCTGGGCGCCGGCGCCCGCACCGCCCCGCTCCTTCGCCGCAAGGCCGTCGCGGCGCTCCTCTCGGCCCACACAACCCGCCGCGCCGATCACGGCGAACGGTTGTGGGCGCTTCTATGCCTGGAACTGTGGATGCGGGCGGTCCGGGTGTAAGCCGGGGCCAGGGGGCGGTCACCGCCTTCGCCACGGGCAGGAAGGTTGTTGCACGACGTGGTTACGTCGACCGCCGACGGGCCCGCTGCCGTTTCTTCAATGCGTCGGTGCGTCGGCGCCAGAAGGCCATACGTTCGGAGTCGTCCATGTCCTTCGTTTCGTTGTAGACCTGGACGGCCCGCTGCCGCTTCATGGCAACGCAGTCAAAGGGTTTCGTTTTCATATCGAATCACTTCCCTCGGCGAATGGACTGCAATTACGCGGAAGCCACAGTCCTGGTTCACTCTATTATACGAGCGTATCCGGTCAAAGTGGACGATGTGCGCGAAGTTCCAAGACACAATCACGGACGCCCGGCTCACCGTCGCCAGGGCCACGTGCAGGGCATCAAGCGCCCACCGGGGTCCGAGAATGCCCGCCTTAATATACGCCGACTGGAGTTGGAGGGCATCGTCGTCGATGTCCGCAACCTCCGCCAGGGGCAGCATCTCGTCGAAGAAAGCCCTGACACCTTCCGGCGCGGCGCTGACTTCTTCCTGCACGACGGCCGACGTGACGAGGGCGAAGCGGCCGTCCCGCACTTGGGCGAAGAAGCGCCGGCTGGGCTCGCGGAACTCCTCATCGAAAACACCGCCGAACACCGATGTATCCGCATAGACGCGTACGGCTGCGTCCACCATGGCCTCTCTCCCACGGTCCAAAGCGAGCGAACCCAATGCCCACCGTCTCGCCGCGTCCTACCGCTCCACATCATCCGCCGTGCCGGCGGCGCCGTCCGGGCCGACGGACCAGAGGTGATACGTGTAACCGCGCACGTGGCCCGGCCGGGCGGGGTCGGGCGGCTCGTAGCGGAGGGGGTGGCCCCAGCCGTCGGTGGGCGGCTCGTCCAGGTACGGCCCGTTCCAGCCGTCGGCGCCGGGCGGTCTGGTGCGAAGGGCCGCCAGGCCGCCCTCGGCCCCCGTCGGATAATGGCCCACGTCCAGGTGGTACGCCTCCAGGGCGTTGGCGGTCTCTTCGAACCGCCGGCGTGTCCAGGTATGGCCGTGCGCCTCGACGGCCCACCGCCGCGCCATGACGAGGGAGACGATCATGCCCCCCGCGAGGACCAGGCCCACCAGGAGGCTGACCGCCGAGACGACGACGGCGGCGATGGCCAGGCCCCGCCCGCCGACCGTCCCGCCGCTGCGTTTGATCTGCCGCACCGACGCGATGCCCAGGATGAGGCCGACCAGTCCTCCGAGGACCGGCAGGCAGAAGCCCGCGAGGCCGACGACGAGGCCGGCGACGGCCAGGCCGCTCGTCTTCGGACGTCCGCCCGACGGGGGACCGGCGCCGTACGGATCCCCGGGAGCGGTCGGGCCCCCGTATCCCGGCGGGTAGGACGGAGGAGAAGGGGATCGGTCGGTCATCACTCGCTCCTGAACAAGGGGTTACGTACCAGCATGCCGCGGCCGAAGGCCGCTTTCCACGGGGCGCGCGAGCGGTCCGTGCAGGCTGACCTGCGCGGCGCGGCCCGTGTTCGCCGGCCCGCTTGCGGGCCGCGCGCCGTTTCAGGGCGCACGGCCGGACAAGGCCGGCCGTGGCACAGGGCGCTTGGGGCTACACGTGGATCTCCGCCTCGAGCCCCTCGCCGGCCGGATGGGCCGCAAGGATCGGGGCCACGTGCTCGGCGAGGAAGGCGTCCACCTGTTCGGGCGCGCGGCCGATGAAGCGCGACGGCTCCAGTTCCGCGTCGATATCGACATCTTTAAAGAGCGGGTCGGCCTTGAGGCGCGCGAGGAGATCGTTCTCGCGTCCCTCGGCCTTGACCTCGTAGGCGGCGGCCTGGCTGTGCGTCCGGATCGCCTC
>JAWODB010000294.1:0-4385 GCA_046483505.1 Phycisphaerae bacterium
CCCGCACCCGGGTCACGAGGTCCATCAACCTCAACATTCCACTGTTGAGTTCGGCGATGGACACCGTGACCGAATCCGGGGGGCGAAGAGGCTGGCGTCGAGGGTGGCGTCGACGTCGAAGCCGCCTTCCGGCAAGGGGACGAGGCGGCGGATGAACCGGCCGTGGGCGTCGCTCCAGAGGTGCTCGGCCATGGCGTCGCGGACCTCGGCGGCCGCCCGGTCGTACCGCTCGGCCCGCTCCGGGTTGCCGAAGACCTGGGCGAAGTTCCTCGCCGCCGTCAACCCGCCGTACACCGTGGCGCAGGTGTAGGTGTGGACGCCGTACCGCTCCTCCCACAGGTCGTACGAGGGCCGGGGCAGGCCCGTCTCGGGGTCGCGGAAGTCGACCATGAAGTCGGCCGCCTTGACGATGAGCGCGTGATACAGCGGGCGGACGTACTCGACGTCCCGATACAGGTAAAAGTGCCGCCACAGCGCCCACAGGACGAGGGCCGTCTGGTCCTCCTGGATGGGCAGCCGCTCCTTGCCGTCCACTATCCACGGGTGCCACGACGACGCCGGCGTGCCGTCCGGATTGTACTTGTGCAGCAGGTACCCGTCGTCGGTCAGGAGGCGGGCGCACTCGGTATAGAAGCGGCGGGTGATGTCCGGATAGCCGGCCAGGTCGAGGGCGTGGCAGACGAGGGCGGCGTCGCGCGGCCACATGTAGGAGTAGGTGTCGCGTGAGAACTGGAGGACGGCCGAATCGTTGGCGGCGATGACGGCCCCGCGGTTGTCGATCTGCGTCCGGATGAGCAGCAGGCTCCGCTTGTACAGGTCCCGGAGCCGCTGCGGCAGGTTGCCGAAGTTGTACGCCGGCCCGTTGACCCACGCCCGCCAGAAGCCGATGGTCCGCTGGAGCATGGCCTCCGGCGTGCGGGCCTTCAGGACCTCGTACACCTCGCGCAGTTCCTCGAACGAGGTGGCGACCACCAGGTAGTAGTACAGGACGGTCGAGGCGCCGGCGTCCAGCGTCACCGTGGCGCCGACGGTGGAGTCGACGGCGCCCTGGCTGATGGGGTTGCCGGAGAGGCGGCCGTCCTCGGCGTCGCGCCAGGTGCCCTCGGCGCCGCGGAAGCCGCAGGCGCCGGTGGCGAACTGGTCCAGGCCGTGGCGGGGGGCGCCGCCGTCTGAGTCGCGGCAGAAGCCGGCCAGGACGTACCGCGCGCCGCGGTAATGGACCACCGCCTCCAGGCGCGGGTCGTAGTAGGCGGTGTCGCCCACCTTGCTGCCGTACAGCGAGAGGTCCTGCTGGAGGAAGAGGCGAATCTCGCGCCGCTCCTTCGCCGTGTTCGTGACCTCGATCTTGCGCAGGTAGACGTTGCGGTTGAAGTCGACCACGTCGTTGCACGCCAGGCACACGCCGAGGGCCTCGTGTTCGAGGCGGACGTCGGTGGCGAGGGTTTCCGGCAGGTACAGGAGGGAGCGGGTCCAGCCGTCGTCGCTGGTCCAGGCGAGTCGGTCGCCGGCCCAGACGCCGAAGCGGCAGGGGCCCCACCCCGCGTGGTTCTCCTGCCCGACGTACGGGAAATACAGGTCGCGGATCTGGTAGTCGGCGTCGAAGACAATCAGCAGATTGCCGTTGCCGACGGGGATATCGCGCGGCACGTCATCCTCTCCATCCGCCCCCGTGTGGGAAGCATGGCATTATAGCCGGCGCACGGGCCGGGTCAACCGCGAGGGGACCAGGCGGTCGCCACCCGTATGTTTCGGCGGATGGAGGGGGTGGGCTGAAGCCTTTCGGGGGCGGGCAAGGCGGAAGGGGGAACGCGGAATGCGGAACGAAAGGCAACGGCATGCCTCACGCAAAGGCGCAAAGCCGCTAAGACGGCAACGGCGGGAAGACGCGTAAACGACAACGGCGAACAGCCAGAAACCTCTACGGGCCGAGCGTCGGGACGGTGTCGAGCATTGCGGAAACGCCCGTGTTCGCCGGCCCGCTTGCGGGCCGCGCGCCGTGGCTCGCGGTCACGGCTCCCGGCTCGCCGCACGGCAGAGGTGTCAGGCACCTTACCAGCAGCTGAAAGGTGCCAGACACCGACGGCAAAGCGGCGGCTTGCCCCTCAGCCAAGCATCCCCAACTCGCGGGCGTTCGCCACCCAGAGTTCAACGGCCTCCTGCAGGGCTCGGCGTGCCTCGTACGGCGTGTCTCCGTAGGAGGCCACAGAGATTTCGGGGCAGCGAGAGACGTACCGCTCGCCCTCACGCCAGATGACGGCCGTCAGGTGAAGGGTCTTCGGCTTGGCCATTCCAGATACCTCCCGCCGTCATTGTAACGCCCGCCGCCCCCAGAGCAAGCGCCTTGCCGGGCGGCGCGTTTTGGCGCCGGTGTGAAAGCGTGGGTCCGGCGGGCGCGAAGCGCATGCTTTCGCGAAGGCGCGAAAGCATGCCACCCGGCCCTCCCGCCTCACCCCCGCAGCCGCGAGCGGAGGTTGTCCAGGACGTTCATGAAGTTGATGTACGAATCGTACGGCGACTCGTAGGGATTGAAATACTTGTGCACGTCGCCGTCGGCGAACCACTTGGTGCACATGTAATAGAAGTGGTCGGAGGTCTGGAGCCGCCGCCAGTCGTGCAGCACCTGCGGGTCGCCGCTCGCCTTCACCGGCCCCGCCAGCCGGTACAGTTCGTGCAGGGCGTTGGACTGCATGGCGTTGCCGAGCCAAGCGGAGAGGTCGCGTTCCACGTCGGCCCAGGAGACCATGTGGGGCACGTCGAGTTCGCCCTCCGGCTCGTAGGCGGCGATGGCCTCGGAGAGGGTCTTGAAGTCGTTCTTCCCGCCCTTCATCATCTTCTCGGGCAGGTGGTACATGAACTCGAAGATGCCCGACTCCTCCCACTGGTGCTCGCCGAACGTCTCGTAGTCCATGAACAGGTTCACCACGTACCCGTTGCCGTTGACCTGGTCGACCCACTCGGCGAAGGTCTCGGCCTTCAGGGGCCAGCCGGGCCAGGACCGGTCGGAGAACCGGAACGCGATGTCGTCCGAGAGCCGGTAGTTCTTGACGAGCAGGCGGAGGCGGTCGCATCCCGCCGGCCGGTACACGAACGCGGGCGAGCGGTACCCGAGGATGTCGTCGGCCCCCTCGGCCACGATGCCGTCGTAGCCCAGCCCCTCGACGAAGTGGGCCAGGTCGTTGTTGTAGATGAGTTCGGTGTTCCGGAAGACGCGCGGCTCCACGCCGAACGTCTCGCGCATCTTGGCCGAGTGGGCCAGCACCTGCTCGCGGAACTCGTCGCGGTCGTACAGGAACGCCAGGCTGTGGTAATGGGTCTCGGCCAACAGTTCCACCCGCCCGGTATCGACGAGGGCCCGGAACGAGTCGACGACCTCCGGCGCCCACCGCTCGAACTGCTCCAGCGCCACGCCCGTGATGGAGTAGGAGACGGCGAACTCGGGGTGCTTCCGCACCAGGTCGAGCATCAGCCGGTTCGTGGGCAGGTAGCACCGCCGGGCGACCTTGCGGCAGACCTCGGCGTTGGCGTACTCGTCAAAGTAGTTCGGGTCCGAATCGAAGACGCTGTACCGCCTCAGGCGGAACGGCTGGTGGACCTGGAAGTAGAAGCAAACGCTAGCCATAGGACGGAGTCCAGAGTCTCGAGTCCAAGGTCCAAAGTCAACGGCACAAGCAAGTCCAAAGTCTCAAGTCCAAAGTCCAGAGTCAACGGCAGACGGCAGTCCAAAGTCGAGAGTCCAAAGTCAACAGCACAAAACCACGGCAACCACCACGGCCAGAACGCAAGGACCCCGAGCGCATCGTGATGCTACTTGTACTTGTTCCCTTTCAGCGGGGAGCGGCGAAGATGGCGCATCAGACCGGCCATCATGCGTCCGATCTCCTCGGCCTGTTCGGCCACCTGTCGATGCTGCTCCGGCGTTAGGTATCCCTGGTCCACTGCCGCATAGAGGTGCGACCGCACTTCGCCACACGATCCCTTTGCCACGGCAAGGAATTGGCGGAACTCGCTGTCGCCTCCCCGCTCGAAGCCTTCGGCGATGTTCGCCATGACCGAGACGGCCGCCCTTCGGGCCTGGTTCCGCAGGCCGAAATCCCGCCCGAACGCCCCGTCGCCCGAGACCGCGTATACCTCGTTGGCCAAGGCGCGGGCCTTTTGCTGATCGATTTTTTCCGCAAGCGCGGCCGGGCCGATCGCGCCCGCGCCGTGGAAACCCAGATGAAGCTGATCGAGAAAGCGGTCAAGGCCATCGAGACGCGGATCGAGGGGTTCGACCTCGACCAGGCGATCCATGGCGCGATGTCTGGTTCATGGCCGGATGCCTCGGCCTCGGCACCGGCGAGCTCGGCAAGCTGACGCTGCGACAGCCTCTATGGATGGCTGAAGGA
>JAWODB010000299.1:0-3320 GCA_046483505.1 Phycisphaerae bacterium
CATCCGCTGGGACAGGCGACGGACTTGGCAAGCGCCCGTGTCCAGGTGGACTGCTGGGCCGGCGAGTACGACGAGGCGAAGGCCCTGGCCGAGGCGGTGCGGGCCGCCCTGAACGGCTACCAGGGGACGGCCGGCGGCGTGACGGTCCAGTGGATCGGGCTGGAGGGCGAGGGCGACGAGGCGGAGACCGAGAAGGGGGCGACGGACCTGACGGTCTATCGCGTCCGCATGGATTTCGAGGTCTGGTGGAAAGAGTGACGGCCCGAACGGGAGGATGAGCGATGGCACAGGCAGCCCAGGGGACTGAACTGCAGTTGGGGGACGGATCGAGCCCGGAACAGTTCACCCGCGTGGCGGCAGTGCATAGCCTGACGGGGCCGAGTTTGTCGGGCGAGACGTTCGACCGGACCGAGCTGGACGACACGTGGCGGAAGCGGCGGCCGACTATTCTGGACGGCGGCGAGGTGACCGCCGAGATCCACTTCGACCCCGACCTGGCGACCCACGACGACCTGGAGACGGCCCTGACGGGTAAGAGTCTGGATACCTGGCGAGTCTGTTTCCCCGATTTTTCGACCGACCTGACGTTCACGGCCGATGCCGGGACCGATACGCTGACGACCGCCAGCGATCACGACTACAACACGGGCCAACCGGTGCAGGTCTCGACGACCGGCACGCTGCCGGCGGGCCTTTCGACCGGGACGACCTACTACGCCCGCCGGACGGGGACCGATACGCTGACGCTGCATCCGACCTCGGCTGACGCCGTGGCGGACACCAACACGGTGGACATCACCGACACGGGCACCGGCACCCACACGATCAGCCGGGGCGAGGAGTGGGCGTTCGATGCCTACGTCACGGGTTTCGAGCCGGCGGCCTCGGTCGGTGACGGTCTGGGGGCGAGCGTGACCCTCAGCATCGACGGGCAAGTCAGCATCAGTTAGAGGAGATAACCCATGGCCGAATCGGCACACGTGATGAGTCTGAAGCGCGGGGCGACCGAGATCGCCGACGTCACCCGCATCACCGGGCCGGGTCTCGCGCTGGAGACGGCCGACATCTCGGCCCTCGACTCGGATTGGCGGGAGCGGTTGGCGACCATCCTGGACGGCGGCGAGGTGACCTTCGACCTCGCCTACGACCCGGATGACGCCGACCACGTCCAGATCGTCTCCGACCTGACGGCCAAGACCAAGACGACCTGGCACGTCTATCTCGACGCCGGCGGCGGGGCGGAGGACTGGTCGTTCGAGGCCTACGTCACGGGCTTCGAGCCGACCGGCTCGGCCGGGGAGGCCCTGACGGCCTCGGCCACCCTCTCGGTCGATGGGGCGGTGACGATCACGTAAACGGCTCGTCCTTTGTCCCTTGTCCTTGGTCATTTGTAACACAAAGGATCAATGACAAAGGACCAAGGACAAAAGACAAGGAGCAACCCATGGTCGAGGCCGGCAAGACCCGGGACCGGACCTCCGGTCGCGAGACCGGCGGCCTTCTGCTCGGCCGGGATGCCATCCTGGCGGCCGAGGATACGACGACCGAGCGGCTTTCCGTCCCCGAGTGGGGCGGCGACGTGTACGTCCGCGTGATGACCGCCGCCGAGCGGGACGCCTGGGAGAACGACCTCTACGCCCGCCAGCAGAAGGGACAGGCGCTGAAGAACGTGCGGGCGCGCCTGGCGGTGCGGGTCCTGGTGGACGAGGCGGGCCGCCGGCTCTTCTCAGACGACGACGCGGCCGCCTTGGGCGCCAAGAGCGGCCGGGCGCTGGACCGGATCTTCGAGGCGGCCCAGCGGCTGAACGGCCTGGGGCCGGAGGACGTGGAGGCCCTGGAGGCGGATTTCGCCGGCGGCCGGGGCGGCGGTTCCTCCACCGCCTAGCCCTGGCCCTGGGGATGCCGGTCGGGGAGATGCTCCGGCGGATGGACGCCCGGGAACTCGCCGCCTGGCGGGCGTTCTGGCGTGTGGATCCCTGGGGCGACCAGCGGGCCGACCTCCGCCAGGGCGTTCTCGCCTCGCTGGTGGCCTCGATGGCGGGTGCGAAGGGGAAGCCGCCCGAACCGGCCGACTTTATGACGCACCCGGACCCGGACCCGCCGCCGCCGGCCGCGGGGCCGGGCGCCGCGCCCGGGCCGGTCCAACAAATGCTCGTGCGGGCCCATAACCGCCGGGAGGCGGAGACGAGGCGATCCTGAATGGCCACCATCGGCAACCTGATCGTGAACCTGGAGGCCCGGACGGCGGCCTTTGAGAAGGCCCTGCGGAAGGCCCGCCAGCGCACCAGCGCCTTCGAGCGGGGCATCCATCGCATGGGGAAAATGGCGGGCCGGGCCCTGAAGGTCGCCGGCACGGCCGCAGCGGGTCTGGCGGCCGTGACGCTGAAGGCCTGGGCCGAGCAAGAGAAGCAGGAGAAACTCCTGGACGCGGCCCTGAAGGGCGTCGGGGCGAGCATCGAGAAACACGGCCGGCGGCTGCGGGACCTGGCCTCGCACTATCAGCGTCTGACGACCTTCGGCGACGAGGCGAATCTCAAGATCATGCGGCAGGGTCTGAACCTCGGCGTGGCGGCCGGCGAACTGGACCGCTACACCCGGATGGTGATCGGCCTGGCGACGGCCCTCGATATGAACCTGCGGCAGGCGATGCGGTACACGGCCGTTGCCCTCCAGGGCGAGTTCACGATGCTCCGCCGCTACATCCCGGCCCTGCGGGCGACCGAGGACGCCACCGAGCAGATGGCCCTGGTCCAGCAGACGGCCAACCGGGGCTGGCGGCAGGCCCAGGCTGAGACGGAGACGATGGCGGGGCGGTTGAAACAGTTCGCCAACCGCATCGGCGACCTCGGCGAGCGGATCGGCAAGGCCCTGGCGCCGGCGTTCGAGAAGCTCCTCGGTTACGTCGAACTGCTCGCCGGCCGCATGGAACGGATGGGCCAAGCGAAGATACAGCAGGGAATCGGGGCGGTCCAGAAGGCCCTGCTGGGTCTGGGTGGGGCGTGGCTGGCACCCAAACTAGTGGGTGGGTTTAAGCTTGTAAGAGGCGTGTTTACTGCGTTGACAGGCGCTTCGACGGTATTGGCCAGCGGACTGTTGGCCATCCCGGCGGCGGCGGCGGCGGCCGTGGCGGGCCTCAAGGTCTACACGTGGTGGGTGGAGAAGACGGCCGAGGCGGAGCGGGTGGCGACGGGGGCGCGGCTCAAGCAGATCGGCACGCTCGTCGATCAGTCCAAAAAACTCCGGGCCTCTCTCGGAGTAGACTTCGCCGGCCGGACGCCGGCGCGCCGAGCGGCCGCCGTCGGGAAAGCGGTCGGCGGATT
>JAWODB010000302.1:0-21760 GCA_046483505.1 Phycisphaerae bacterium
GTGAGGACGTTCAGGCACGCCTGGTGCAGGCCGTCGGGGTCGACCAGGATCTCCGGCAGCGACGTATCGAGCGTCGTGGTCAACTCGACCTGTTTCTCCTTGGCGGTGCCCTGGAGGAGTTCGGCCACCTCGCGGACGACGGCGTTGACGGACGTCTGCTGGAGGTTCGGCGGCGACTGGCGGCTGTAGGAGAGCATGTCGAGGACGAGCGAGTTGATCCGCCGCATGTTCCGCCGGACCACGTCCCACCCCTGGCGGACGGTGCCGAGTTCCTCGCGCTGGAGGCCGCTCTCGACGGCGTGACTGCCCCCCTGGATGCCCTGGAGGATGTTCTTGATGTAGTGGGAGAGGCTGGCCACCGTCTGGCCCACGGCCGCCAGGCGGGCCTGCTGGACCTGGCCGGCCATCAGCAGCGCGTTCTCGACCGCCAGGCCCGTCTGGCACCCGATGGCGGTCATCAGTTTGAGGTCGTCCGGCGAGAACTGGCCCTGGCTCACGTGCGTGTCGACGTGGATGATGCCGAGGATGGCGTCGCGGGTCTGGATGGGCACGCAGATGGCGCTGCGGATGCCGAAGTCCTGGACGCTTTCGCCCTCCTCGAACCGCTGGTCCTGCATGGCGTTGGTGGTCAGGACGCCCTCGCCGCGACGCATCACGTAATTGATAATCGTCTTCGAAACGCAGATGGGGGGCTTGGGCGGATTCTCGTCGTCGGCGGGTTCGGCCCACTGGGTGTCGGCCGGGGCGCGGGCGGCGGACTGCTCCCGACGGATCTGCTCGAGCAGTTCCTCGCGGTACCGGACGGCCCGGGGCACCATCGGCCCCTTGCCGGCCTCCCGCAGGAGGATGAAGCCGCGGTCGGCGTCGACCACGTCGAAGACCATGTCCATCACGCGGTTCAGGAGCCGGCCGATGTCGTAATCGTGGGCCAGCATGTCGGCGATCTGGTACAGCGCCCGCAGGCCGATGATGCTGGTCCGCATGTCGGCCATGTCCTCGCCGACCGCAAACGCGGTGTGCGGATCGTGCGAGGCCCGGGCCGTCGTGATGATCGAACTGTCGACCCGGCCCTCCGTGTCGACCTGGATCGGCATGCCGCGCCGGTCCACCAGCGCCCCCTGCCGCGGCGGCTGGCCGAGCGCCAGCAGCGTGTTGCCGATGTGGATCTGGTCGCCGGCGTGGATCTCGGTGTTGCGGATCCGCATGCCGTTGACGAACGTGCCGTTGGAGGAGTCGAGGTCGTGGAGGACGCACCGGCCGTTCTGGAGCTCGAAGCGGGCGTGCCGGCGGCTGACGCCGGGGTCGCGCAGTGCCACGTCGCAGTCGGCCCCCCGGCCGACGGTAAGCGTCGGCCCGTCCACGTCAATCGTCTTGCCGTGGTCGGGTCCCTGAATGATGATCAGCGTGGGCATTCAGCGCCTGCCTGTGGACACGCGACGTGCTGCCGCCCGCCGGCCGCAAGAGGTCCGGCCGGCAATACCCCTCTCATTTGTACGCACGAAACGGGCCGCGGTATCGGCAAAAAAGAACCGCGTTTCCTTCCCCCGGTGGCGCGATCGGCGAACGATGTGCGTCCAGAACCTTACCCGCGCCCGGGGACGAAGTCAAGTGCCGGACCGGCGGTTTTCGCCGCGCAGGCAGGTCTGGCCGTCCGAGAGGCCGTCGGCCAGGCCCTGGCCCAGGTTCAGGCTGGCCACGATGCCCGCGATGAACCCGCCCACCCACTTGACGGTTTCCAGGTCGTGGCCGAAGGCCAGCAGCCCGACGACGGCCGCGATGCCGACGAGGCTCAGGATCATCTTCTTGCTGGCGAGGACGTCGCTCAGTTTCGACATGGTCTTCTCCTGTGCTTTCCTTCATGAATGTGAGGGTCCCGCGCGGCGGGTCTCCCGGCTTCGCCAGGGCATAGCACGGCTATGCCGCGACGACACCCGGCCCGCCGCGCGCGAAGGCACTGGGTGGCGCTCGTCGCGCGGTGCATCGGGAGATACACCGCGCGGAATGGGCGGCCTGTCAGCCCCCTGCCTCAGAACCCGCTCAGCGCCGCCGCCACCTGCCGGGCCAGGGCCACCAGTTCCACGAGGGTGGCGGGCACGAGCCGCTCGCGGCGGAGGCGGTCCTTCAGGGCGGCCAGGTCCTGCCGGTCGATGACCGGCTCCAGGTCGCCCAGTTCGAAGAGGTCCGTCGAGACGGCGTCGAGGGGGTCGGCCGATTGGCGGGAGGCGTTCTCGGCCATCGTCTCGGCGGCTTCGAGGAACTCCAGCGCGGTCCGCTTAAGGTTGGCTTCGGCTTCCTGCATCGGCGGGGCTCCTTTCGGTTTCGTAGTCGGCGAGGAGGCGGCGCGCTTCGGCGTCGCGGACGAAGAGGTTCCGGACGAGCGTGGCCAGGCGGCCGTAGGAGGCCGCCAGGTCGAGCGTTTCCTCGGCCAGGTCGATGGCCCGGCCGATGGCGGCCCGGCGCTGGGCGAACTCGCCGTCCAGCCGCGCCAGTTCCGCCCGCCACGCGTCCTCCAGGGCGACCCGCTTGGCGGTCTTCTCGAGGGCGGCCTCCAGGGTCAGGCGGCCGTCGTCGCCGGCGGCCTGTTGCAGCGACGCGGCCAGCGCGGCGTCGAGTTGGGCCCGCTTCTCCTCGGCCAGGTGCGCCGTGACTTTGTCGTGGTAGGCCTCCACCTCGTCGCGGTACTGCCGCATGGCGGCAAGTTGCAGGGCCTGGCTTCGCTCGATGGCGTCCGGCACGCCGCAGCCGGCGGCCGTCAGGAGGCACGAAACGGCGAGGGCGGCGAGGGTCAGGGCGCGGCGCATGGCGGTTCTCCTTTCTCCGGGGCCGGCGGCTCGGGCCCCTTCCCGGTGCGTTCGAGGACGGTGACGAGGAGGTCGCGGACCTCCCGGCGGAGGTCCCGCAGGTCTTCGCGGGTTTCGCCCCGCGCCTCGGCGATCATCCGGAGCGTGGAGTGATGCGGCTGGGCGGCGTGGCGGTCGGTCCAGTACCCGAACCCGGCCACGTTCACGCCGCCGGCGAACAGTTGCCCGCCGACCACCAGCAGGATGACCAGGCGCCGGAGCGACCGCACCTCCTGCCACGTCCGGTCGTGGGCGTCCCGCTGTTCGGCGCGGAAGGCGGCGCAATCGTCGCGCTCCACGTACGCCTTGTGCCGGGGCGAGTCCGGCGTTCGGGCCGCCCCGGCCGCAGGATTACGCTTCGTACTCAAAGTCGATCTCCACGATCAGGCGGATGGGGCCGGCGACGGCCAGCCCCTCGCGGTACGTGCTCGTGTAGTTGGGACCCGGCGGCGCCCACGCCGGCCGGTCGGCCGTGTCCGGCCGTGTGGACCGGACGGACAGCACCGTGTCGCCGTCCGTGTTCACGCTGCCGGCGGGGACGGCGAGGCGCTTGGCCCCGTCGTCGTCGGAGGCGAACGTGCCGAGGGAGGTCTCGGCCGCGTCGACGACCTCCGCCGTGAACGTGTCGGAGAAATCCGCCGAGCCGCCGGGTGCCTCGGTCGAGAAATCGAGCCACGCCTGCCGGACCGTGTACCCGGCCAGCGCCCCGGTCGCGAAGGTCATCGCGAACCGCCGCGACTCCAGGGACCACTGCTGGCTGACGCCGTCGTCGAGCACCTCGCCGCCCATCCCGGCGTCGTAGGCGAGGCCCGAGGAGACGCCGTCGTCCTGGCCGTCGAACAGGTTGAACGAGGCGGCCCGCTCGCTGGGCCAGTCGTCGATGCCGAAGGTCAGCCGGTAGACGCTGTCGCGGCGCTGGCTCTGGCTCGCGGTCGGCAGGATGCGGACCCGGTCGAGGCGGTTGGTGGCGTGGTAGAGTTCCGCGAAGATGACGGCGCAGGCGGGGGCCCAGGCGTTGAGTGGCTGGCCCCCGCCGTCCTCGGCCACCAGGTCCCACGTCCAGGTGCCTGCGCCGAAGGCGTCCTGGCAGAGGTGCGCGAGGGTGTAGAGTGCGTCCCGGTTCGGGTCCCACCAGCGGAGCGGCCAGACGAGCGTCAGCATTTCCTGGATCTGGTATTGGAAGTTTGCGACGGTCGGTTCCGGCGATCCCTCGCCGCCGGCGGGCGTGCCGCGGACGGGGTCCCAGCGGCTGAACGGGCCCGGCACGAAGCCGGCCGGCACCAGGCCGTCGCGCTCGGCCAGGGCGGACCGCATCTCGCCGAAGACCGCGTCGGTGTCGAGCGGCTCGGCGGGTTGCGGCGGCCATCGGTCGGCGGTCCAGGGCATCGGCGGCTCCTTCGGAGGACGGGACGGTCCTCAGACCATCCGCGGCGGGTGCAGGCAGATGAGCCAGCCCGAGGCCGTCCACGTCAGCCGGACGTACCGGTCGTACTCGCCCGGCCCGTCCAGGTAGCCGGCCTCGTCGGGCCAGAGTTCGCCGACGTTCGGCACGTCCGGGACGGGGTCGCCGTCGTCGACGAACTGGCCGCCCTCGCGCCGGACCGGCTGCACCGTGTACGCGCCGCCGGAGTACGAGACGACGCGGGCGACTTGCTGCCGCACCTCCGCCGCCGGCGGGACGAACGCCAGGTACACCATCTCCGGCGGGCTGCGGCGGTCGAGCCGCGCCTCGACCCGCACGACGGTGTCGGCGGGCAGGAGGTGCGACCGCGCCTCGGCCTCCGCGAGGTTGTGGACGACGACGCCCGAGAGGGCGCCGGCGAACGTCTCCCACTGCATCAGGCCGTCGCCGTCCGGGCCAGCGGGACGGACCTCGTCGGCGTGGTACCGCTCGTCGGGCGGGTCGCCGGGGGCAGACGCCAGCAGGCAGGCCCAGAGGAGGCGGTACGGCGGGCCGCCGGGTTCCAGGTCCGGCGACCGGTCCGTCGGACGGGCGGCGTCGACGTGGCGGTCCTCGCTGCGGTCGCGGACGGCCGAGGGGGCGTAGATGCCCAGGGCGTCGGGTTCCATGGCGAGCGTCCTTATTCCAGGATCAGTTCGGTGCGGGGCGCGGGGGCGAACGTCAGCCGGACCTCCCGGGCGATCGGGGCGACCGTGAAGCCCGTGTGCTCGCGGGCCAGAAGCAGGTGCCGCCCGCGCGTGCCGAGGAGACGCTCGCCCACGCGGTGCCCGAGCGCCAGGTACGGCACCTCGATGCGCGCGGGGGCGGGCGCGAGGCGGTCGGCGTCCCAGGCGGCCCGGACCAGGTCCTGGAGCCGGGCCGTGTCGTCCACCTCGTCCGCGCCGGCCTCGCCGTGGAAGCGGCTGGTCGGGGCCACCCGGCGGTAACGGTAGCCCGCGGGGACGTTCACGTGGCGCGTGCGGCCGGGCAGGTCGTTGCCCTCATCGCCGGCGTACTCGGCCGAGAGGAGCGCATCGCTCTCGACGGTGGCGGTGACGCGAACGCGCACTTCGCCCCGCATCGCCGCCGCCAGGTAGGCGGCGGGGAGCGGGTCTTCGGTCAGGACGAGGCCGCACTCGTCGCGGAGGACGCGGGCGGCCAGGGTCGACTGCTCCCACGAGGCGCCGCCGTCGAGCGACACCTCGACGTACACGCCGCGGCTGCGGCCGAGGGCGTCCCGCGACAGGCACGGCAGCAGCCGCCGGCGCCGGCGCACGTACGGCGTGCCCTCGAAGAGCGCGGAGAGATCCGGCGCCGCGCCCCGGCTGTACGGCGCGGCCGAGTACGTGCCGTCCTCGTTCAGGACCCACTTGCGGAAGACGTCGCGCACCGCGTCGAAGTCCGGATTCGTGCGCGGGCTGACATCGTCCGGGTCGGACGTGGCCAGGGCGTCGTCCCAGCCGGCGACGAGGTCGAACGTGGACTCGACGAGCCGGCGGTCGCCGCGGGCGACGTACCGGCGGGGGGCGGCGGCGAAGTCCATCCGCACCCGCATCGCCGAGAAGTGCGTCTTGGCAGGGTCGTACACCCGGCCGGGCGGCTGGTGACACAGCCAGCCCGCCGGCTCGCGGTCGGGGAGGCAGAGTTCCAGCCGGCGGCTGAGGCTGCCCGCGGCGGGTTCGACCCGCACGACGAGCCGCGCCCCGGCGAGTTCCAGCAGCGCCGCCATTGCCTCGCCGAGCGACCGGCCCTCGAGCGACACGTCGCGGATGACCGTGGCCGGCAGGGCCGCCCGCACCTCGCTCGCCGACGGGACCTGCACCTCCTCGGACCCGCCGTGCTCGGCGAGGATGTACGCGACGGCTTCGTCCAGCGTCCAGGCGGCGTTGCCGGACGCGCCGTCCGGCGCGAAGATGGTGTACGGCTCGCCCGTGGCCGGTGCGTACGCCTGGGTCGAGGCGTTGGGCCGACCGTCGGGATTGAAGACCAGGGCCGGTCCCTCGACGCGGTCGGCGGCGCCGTCGGCGGTCCAGGCCCGCCGGCCACCGAGACGGCGGCGAAGCAGATCGGCGGCGGGGTCTTCGGCGACCAGGCGGGCGTGTTCGCCGTCGGGGGCCAGGGCGAGGGCGGCCTCGATGAGGCGGCCCTCGAAGAGACGGAGGTCGTCCGCCTCCTCGCCGGGCAGCACGCCGCCGCGGAGCAGCGTCGCGGTCACCGTCGACCCGGGGCGGATGCCGGCCGCCAGGTCCTCCAGCCGCACCGTCTCGCCGGTCAGGACGTCGCGGCCGAGGGCCGCCTCGAACGTCGCGGTGGGGGCGGCGCCCACCTGCTGGTCCAGGCGCTCGAGGTGGAGGCGCGGCTCGACTCGGCCGTCGACGCGGACCTCGACGGCGGGCGGCGTCAGCACGCCGGCCGGGCCGAGCGGCGCAAACAGGGCGGCGGTATGGGGGGCGGCCGTCATGACAGGACCTCCGCGCTGAGGGCGTCCACCGCGCCGGGGGGCGCGGCGTCGGGCGTCGCCTGGACCACGGCGGGCGGCTCGTCCCACACCTCGCCGGCGGCGACGGCGCGGACGGCCAGTTGATGCACCACGCCCGGGGCCAAGGGGTCGCCGGTCCACACGTGCCAGACCCGCCCGGCGTCGTACGGCATCTCGCCGAGCGGCGTCTCGTAGTCGATGGTCCCCGTGCCGCCGTCGCCGAAGACGCGGAAGACGTCCGGCGCGAGGCCGGCATATCCCACGCGGTACCGCCAGCGGAGCAGGACCTCGCCGGCCGGCAGCGGCTCGGCGTGCAGGGCGAGCGGGGACGCGGGGCGGTCGGGCACAGCGGCCCCGTCGGCGTCGAGTTCCAGTCGGACCTCACTTTGGGTGATGGGACTCTCCCGGCCGTCGGTGTCGACCGGGCGGATGCCGAACCAGTGGACGGCCCCGGCGGCGAGCGGGTCGGTCGCGACCTCCTGGACACCCGGCCCGACGCGCCGGCACGGGTCGGCGTAATCGATGGCGCCCGGCCCGTCGCCGCCGGCGAGGAAGAGGTTGTAGCCGGCCTCGCTGGCGAGGGCCTCGACGCTTGCGACGGTGGGGGATGCCAGGCGCTCGTCGTCGGCCGAGAGGGTGGCCCGCCACTGGAAGTACCGGCCGTCGGGCAGGGTCGCCGGGTCGCCGTCGTAGGATTGCCAGAGGGCTTGCGGGTCGCCGGCGACGTCGGTCTCGTCGGCCGCGCGCACCTGCCACGCCAGGATGCAGCCCGGCGGAACGGTGCAGGACGGTGCGAGGTCGGTCCAGTCGGCCGCCAGGCGTACGGCGTCGAACGTGAGGCCCGTGTACGTGCCGGCGGCGAGGAGGCGATGCGGCTCGAAGGCCGCCGCGTACCGCGCCGCCGCCGAGAGCCGGACCTCGTCCAGCACCGCCGACAGCGGCCAGGTGCTGTGGTTCAGGTACGTGCCGAGGGTCAGCGTGTAGTCGCCGGCCGGCAGGGGCTGGATGTCGGAGTCGTCCTCGGCGCGGGCGGTGCCGTTGACGTAAAGCGTGAGCCGGCCGGGCGACTCGAGTCCCGCCGCCACGTGCCACGGGTCCGTCCCCGCCAGAAGGGCGTCGGCCTCCACCCCGTGCCACATGGCATGGCCGACCCAGGCGCCGGCGACACGGAGCCGTGCGCGGATATACGAGTCCGCCGGGTCGGGGGCCCGCAAGGCGCTGAGGTCCAGGCGGTGGTCGGCGTCGCGCCACAGGATGGCGACCTGGCCGGTGTCGCCGACGGGCGTCAGCCAGTCGCGGACCCACGCCTCGAGCGTCACTGCGGGGCGCTCCGGCTGGCCGGCGAGGCCGGTCTCCATGTAGTCGCGGTCCGCGCCGACGAAGCGGTACCCGGCCTGGACGGACTCCGCCCCCTGGTTGTCCAGGTCGTGCCCGCTGCCGGACGCGTCGTCCAGGCCGGTGCCCTCGCCGGCGCAGGCGCCGTCGTGGAGGTGCCAGAGGCCGAGGGTGTCGGCGTCGGGCGCGAACTCGTCGAAGTCGACCGCGAGGCCCGGGCCTTCGACGATGCGCACGCCGTCGCGCGAGCCCGCCTCGAAGTTCGTCTCGTCCATCCGGAACGTCAGCATGGCGTGGGGCTCCGTGTCAGACGGCGGTGAGGTCCACCTTGTAGGTCGTATCGCCGACGCGGACGCGCAGTTGCGCCAGGTCCGACCGGACCCACTGCTCGCCTTCGGCGGGCGAGGCCGGGTCGTCGGTCCGGACCGGGACGAGCCAGGCGGCGGCGTCGATCGCGTCGAAGTTCGCGTTGAGCACCTCGTCCCAGTCGCCGGCGTGGTCGCCGTGGCCGGGCTTCTCCAGGTTCAGATTCGGTGTCCAGGTCGAGGCCATGGTCGGCTCCTTGGTTGGGCGTTCGCCCGTCGGTTACAGGTCCGGACTCGGGTCCCAGGCGAGCGTGGCGACCTGGGCATTCGGGTCGTAGGCGGCCAGGCGGACGTCCTGCGGCGGCCGGGGCAGCGGGGCGACGAGAATCTCGACCTCGGCCGCGGTCGCCAGACGGTTGCCGGCCGCATCGGAGGCCACCACGGCGAACCGGTGCGTGGCGGGGACCGCCGGGTCCGCCGTCCACTCGTACTCGGCGGCCGCCCGGCCCCACGCGCCGACGCCGTAGCCGCCGGTGCCGTAGCCCCACGGCGTTCGGCCGCCCGGCCGGGCGGGGATCGGCGATTCGTTCAGCGGCGTCTCGTAGTCGATGGTGCCGGTGGCCCCGTCGCCGAAGACGTCGAACGCCTCCAGGTTCGGGTCGAGGTACAGGCCGGCCTGCCACGCGAGGCGGACCTCCGCCCCGGCGCCGGCACCGAAACCGGTCAGGGCATCGGCGAAGTCCGTCCGGCGGTCGGCGGCCTCGACGGCCGCCACCTCCACGCGGAGCATCTCGTGCCGGCCGCGCCGGCCGGCGGGGACGGTGACCACGAGGCGGCGGTCGGCCGGCAGGGCCGTCACACCCGCCAGGCGTCCATTCACGTAAACCTGGTGCCAGCGGTCCTCGTGCGTGGACTGCCACGTGACCTCGATGGCGCCGGGCCCGGCCTGCGCGCCGTCCGGCGCCAGGTCCAGGGCCAGCGGTCGGACGCGAACGTGCGTGATGCCGTCGGTCGTGTGGGACACGGTTACCTCGCCAGTTGCTCGTACGTGACCTGGTAGGGCAGATGCCACCGCGTGCCGGCCTCGGGCGGGCCGAGGCGCTCCACGGCCGTCACCCGGCAGTTCAGGTGAGCGGTGCCGTCGGGGGCGGTCAGTGTGTAGGTGCGGCCGTCGATGAACGCCTCGCAGGCGGCCAGGAGGAGGGCCAGGCCGGCCTCCGTGTCGGCCGACAGGACGCCGCGCTGGCGGAGGGTCCGCGGGCCCTCGCCCAGGTCGAGCGTCAGCCCGCCCGCCAGACCGTTGAAGGCGACGTCCTCGACGCGGCGGACGGGGCTCGCGGCCTCGACCAGGTGGGGACCGGACGCGAAGAGGGCCTCGCCGTCGATGGCGGCCTGGCCGGCCATCGTCCCGGTCCACCCGCCGCAGGCACCCGCGAAGCGGACGGCCGTGGCTCGTCCCGGAACCGTCTCGCCGAGCGCGGCGGGGCCGATGCGCGTGGCGCCGACGGCCGGCGCAAGCGAGGCGTCCCGCCCGGACGGCGGTCCGTCCTCGGCCCGGCCGCCGACGAGGGGGTCGCCGGCGAGGGCGTCACGGCAGGCCGCGGCCAGGGCCGCGAGCGCCTCGAACGCCCGCGTGTGCGGGACGGCCCGGTCGAGCACCGACAGCCGCCAGTGCACCAGCCGGTACCGGCCGACGGGCACGGGGGGCCAGGTGAGCCGCTCGACGCCCGCGGGTTCGAGGACGGCGGCGGGCAGGCGGCCGAGCGGCACGTCGACCGTCTCGCCCGGCCGCGCCAGGCGCACGCTCCGCACGCCGGGGACCGACCGGCAGGTCTCGAGGAGGGCGGCCAGGAGGTCGAGGTCGGAAGGGATCATAGCCATTCTCTCCTTCTCGCGAGCGTGGCGTTCGTCGTCGCCCGCGGATACCCCGCTGCTCACGCAGCGGGCTCGAACGGCATCACATGCGGCGGAGGCGGTGGCTGGCGAGGCTCCGCACGTCGTCGGCGCGGCCGTCGCCGTCGCGGTCGAGAATCAGGCGGACCTTGGCGACCTCGTCCTCGTAGAGACGGGCGTAGTGGTCGGCCTTGGTGGCGAGGCCGCCGTCGGCGCCGCCCGCCGCCTGGCCGCGGTACAGGGTGGCCAGCACCAGGGCGACGCTTGCCCGCCTCAGCGAGCGCCGCTGGGCAATCCAGTCGGCCAGGTCCGCCGTCGGATCGGCGGCGTCGGCCTCCAGGCCGAAGCGCGCCAGCAGCGCGTACCGCGCCTCCTCGTGCTGCGGGTCGAACGTCTGGATCCGCAGCGCCAGGTCCGTCGCCGACGGCAGCGGGACGGCCTCGTCGCCGGCGGTGCCGACGGCGGCGGCGGTCAGTTCCGTTTCGCTCTCGACGGCCAGGACCTCGTAGCCGCCGTCCACGCCCTGGTCGGGGTTCGACAGGTGCACGACATGTCCGGGGCGGACCTGGCGGGCGACGAACTGGCCGTCGGCGGCGGTGACGGTGAAGGCCTCGGCGGTGGCGCCCTCGGCGCGGGTCAGGCACTGGTGGTCGAGGACGATCTCTCGCACGAGGGCGGGTTCCCACTTCAGCAGGTCGGCGTCGGTGGAGAAGTTGGTCATTGGGTGGCTCCTTGTACGCGCCGGGCAAGCCCGGCGGCTAAGTAGGTCCTTCCGTTCGCCTCGCGGCCGCACGGATTGGCCGGCAATCCGCGGCACCGCCACGGGGCGGGCGGGAGGGGGCCGGCCGCCCCCCAGGGAGGCGGCCGGCCCGGGGGTGAGGCAGGGCAGGCGGGCGAGAGGCCGCGGACCACGCCGTGGGCCGACTCGTTCCGCATCTCGAGGGTGTACTCGCCCAGGACCTGGCCCTTCTCGAAGTCGCCGGTGGCGGCGAGCGGCCGGTAGTGGAAACTCCGGCCGGCCAGGGGCAGGACCTGGATGCGGCTCGAATCGAGCAGCAGGACGGCGTCGCGGGGCACCCAGCGCGACAGGACGACCCGCTGGACGCCGAAGTCGCTCTCGTAGACCGAGACCTGGCTCACCAGCCGCGGGTCGTCGGCGGGGTAGGTCCGCGCGCCGACGCCGAACTGGCTGATGACGCGCTTCTGATACCCGTTGACGACGATGAGGTCGATCTGGCCGCTCGACTGCTCCCACACCAGCCGCAGGGCCACGTTCAGTTTCTCCTCGTCCAGGTCGGTGCCGCTCGGGAACCCGCCCACGCCGGGGCTGAAGCGGTTGGTGACGAGGCCGGGCAGGATGCCGTTCATGGTCCGGCGGACGGAGCCGGAGCCCTGCTGGTCGCTCGCCGGCGCGATGCCGCCGATGACGGTGTTCTCCAGGTCGCGGAGGAGTTCGCGCAGGGCCTTGGCCTTCTGGAAGTCGAGTTCGTCGGCCACGCCGAGGTGGCGGGCGGCCATCTCGGACCCCGAGACCAGGACGGTCTTGGCGAAGATCTGCGTCCAGTTGCTGCGGCGGGTGCGGACGGTGAAGCGGGCGGCGTCGGCGTCCTGGCCTTCCAGGGCGGCCCCGCCCAGGATGTGGAGGGTGTCGCCGGCGGCGACGGCCTCGGGCGTCGTCCCCCCGTAGCCGCGCACCACCGTGATCGTGCCCGCGCCGACCTCGGTCACGAAGAGCAGTTCGTCGGAGTCGTCGCAGCGGACCTGGTCGCCCACGCGGAAGCGGTCCGGGTGGTCGACCTCGATCTCGGTGTCGGATTCCGGGTTCGTCGGCGTCGAGGTGACGGTGTCGGTGTTCGGCAGGAGGGTGTCCTCGAGCCACTCGTGGTGGGTGGACTGGGCTTCCGTCTGCGGGTCGCCGAGGGCGTCGAGCAGGGGCGTCTCGAACGGGCTGACGATGGCCACGAGGTCCGAGACGTCTTCGGCGATCTCCGGCAGGGCGGCGCCGGCGGAGTAGGTGGCTTTTCCGGTGAAAGGCATGGTTCACTCCTTCGTGTGCATGGGGTTCGTTGGTCAGGGCCGGGCGCTGGTGCCGGCGGCCCGTTCAGACCGCGACGCCGCGGCGGGCCCGCATGTAGGCGAGCACGTCGCCGTGGCGGCCGGTTTCCCGCGCCCGGTCGGCCAGCCGACGGGCCGCACGCTGCGGCGCGTCGTCGGCCGCGGGCTTGGCGGAGGCCGTCATCGGCGGCAGCGACGCGGGACGGCGGTCGCCGGCCGGCGCCGGGGCGCCGCGCAGGTGCGGCTTCTCCTCGAGCAGCGCCTTGGCGAAGGCGGCCAGGTCGTCGGGCGTGTCCTGGCCGGCCAGCCGCTCGCGGGCCAGCGCCAGCGCCGTTTCGGCGTCGTCGGCGCCGGCCTGGGCGAGGGTGCGCTCGAGGTCGCGGTCGCGCTCCAGTTCGCCCAGCCGGCCGCGGAGCGTCTCGGCGTCGGCGCGGGCCTGGTCGAGTTGGGCCTGGAGGGCGGCGGCGTGCTGGTCGCGGCCGTCGCGGAGTTCGGCCAGTTCGGCCTCCAGGGTCTCCAGTCGCCGTTCGGCGTCCTGGGCGCGGCGGCGGTACTTGATGCTCTCCTGGATGAGAGTGTGCGGCGGCTGCCGCGCGCCTCCGGCCTCGGCCGCGGGGGGCGAAGCCTGGGGCGGGGTCGGGCCCGGCTGGGCGGATGCATCCGTGGACATGCGTGTCCTCCTTTACGTTTCACAGGCGGTTCGCGTGATGCGGCGCGCGGTGCGCCGCTCGGACGCCCGGCGCGGACGCCGGGTCACGTGGCGGCCGGGTCGTAGCCGAGTTCGCGCAGCACGGTCTCGGCCGGCACGCCCAGGTCGCGCTTGGCCCGGGCGTGCTGCAGTTGCTCGGAGACGTTCTGGGGCAGCGGGTCGGGCCAGTGGATGCGCGTGGCGCGGTCTTCGGGGGCGGTCGGGAGCACGCCGGCTCGGTCGAGGGCGTCGAGAATGAGGCGGTTGGCCTCGACCAGCCCGGCGCCGTAGGTGACGCGTTTGCGCGCCAGCCTGGCCAGCGTGCCCATCAGGACGACCTTCAGGGCGGTGGCGCTGGTCAGGTGGCCGATGCGGTCGCGGAGCAGCCCGGCGGCCAGGGGCGTGACGCCGCTGGTCTTGTCCATCGCCTCGCGGAGTTCGGCGATGTGCGCCGCCTCGGACGGGCTGTCGGCATCGCCGCCGAACTCCTCGATACAGGCATCCGGGTTGTCGGTGGACCACATGCGGCCGGGGGCGACGGGTCGGTCCTCGAAGGACTCGACGCCCTTGCCGAGGTACATCTTGAAACTCTGGAACGTGACGCGGTTCGCCCGGTCCGACAGCCGCGTGTTCAGTTCGTCCTGGAGGGGGATGAGCGGCTCGACCTCGCCGGCGCCTTCGTAGTGCATCGGGTGGGCGAAGTTCTGGATGTGGACGACGGGCACACGGCCGAGGGGGTTGGCCCCCTGGTCGGCGAGGCGCCCGTCCTCGTACCGCTGCCACCAGTGGGGGCCGAGGATCTCGACCGTCTCGACCTCCGAGACGCGGGGCGCGGCGCGGCCGAGGATGCGGGCCAGCGCCCCGCCGCCCGTCACGCGGTTCGTCTGGCGGGGGAAGACCTGGATCCAGTACCGCAGGCGGCGGTAGTCGGTCTCCTCGAGGATGGGCACCACGCGGGGCGCCTCGACGGCCTCGACGCTGACGGCGCGGGCGGCACGGTCGGCCACGGCGGCCTCGTCCTCGTTTCCACTGGCCGACACCGCGGCGGCGGTGGTGTCGTCGTCGGCGGCGGGGCGGGCGCGGACCACGAGGTCCACGAAGCCATAGACGGCGCCGAGGAGGGCGATCTCCTGGATCAGCGAGATGCCGCCGCTCGCCTTCCAGACGTCCGAGAGGACGGTCTCGATGCGGCGGGCGTCCTCCGGGCGGCGGGCCAGGCTCTCGGTCCGGACGGGCTCGCCGGCCAGGAAATGGACGGCCGTGTCGATGCGCCAGCCGATGTCGTTTTCGATGACGACTTCCTTGCGGCCGATGCCGGGCGTCGGCACGCCCGCGCCGCCGTAGCCGAGGTGCGACCGGCCGGTGATGCGGGCCGGCAGACCGAACTCCTGGGCCTGAACGTACGGGCGGGCGGAAGCGAGCCAGTCCTCCTGGCGGTGCGGGAGCGGCAGCCCCGCCCCGAGCGGCGAGAGGTCGTTCCGGTAGTAGGCCCACAGGCGGCCGAGGTGGGCGGCCCGGGTCGGCGCTTCCTCCCGGACCAGGTGCTCGATGTACGCTTCGTCGAGGGTCGGGTCGTTGAAGGGCGAGACGTCGAGTTTCATAACGGGGCTCCGACTCGTGGCTGCGGGCATCGCACGGCCTTTCCGTAAAAGGAAAAAGTGGACAGTCCTGAACCATTTCGGCGGCCCGGAAAATTTGCGGCCGCGTGTAAGTCGTTGTTTGGCAAGGGGATAAAATGACGGCCTTTTCAGGTTTTGGCTCGGAGGGTGGGGCGGGTTTGCGACACATCTCAGTCCAAAGGCCAAGGTCCAAAGTCCCAAGTCGAACGGCAAAGACCTCGGGCGCGGCGAGGCGGCTCGTGGGGCTGCCCGTCGCGGCGCTTTCAGGCCGGGACGGCTCGATCGCGCGGAACCTTGACACCCGCCCAAGCCGTTTTAGAATGGGGAGTCCTTCAGGGGATGGACGCGCCGCGATGAGCCTGCTTTCCGACTTCACCGACAAGCCCATCAAGCACAACCCGGTGTTCGTGCTGGCCCTGGGGCTGTGCCCGACGCTGGCCGTCACGACCACCGTCCGCAACGGCGTCGCGATGGCCGCGGCGTCCACCGCGGTGCTGGTGGGCGCGAACCTGCTCGTCTCACTCGTGCGGCGGTGGATCCCGAATCCGGTCCGCATCGCGTGCTACATCGTCATCATCGCCGGGTTCGTGACGATGGTCGAGATCGTGATGAAGGCCGTGGCGCCGCCGGCCGTGAACGAGGCGCTGGGGATCTTCATCCCGCTGATTGTGGTGAACTGCATGATCCTGGGGCGGGCGGAGGCGTTCGCGTCGCGCCACGGCCCCGCTCCCAGCCTGATGGACGGCCTGGGCGTCGGCGTGGGGTTCCTGCTGGCCCTTCTGGCCATCTCGTTCGTGCGCGAGGTGGTGGGGGCCGGCACCCTCTGGGGCTACCGGCTGACGCCCGTCACGGCGGGCGGCGTGACGCTCGTGCCGCAAGTCGAACCCGTCAACGTGCTGGGGATGGCGCCGGGGGCGTTCCTGGTCATCGGCCTGCTGTTTGCCCTCTTCCGATGGATGGGGCAGCGCCGGCGCGAGGCGGCCCGCGCCGAGGCCGTCCCCGCCGTGCCGCAGGTTGCCGCTGACTTTGCAGAGACGGGCGGGGGCGAGACCGGCGCAGGCGAGAGGGGCTGACGATGGACGTCGGCTACGCGGAACTGGCGATCGGGACGATCCTGATCTCGAACCTCGTCCTGGCCAGGTTCCTGGGCCTGTGCCCGTTCTTCGGCGTGTCGCGGCGGACCAGCGACGCCGTGGGCATGGGCCTGGCGGTCATCTTCGTCATGAGCATCGCCTCGGCCGTGACGGCCCTCATCTACCGGCACCTGCTGCTGCCGACGGGCCCCGAGCACACGAACGTGCTGGGCGTCCTCGGCCTGCCCGTGCCGGAGGGCGGGTACGTCCTGGTCCTGAAGACGATCTCCTACATCCTGGTCATCGCGGTCCTGGTGCAGTTCGTGGAGATGGTCCTGCGCAAGACGGTGCCGGCGCTGTACCGGGCCCTGGGCATCTACCTGCCGCTCATCACGACCAACTGTGCGGTGATGGGCATCGCGCTCTTGAACACGGAGGCGTGGCGCGACCCGGCCAACGGGCTGCCGGTCCACCTGGCCACGTTCAACGGGTTCTGCGGGGGGCTGGGATTCCTGCTGGCGATGCTGCTGATGAGCGGGATCCGCGAGCGCCTGGCGGAACGGCCCGTGCCGAAGCCGTTCCGCGACCTGCCCATTGCGTTCATCTCGGGCGGCCTGATGGCCCTGGCCTTCATGGGGTTTGCCAACCTGTTCGGCATCTCCGTATAATACGGCGGTACAAGGAGTTAGAGGGAACCTGAGGGATTCCGTGGACGCAGCCCTGATCTACATGACGGCGGCCGTCGCCGTCCTCGGCACGCTGGCCGTCGCCTTCGGCGCCCTGCTCGCCGTGGCCCACCGCTTCTTCCGCGTGAAGGTCGACCCGCGGCAGGCGAAGATCGAGGAGATTCTGCCGGGCGCCAACTGCGGCTCGTGCGGCTACGGGGGCTGCGCGGCCTACGCCGAAGCCGTGGCCAAGGGCGAGGCCGCCCCCGACCAATGTACGCCCGGCGGACCGGAGTGTGCCCGCAAGATCGCCGAGATCATGGGCGTTCAGATCGCCGGTTTCGTCCCGAAGGTGGCCGTCATCAAGTGCCAGGGCTCCTGCGAGCACACCGGCGACCGGTTCCGCTACGTCGGCGAGCACGACTGCCGGGCCGCCACCGCCACGCAGTACGGCCCGACGGCGTGCCCGTACGCCTGCCTGGGGCTCGGCACGTGCGTCCGGGCCTGCCCCTTCGACGCCATGGTCATGGACGCCGAGATCGGCCTGCCCCGCGTCCTGGAGGACCGGTGCACGGCCTGCGGCACGTGCGCGGAGGTCTGCCCCAAGAATATCATTGAGATTCTGCCCGCCGATCAGTATGTTCACGTCCTGTGCCGGAACCAGGATCCCGGCAAGGTGGTGCGGCAGGTGTGCGAGGTCGGCTGCATCGCCTGCCACAAATGCGAGAAGGTCTGCCCCGTCGAGGGCAGCGCCATTCACGTGAACGGCAACCTGGCCGAGGTCGATCTGGAGGCCTGCATTAACTGCGGCAAGTGCGTGCGGGCGTGTCCGGTCGGTTGTATCGGGAACTTCCGGAGACTGCGCAAGGACAAGGAAACGCGGGCCGGTGCCGATGCCGCGTAGGGCTCACTCGGCCGGGCCGCCTCGTCTCGGGGACCTGTGGACGGAGTCAAGGATGAGAGTCAACCATCACGCCGTTTGGCTCGTCGCCATCGCCGCCCTGGTGGTGGTCATGGCACCCGCAGGGGCCGTCGCCCAGGAAGAGGACCAGGCCAAGGCCGGACGCCGCGCCATCGAGGACCACGACCCCGACCGCGTGGACCCGAACCTCATCAAGGGCGAGGACTGGACGTTTGACTTCCAGTTCGAGCATCCGCACCCGATCGTTGTCCAGACGCCCGGCGGCGAGCGCGAGGTCTACTGGTACCTCGTCTACACCGTGACCAACCGCAGCAACGAGGCCAGGAACTTCGTCCCCGCGTTCACCCTGTACACCGACCAGGCGACCGTCCGCCGCGCCGGCATGTTTCCGAGGGTCTACGAGGCGATCAAGGCCAACCGCAAGATCCGGTTCCTCGGGCATACCTCCAAACTGCACACGAAGATCATGCCCGGCGAGGGCAACGCCCGGACGGGCGTGGCCATCTTCGCCCCGCTCGACCGCGAGACGGACCGCTTCACGATCTTCTGCGAGGGCCTCTCGGGCCGGTACATCGAGCGGCCGAACCTCAAGGCCGCTGCCGACGCCCCGGAGGACGAAAAGGTCGTCCGCCTCCGCAAGGCGATCGCCCTCTCGTACAAACTCCCCGGCGACAAGTGGTGGCTGAACCTCGACCAGCCCACCTTCCTCTCGAAGGAGTGGACCTGGCGGTAGCGCGCCACGTGCCACGGATTGCTTGCCAATCCGTGCCTGACGCTTGTGGCGCACGGTTTGACGAGCAAACCGTGGCACCTGCGTGATCGAGACGCCGCAATTCTCACTTGCCTTCCGCCTCTCCGCCGATATACTGTAACGTCTCGAACCCACAGACGGACAGGAGTAGAGCGATGGCGCACAAAAAAGGACAGGGCTCCTCGCGGAACGGGCGCGACTCGAACCCCCAGTACCTCGGCATCAAGACGTACGGCGGCCAGGAGGTCACGACCGGCAGCATCATCGTCCGCCAGCGGGGCACGAAGTTTCATCCCGGCCATAACGTGAAACGAGCCCGCGACGATACGCTCTTCGCCACGGCCGACGGCACCGTCCGCTTCCAGGGCCGCAAGGTCCACGTCACCTGAGGCGGCGTGAGGGACGCTTCCCGGCCCGGGGCCCCGCGCTTCGGGCCGTTTGTGTGCGCGCCTGCGCCGCCGGGTGGCATGCCCGCCTCCGGCGGGTGAACTTTCGCGCCTTTGCGAAAGCATGCGCTGCAAAGCGAGGCACACGCTTTCGCACGCGAAAGCGTGCCACCCGCGTCTTCGAACCCTTCGCCCCCTTGCCCGCCGCCGCCGACCGTGCTACCTTCGTAGCCCGGAGGCACGCACCCCATGTTCATCGACGAGGCCGACATCCGCGTCAAGGCCGGCGACGGCGGCGACGGGGCCGTCACCTTCCGCCGCGAGGCCTACGTGCCCCGCGGCGGCCCGAGCGGCGGCGACGGCGGCGACGGAGGCAGCGTCATCCTCCGCGCCCGAGCCGGCCTCGACACCCTCATGGATTTCCGCGGACGCCACCACTGGCGGGCCACAGACGGCCGGCCCGGACGCAGCAAGAACATGGCCGGCGCCGCCGGCGACGACCTCGTCATCGACGTCCCGCCCGGCACGCTCGTCTACGACACCGACTCCGGCCTCCTGATCAAGGACCTGAACCGCCCCGGCATGGAGGCCGTCGTGGCCCGCGGCGGCAAGGGCGGGCGCGGCAACGCCCGATTCGCCACCGCCACCCACCAGACGCCGCGCGAGGCCGAGCCCGGCATGCCCGGCCAGGAGCGGCGCCTCCACCTCGAACTCAAACTTATCGCCGACGTCGGCCTCGTCGGCCTGCCCAACGCGGGGAAGAGCACGCTGCTCGCGCGCCTCTCGGCCGCCCGCCCGAAGGTGGCCGACTACCCCTTCACCACGCTCCAGCCCCACCTCGGCATCGTCGAGGCGGGCCCCGACCACCGCTTCGTGGTGGCCGACCTGCCCGGCCTCATCGACGGCGCCCACAAGGGCGTGGGCCTCGGCGATGCGTTCCTGCGGCACATCGAGCGGACGCGGATGCTCGTCCACCTCGTGGAACTCGAGCCGCACGCCCACGACTCGCCCGCCGACGCCTACCGGGCCATCCGCGAGGAACTCGCCGCCTACAGCCCCGACCTCGCCGCCAAGCCCGAACTCGTCGCCCTGACGAAGGCCGACCTCCTGCCCGGCGAGGACCAGCCGCGGGCCGACCTGGCCGACGCCATCGGCCGGCCCGTCTTCGCGATTTCCGCCGTCTCCGGCGCGGGGCTGGGACGGCTGGTGAGCGCGATCGTCGACCGCCTCGCCGAGGTCCGCGCCGACGAGGCGGACGAGGCGGACGCCCCCTCGCCCTCCTCCTCCCCCGCCGAGGACCCGCCATGACCGACCTGCTGGCCGTCACCCTCGGCAACACGTCCGCCGCGGCGGCGACCGCGGATGCGGACGGCGTGCTGCGGGACGTAGCCCGCGCGCCGCTCGCGCAACTGGAAGCGATCCTCACCCCTCGCCTGGAGGCGGCGGACGGGCCGGTCGTCGTCGGCTCCGTCAACCCGCCGGCGCTCGTCCGTCTGCGCGAGGCGGCTGAGGCCGCCGGCTGCGACGGGCCGTTCGTCGCCGGCGAGGACTTCCCGATTCCCGTCCGCACGGACGTGGACGAGCCGGACCGCGTCGGCACGGACCGTCTGCTCGCCGCCCTTGCCGCCTATCGTCGGGCCGGCAGGGCATGTATCGTGATCGATGTCGGCACGGCCGTCACGGTCGACGCCGTCGACGACGCCGGCACGTTCCTGGGCGGGGCGATCGCGCCCGGCCGGGAACTCATGGCCCAAGCCTTGGCCGAGGGCACGGCCCAACTGCCCTATGTGACACCGTGCCATGCCGAGTCCATTCTGGGCAAGAACACAAGCGATGCGATCCGCACGGGGATCTATCACACCTTCCTGGGGGGCACTACCATGATGCTTGCGGCCGCGTTGTCGGAGGTCGGCGAGCATGCGGCCGTCTTTCTGACGGGGGGCGACCTGGCGACGATCAAGTCGGATGCCGACGACCTCCTTTCGCAATGCGATACCCAGGAGGACGAATTGAAACAGCGGGGGTGGCCTGTTCCGGAATTGGTTTTGGAAGGCCTCGTCCTGGCGTGGCGCGAGCAGCAAGAACCATGAGCGACGCCGCCCCGTCGGTCTTCGCGCCTCTGACCGCCCCCGGCCGGGGCGGCATCGCCGTCATCCGCGCCACCGGTCCCCGCGTCGCCGAGGCCCTGGCGGCCTGTTTCCGGCCCGTCGGTGGCGCGCCGTTCGAGCCGGCCGCGGAAGCGGCCGGTCGTCTCCATCGGCCGCGGCCGACGACCAAGGCAGGTGAGGATGACCCGCTGCTCCCGCAGCGGGCTCGACCGGCACCGCGCGGGAGCATGTCCGTCGGCCGCCTCGCCTACGGACATATCCTGGACGCCGAGGGGCAGGTTCTCGACGAGATCATCCTTCACCGCGCCGGCCCCGAGACGTGGGAGGTCAACTGCCACGGCGGTCCTGCGGCCGTCGAGGGCGTCTGCGAGCGGCTGGCCGCCCTCGGCCTCACGCAGGTCGACGCCGACGCGCTGCGGGCCGCCGAGGGCATGGGGCCGGTGGAGCGAACGGCCCGCCGGCTCCTCCGGACCGCCGCCACGCCGCTGGCCGCACGCATCCTGCTCGACCAGTTCATGCTTGTCGTGCGCGGCGCACAGGAGAACCGGAAGCGCGGTGCCCAGTCTTGGGCACCGCGCGACGGCGAAACACCGCGCGAAGGGCGCGGCGGGCAAGACGGCCCGCCGCGCAACCGCGATCAACTGGGCGGTGCGCTGGAGCAGGCCGTGGCCGACGCAGCCGCCGGCCGCACCGACGAAGCCGCCGCGGCCATCGACGCCCTCCTCGACCGATGGAAGTCCTGCGGCCGGTACCTGGCCGCGCCGCCCCGGGTGGTCATCGCCGGCCGGCCGAACGTCGGCAAGAGCACGCTGCTGAATCGCCTGGCCGGCCGGGAGCGGGCCATCGCGCACCCCGAGCCCGGCACGACCCGCGATTACGTGGAAACGGTGACCGCCTTCGACGGCCTGCCCGTGGTCCTCGTCGATACGGCTGGCCTGCGTGAGACGCTGGAGCGGATCGAACGCGAAGGCGTGGCCCGTGCCCGCCGACAGGCCGCCGGGGCCGACCTCGTCGTCTATCTCCTCGACGCCGGAGTGGGGACGACGGAGGAGGACGACACCGCCCTCGCGCACCTGGGCGACCGGGCGTTGGCCGTGTGGAACAAGGCGGACCTGCCCGCCGGACCGCTCGGCGCGCCCCCCGCCCTGGCCGTCTCCACGCAGACCGGTGCGGGGCTGCACGAGTTGCGGCAGGAGGTGC
>JAWODB010000310.1:0-4728 GCA_046483505.1 Phycisphaerae bacterium
CCGCCGTCAACATGGTCTGCGGGGCCACGTACGCGGGCGTGCCGGCGCTGACGATGACCTCGGGCGGCGGGTTCGCCCTGATGGTCGAGGGCCTGAGCCTCGCGGGCATCCACGAACTGCCGCTCGTCATCGTCCTGGCCCAACGGCCGGGGCCGGCCACGGGGCTGCCGACGCGGACGGCCCAGCAGGACCTCCTCTTCGCCCTTCACGCGGGGCACGGCGAGTTTCCGCGGGCCATCTTCACCCCCGGCACGCCCGAGCAGGCGTACGAGTTGACGCGGCGGGCCCTGGAGACCGCCCACCAATACCAGACCCCCGTCCTCCTGATGACCGACCAGTACCTGGCGGACCTCGTCATGGACACCCCGCCGCTGGACGAGTCGCTGCGGCCCATCGACCGGCACATCGCGACCGACGCCGGCGAGGACTACGTCCGCTACGCCGTGACCGACGACGGCATCTCGCCCCGGGCCGTGCCCGGCGGGGAAGCGTTCGTGGTCCTCGATTCCGACGTGCACACCGAGGACGGGCACATCACCGAGGACCTGGAGGCCCACGTGCGACTCCAGGACAAACGGATGCGGAAACTGGAGAGGATGCGGGCCGAGGCCCTCGCCCCTGACCGCTACGGCCCCGAAGACGCCGACCACCTGCTCCTCTGCTGGGGCTCCACCTGGGGCCCCTGCCGGGAGGCGGTCGACGCGCTCAATGAGAACGGCGGCCGCGCGGCCATGCTCCACTTTCCCCAGGTCTGGCCGCTCGACCCCGATGCGGTGACGAAGGCCATCGGCCTCGACGGCACCGACGCCAAGGCATCCAAGACCATCACGGTCGTCGAGGGCAACCAGACCGGCCAGTTCCGGACGGTCCTCGCCGAGGCGGGTGTGCCGCTGGAGGCCGAGTCCCTCACCAGGTACGACGGGCTGCCCTTCACGGCCGCCGACATCGTGGAAAGGATAAAGACGTGATCAACCCTCCGAGCGACAATCAGCCGGCGTGGTGCCCCGGGTGCGGCAACTTCCCGATCCTGAAGACCCTGGACGAGGCCCTCGACGAGGCGGGGCTGGACCGCCGGCGGCTCGTGCTCGTCTCGGGCATCGGCCAGGCGGCCAAACTGCCGCACTACACGCGGGCGAACGTCTTCAACGGCCTCCACGGACGGGCCCTGCCCGCCGCCACCGGCATCAAACTCGCCAACTCTCGTCTCGAGGTCGTCGTCACGAGCGGCGACGGCGACATGTACGGCGAGGGCGGGAACCACCTGCTCCACGCGTTCCGCCGCAACATCGGCGTCAAACTCTTCGTCCACAACAACCAGGTCTACGGCCTGACGAAGGGGCAGGCGTCGCCGACGTCCGACCCCGGCTTCACGACGAAGGTGCAGCGGCACGGGGTGATCCTGGAGCCCGTGCGGCCGCTGGCGCTGGCGGTCATCGAGGATTGCTCCCTCGTGATGCGGTCCACGGCGACGGACCGCGAGCACCTGAAGGCCATGATGGTCGAGGCCCTGAGCCACGACGGCGGGACGGTGCTGCTCGACATCCTCCAGCCCTGCGTCACGTTCAACGACGTTAATACCTACAAGTGGTACAAGGAACGCGTGCAGCCCGTGCCGGACGACCACGACCCGACGGACTTCGAGGCGGCGATGCGGCTGGCGATGCAGTGGGGCGATGAGATTCCGATCGGCGTCATTTACCGGTCCGACCGCGCGAGTTTCGAATCGCAGCAGCCGGCGCTTCAGGACGGGACGCTCGTGGAGCAGTTCGAAAAGGCGGCGGGGTAGCGTAGGTTGATGCGCGGCGGGTACGGAGACCCGCCGCGCGACACGTCGCGCTGTTGAGCCGGCGACCGCAGGTCGCCGCGAAGCGCTCCATGCCCCCCAACGGCAACGGCCGGCGACCTGCGGTCGCCGGCTCAACGGGCCTATACGCCGCCTGGTGCCCGCCTTCAGAAACTGTACCGCGTCCCGAAGTAGAGGTTCGAGTTGTCCTCGAACTGCCCGAAGAACGTGTGCGTGTGGTTGCCGAAGAAGACGTTCGCCCCCATCTCCACCCGCCACTGGTCCGTCACCTTGTACGAGACGCGGGGACGCATATACGCGTCCTCATCCGTCGGCGAATAGAACGTAAAGAGCGACAGTTCCAGGTTCTGGTTCATCAGCAGTTTCGTCAGGCGGACCGTCACGACGTGCCGGCAGCGGTTCTCGTCCGGGACGAACCGCGGCCGGGCGGCCTCCCACGCGTCGTGGTCCACGCGCGTCTCCACGTAATACTGGACGCCGACGGTGAAGTCGCGGGCGATGCGTTCCAGGTCCTGCTCGTAACCGGCGAGCAGCCGCACCTGGCTGTTCGGCGTGAACGGGTCGCGGCCGGACCGGTCTTCCATCGAGTCGTAGTACGACACCTCCAGGTTGCCGATGCCGTCGGCGACCGGTCCGCGCACGCTCGCCCCGTAGGCCGCGAGGCGCGGATGCCGGGCCCGCAGCGTCGCCGGGTCCGTCCCCTCCGGGCTCTTCCAGAACCCGTAGTAGCCGTAGACGGCCACCTCGTAGGCGCCGACGTACCGGTACGCGCGGGCGGCGAACTCGTCGTCGTCGAACCAGTCGTCGCGCTCGATGGGGTCGACGACGGCGTCCTCGCCGGCCCGCCGGCCCAGCAGCGGGTTGTAGTACGAGACGTACCGCCCGTCGACGAAACGGTCGGCGTCGAAGCGCGGCACGTAGACGAGGTCGAGGTTCGCCAGGCCCGAGAACAGACTGACCTTGACCGCGTCGTTCGGGGCCTTCAGGTACTCGACGTCGCGGCCGATGAGAAAGGAGTTCCAGTCCTTCGGGAAGAGGTCGTTGAGGAACACCAGGTCGCCCGTGCCCCAGGTCAGGATCTGGCGGCCGATCTTCACGTCCATGAAGTCCGTGGGACGGAAGGCGGCGTACGCCTCGCGGAGGTCGAACAGGCCGCGCCCTTCCTCCAGGAACACCCGGTGCTCGTTGAGGCTCATGTCGTAGAGGACGTCGCCGGTGACGTGGAGCGTGAGGCCTTCCTCGAAGACCTTCTCGAGTTCGAGTTGGAGCCGGGCTTCTCCGAGCGAATGGTCGTCCTCGTGCGGGTCCTCCTGGAGCCGCAGGCCGCCGCGGAGATCGAAGAAGCCGGTCAGGTCGAACGGGAGGCGGTCCGCGAGGGCCTTCGGCTCCTCCGTTTCCTCCTCGCCGTCCGGCTGTTCGGCCTCGCCGAGGCCTTCGGGGAGGGCGGGCTCAGACCCCTGCTCCTTCTTCTCGCCGCCTAATCCCTCGGGAAGCGCCGGCTCCGTGCCCTTCCCTTTCGTCTCGCCGCCGAGCCCTTCCGGCAAAGGCGGGTCCGTGCTGTCATTCTGAGCGAGCACCGCGAGCGAAGCATCTCGCCTTGGCCGTTCGACGGCCGAAGACCACGGCGAGATTCTTCGTCGCCCTTCGGGCTCCTCAGCATGACATTCGCCGGCACCCGTCGTCCCGACAAGCAGGAGGGCAAGCCACAGAAGCACGACAGCCACACGCACAACAGCAAGCCGTCGCAACATAAATGACCAATGACCAAGGACAAAGAACAAACGACGCACCCCATAGGCCGCTGGCCTGATTTGGCATTTATCATTTGACATTTAACATTCCCTGCCCGTCAGCGGCCCCGGCGGATGAAGATGTCCGGCCGCTCCCGCGGCCGGCTCGAGGCACGGCCGGCTCGAACGGCGCAGGGTTCACTTCAGGTGTTTGCGCGGCGGCTGGCGGAGGTAGCGCTCGGTGAAGATGTCCTTCGGCAGCCCCACGTTGTACTCCACGCCGGAGTACTCCATGACGGTTTCACCGCCGATCTTGGAGTCGCTCATCTTCGCCTTCGTCACCGTCGGGAAGCCGTCGATCGTCTCCACCTTCAGGGCCGTGTACGTCCGATACCCCTCGCCCTGCTCGTCATAGTACTCGATCTTAACCGGGATGAAAGACTTCCGGTGGATCCACATCTTGTACCACGCGAACTCGACGAGTTCTTTGTCCGTCGGCGTGTTCTTCAGGATGTAGTACGTGTCGGTCGTCTCGAGGAGTTCGTGCTCGTCCAGCGTGGTGACCCGGCCGGAGACGTCCTCGTAGAGGAAATGCGACCCGACGAAACTCGTCCGCTTGTCGCTCGCCGCGATGCGCTTCACGAGGTCCAGGGCCGGCAGGTACAGCCACCGGTCATCGTCGCGGTCGAGGTGCTTGTGGACCATGAAAACCATCTTGTTGATGTCGGCCGGCCGGTGGAAGTAGACGTAGAACCGCTGCTCGCCGGTGAACTCAGGGTCCTTGGCATCGTCGCCCTGGTCGTCGCGCCGGAGGATGGTGAACTGGCGCGAGCGCGTCCGGCCCTGCTTGTCCGTGATGGTCATCGCCACTTGGGCCCGGCCGTCCTTGCCCTGGTAATAGGCCGTGTAGTTCGTCTTGTCGACGATCTGCTGGACGGAGAGGTCGGCCTCGGCGGCCGACACCGGCGATGTCCACACAATCCCGACGGCCAGCGAGACGGTCGCGGCTAACAGGATGCTTGCGTATGAACGGAACCTCATGACGTTTCTCCTTCCCTGGATGCGTCTTGCGCCTTGCGGCGACATTTCTCACGATACGACAGCAGCCCGCACAGGACCGCCAGCACCCCCACCACCGGCAGGCTGACCCACGTCAGCGTCGTCCAACCGACGGCGAAGAACAGACCGATATTC
>JAWODB010000332.1:0-2611 GCA_046483505.1 Phycisphaerae bacterium
TCATGAACCGCAACAACCGCCTCAAGAAACTCGTGGACCTCAACGCCCCGCAGGTCATCATCCCCAACGAAAAGCGGATGCTCCAGGCCGCCGTCGACGCCCTCTTCGACAATGCCCGCTGCCGGCGGTCCGTGCTCGGCTCCTCGAACCGGCCGCTGAAATCCCTCACGGACATGATCAAGGGCAAACAGGGCCGGTTCCGCGAGAACCTCCTGGGCAAACGCGTCGATTATTCGGCGCGCAGCGTCATCGTCATCGGGCCGGAACTGGCGCTGCACCAGTGTGGCCTGCCCAAGAAGATCGCCCTCGAACTCTACCAGCCGTTCATCATCCGACGCCTGAAGGACCTGGGCTTCGCCGACACCATCAAAAGCGCCAAGCGGATGATCGAACGCGAGGACCGCGAGGTCTGGGACATCCTCGATGAGGTCACCCACCAGCACCCGGTCCTGCTGAACCGCGCGCCCACGCTCCACCGGATGGGCATCCAGGCGTTCGCGCCGGTCCTGATCGAGGGCAACGCCATCAAGATGCAGCCCCTCGTCTGCCGGGGCTTCAACGCCGACTTCGACGGCGACCAGATGGCCGTCCACCTCCCGCTCTCCATCGAGGCCCAGGTCGATGCCTCGGTCCTGATGATGAGCACGAACAACATCTTCAGCCCGGCCAACGGCCGGCCCATCATGAGTCCCAGCCAGGACATCGTCCTCGGCGGGTTCTACCTGACGACCGAGCGGCCGGACCAGGCGGGCGAGGGCAAGGCCTTCAAGGATTTCCACGAGGCCATGGCCGCCTACGCCCACGGCCGTGTCGGCCTCCAGGCCCGCATCACCGTCCGCCTGCCCGAGGGGATGAAACTCGCCGTCCGAAAGGGCATCGAGACCGAGCCGGAGAGCCCGCGCATCGAGTCCACCGTCGGCCGCATCGTCTTCAACGACGTGCTGCCCGACGGCATGCCGTTCTACAACTTCGAAATGGACCAGGGCGGCCTCAGCCAGGTCATCTCCGACTGCTACCGCCTGCTCGGCAAGGCCGCCACCATCGACGTGCTCGACGCCGTCAAGGAACTCGGGTTCAAGTGGTCCACGCTGGCGGGCCTCTCGTTCTCCACCGAGGACCTCCGCGTGCCCGTCGAGCAGAAGCGCCGGCACCTGGAGGGGGCCCAGAAGGAAGTCGACCGCATCAACAAGGCCTACGAGGCCGGCGCCATCACCGACGGCGAGCGGTACAACCAGGTCATCGACGCCTGGACCCACGCCCGGGAACTGGTGACCCAGGAAATGATGCACGAACTGGCCCACGACACCCGCGGCGGCAAGCCGCACCTCAACCCCATCTTCCTGATGACCCACTCCGGGGCCCGCGGCAGCGTGGACCAGGTCCGCCAGTTGGCGGGGATGCGGGGCCTGATGGCCAAGCCCTCCGGCCGCATCATCGAGACGCCCATCAAGGCGAACTTCCGCGAGGGCCTCTCGGTGCTCGAATACTTCTCGTCCACCCACGGTGCCCGCAAGGGCCTGGCCGACACGGCCCTCAAGACCGCCGACTCCGGTTACCTGACCCGCAAACTCGCCGACGTCGCCCAGAACGTCATCATCAGCGAGGGCGACTGCGGCACGCTGAACTCCATCGAGAAGGAAACCTGGTACCGCGGGGCGGAGGTCGACCGCCCCCTCGCCGACGCCATCGTCGGCCGCGTCGCCGCCCAGAACATCGTCGACCCGATGACCGACGAGTACGTGGCCAGGGAGGGCGAGGTCATCACCGCCGAGGGCGCCGCCCGCATCGAGGAACTCGCCATCGACCGCATCCGCGTCCGCAGCCCGCTCACCTGCGACTCCTCCATCGGCTGCTGCGCCAAGTGCTACGGCGTGGACCTTTCCACCGGCCGCCACGTCGAGGAAGGCATGGCCGTCGGCATCATGGCCGCCCAGTCCATCGGCGAGCCCGGCACCCAACTCACGATGCGGACGTTCCACATCGGCGGCACGGCCCACCGGGCTGTCCTCCAGAGCGAGCACCGCGCCAGCCAGGCCGGCGCCGTCAAGTTCCAGGCCGTCCAGGCCGTCCAGGTCGAGGAGGGCGAGGCCAAGCGGACCATCAGCCTGAAGCACAACGGCGAAATCCTTATCCTCGACGACAAGGAACGCGAACTCGAACGCTACACCGTGCCCCTCGGCGCTACCCTCGGCGTCAAGGACGGCGGCAAGGTCAAGGCCGGCGACGTCCTCTGCAAGTGGGACCCGTACATGGCCCCCATCCTGGCCGAGGACACCGGCGTCGTCCGCTACGCCGATCTCGTCGAAGGCGAGACGATGCGCCTGGAGGAAGACAAGTCGGGCTTCACGCGGCGGCTGGTGGTCGAGCACAAGGGCGAACTGCACCCCCGCGTCATCATCGAGGACGAGGAAGGCAAGATTCTCGAGTTCCACTACATCCCCGCCCGCACGTACGTCGAGGTCGAGGAAGGCCAGAAGGTCCAGCCCGGCACCCTGCTCGCCCGCCGGCCCCGCGAAGTGGGCGGCACGCAGGACATCACCGGCGGCCTGCCGCGCGTCACCGAACTCTTCGAGGCCCGCAAGCCCAAGGAACCCGCCGTCATGAGCGAGAT
>JAWODB010000015.1:0-10061 GCA_046483505.1 Phycisphaerae bacterium
CCAGGAACCGCCCGTACGTGTGGTACGCCACCAGGTACCCGACGAACGTGACGACGACCAGCAGCAGTGCGTCCACGTCGGCCTCCTCCGTTTGAGACGCGGCCGGCGACGGGTCGGCGGTGCCCCGCCCCGTTTGCCGCACGGCGTACTATCGCGCGCGGCGGCAGGCTTCGCAAGGGGTTCGTGCCGATGCGCGGGTGCCACGGTTTGCTTGTCAAACCGTGCTCTGACTCGGGCAGCACCGATTGACAAGCCATCGGTGGCACCTGCCAGCCCGCAGAAACGCCTCGCCATTCCTCCCCGCGATGCGTACAATAACCGATTCCACGTGAACGTCCTGACAGAATGAAGGAGGCTTTCATGCGCCCGTTCCGACGTGCCGCCCGGCCCCTCCTGGCTGCCCTGCTGACCCTCTGCTTCGTTGCGTCCGCCTGGGCCGAGGCGCCGAAGAACGTCATCCTCCTGATCGGCGACGGCATGGGCTTCGAGCAGGTCAAGGCCGCCGGCCTGTATGCGCACGGCGAGGCGGGGACCCTGGAAATGGAGAAGCACTACGTCGGCCGGATGACCACGCATTCGGCGGACCGCGGCGGCCCGCACAAGGGGGCCACCGATTCCGCCGCCGCCGGCACCGCCATGGCGACGGGTGTCAAGACGGAGAACGGCATCGTGGCGCAGACGCCCGACGGCGAGGACCTGGCGACCGTCCTGGAACGCTTCGCCAGGGCCGGCAAGCGGACCGGCCTCGTGACCACGTGCCCGATGACGCACGCCACGCCCGCCTGCTTCGCCGCCCATCGTCCCAGCCGTCACGAGTACGACGATATCGCCCGGGACTACTTCAAGCGGACCCGGCCCAACATCCTCTTCGGTGCCTGTTATCCGAAAGACAAGGGCGTCGACGAGCAGGAGGCCCGCGACGCCGGCTACACGGTCGTCACGACGCGCGACGGGCTCACCGAATTCGTCGCGAAGGCGGAGGCCGGCGACGCGGGCGCCGAGGTTCACGTTTCCGGCCAGTTCGCCGAGGGCCAGATCCCGTGGGAATACACCGGCCCGCTGCCCGAAGAGGGGAAGAAAGACCGCAAGCACGGCGCCCAGGCGAAGGCGACCTTCGAGACCGTCCCGCACCTCTCGGAGATGGCCGACGCCGCCCTCCGCCTCCTCAGCCGCAGCCCCAGCCCCAGAGGATTCTTCCTGATGATCGAAGGCGGGACGATCGACTGGGCGGGACACGATAACTGCATCGAGTGGAACGTGGCGGAAACGGTCGAGTTCGACCGCACCTGCCGCCTCGTCCTCGACTGGGCCGCCAAGCGCGACGACACCCTCGTCGTCATCACCGCCGACCACGAGTGCGGCGGGCTGAAGGTGGTCGAGGGGCGCGGCAAGGGCGAGATGCCCGAGGTCGAGTGGGGCAGCAAGGGCCACACCGACGTGCCGGTGCCCGTCTACGCCATCGGGCCGGGGGCGGAGCGCCTCAAGGGCGAGATCGACAACGTCGACCTGTTCCCCGTGATGACCGGTCAGCCGGTGCCCGCCGCCGTCGACGTCGCCCAGTGACGCGTTCTCGCGGTCCCTTTCTTCTGCGCCGACGGACGCTATAATGGCGGCCGGTTGCGGTGCGCGAGCGTCGCACCGTCTTGAGGCCCGTCGCCCCGCGGTTGCGGAGGCCCCATGACCCGCAAACAGGCCCTGACCCTCATCCCCATCGGCGCGGTCCTCGCCGTTGCCGTGGTCGTCGCGCACCTGCTGTTGCCGGCGGCGTCGGCGTCCTGGACCGTCAACCGCATTCTCCACCACGCGTGCGAGGCGGTGGCGGGCCTGGCGGCCGTGGGCGGCATCGTCTGGATCATGTGGCCGCGGCCCAAGGCCCGCCGCCGCGACGCCCAGCGCGAGGAGGCCCGGCGGCGGGTCTTCGCCCTCGCCGGCTGCGTCGTGGCGGCCGTCGCCCTGGCCGTCTTCGCCGAGATGCACCGCGACGCCGCCAGCCGGTCGCGTCTGGCTGTCGCCTGCGACGATCTGCGCCGCGTCGGCGAGGCCCTGAACGCTTACGCCGCCGACCATGACGGCGAGAGGCCGAAAGAGGTGACCGCGCTGGCGCCGACGTACCTGGACCGCGCGGCGCTGTACTACCCGTATCGGGACGGCCCCGCGAAGGTTCCCCCGCCCGCGGCGGACGCCGGTGAGGACGCCCCGCCGCCCACCTACGTCCTCGTCCGGCGGCTGCCCCGCCGCGACGGCAAACCGCCGTCCGATCCCGTCGTGGCGTACCTCAGGCCGGGACACGCCTGGGCGCCGCTGACGGTCGTCCTGGAGCGCGACGGCGCGTGCCGCATCGTCGGCGAGGACCGCGTCGCCGGCTACGAGCGGCGGCGGAAGGAGGCGTTGTAGATCCCATTCCCGCGCGGTGGCACGGGTCACCGCGCGGGACTTGTTTGATTCTTCCCGCGCCGCCGCGTTCCGACCGTTGAAACCTCCCCCCGGCGCACTACAATCGAGTCTGCGCCCGGTGCACGGAGGGTCACGTCATGGCGAGCGAGCGAGTGCGGTTTGGCAGGGGGACGGGCGGCGGTCGCGTGCAGCGGTGTGCTACCGCCGCGATGGCCGTCCTGGTGGGGGCAGCGTGTGTCGGCGCGCTCGGCGAATCGTCCGGCGCCGCGGCGGAACGCATCCCCGCCGGCACGTTCGTCGAGGTCGCCAGGGACGAGACGGGCGGCCACTTCTTCAGCCAGGTCATCTACGCCCCCACCACCCGGGGGCTCGTCTCCTGGGGCACGCGGACGCACCATCACCCCATCCGCGCCCACGAGACGCAGCACTTCCTCCTTAAGGAGAACCGCTGGATCAACGCGTATCCGCCGGGCAAGAAAGACGCCTGGGCCGGCGAGTTCAAGTCGTGGCCGGGCTGGGGCATCTGCGCCCCCACGATCGACTTCTACGCGCGCGACGGCGTCCGCATGCCCCGGCCCACCTGCACGTTTTACCAGACGTGCCGGGACGCCCACAACGAGCGGGTCCTCTTCTACGTCGGCTCCACGACGTTCGCGTACGACCCGGCGTCGCGAGAGTGGACGCAGATTCACACGAAGGCGGAGCGCGCCCAGCCGCCCGCCCTGCTCCTTTGGAGTTCGCTCTGCTACGACCCGGTGAACCGGCAGGCCTTGCTGTTCGGCGGCGGGGGGGTGGACGCCCCCGACGGGCGCCCGCACACCTGGGCCTTCGACGTGACGCGCGACGCGTGGCGCCGGCTCGACCTGGAGGTGGAACCGCCCCCGCGGTGCAACGCCCGCATGGTCTACGACGCGAAGCACGAGGCGATCGTCCTCTTCGGCGGCGACGGGCAGGACCGGGGCCTGGCGGACACATGGGTCTTCGACGTCCGCACGCAGCGGTGGCAGGAGCGCCGGCCCGACCGGGCGCCGCATCCCCGCTCCTGCCACGCCATGGCGTACCTGGAGCGTTCGGGCAAGGTCCTGCTGGTCGGCGGCGTGCCGGTGGCCGAGTACCGCGCGCAGCAGCGGCTGGCCCGCGAGATCTGGCTCTACGACGCCGGCGAAAACACCTGGACGCCGCTCGATGCCCAGGCCCCCGAGTGCCACTGGGCGTCCATGGAGAACGTGCCCGGCACCGACGAGGTCGTCCTCGTGACCGCGTCGAAGTACGATCACGGCCGGCGGACGTACCGCTTCCGCTGGAGCCCGGACATCGGCGAGGCCGAGACGGACGGCTTCACCGCGGCGCGGCGGTGGGTCCTCAAGACGGAACGCACGCCTGAGTGGTACGCCGACGTGCCGCCCGCCGACGCCGAGGCCCACGCGCGGTTCATCGCAGGTCTGGCGGCCAACACCTGGGTCGAGGTCGAGCCGCCCAAATCCACCAAGGGCCGCACCTGGGGCACCGCCATCTTCGACACCGACCGCGGCGTCGCGATGAAGTGGGGCGGCGGCCACTCCGGCTACCAGGGCACCGACATGGCCTTCTACGACGTGGCCCGCAACCGGTGGACCATCGACCGCACCCCCGCCTTCACGCCGGAACCGTTCGACCGCTGGGCCCGCCGGCCCGCCGGCCGGACGTTCTTCAACCAGCCGTGGACGCGGCACATGCGGCACACGTGCGCGTACGACCGCGTGCGGAAGGTCGGCGTCTTCACCGACGCCGGCGGCAGCCGTTGGTACGACCGCGGGGCCGACCGCGAGGTCAAGCACACCTGGCTGTACGACCCGGCGGGGCGGCGGTGGCTGGAGCCGATGCCCCAGCCGTTCCCCGGCGGTGGGAGCGTCTCGCCCATCGCCGTCCCCACGCCGGGCGGCGTCCTGGTGTACCAGCACGCCGAGGGCCGCACCTGGGAGGACTCCGGCCGCATGGTCCGCTTCGTCGGCGAGGCGGGCGAGGCCGACACGTGGGGCTGGGAACCGATCGAGATCGTCGGCGACGTCCGGCCGTACCAGCGCGAGTTCATGACCATCGTCTGCGACACGAAGCGCGACCGCCTCATCTTCCTCAGCCACGGCCGCGAGACAAAGGCGCCCCGCCTCTGGTTCTTCGGGATGGACGAGCGGCGGTGGGTGCCGAATCCGGACCCGGCCGACGGCGGGGTCAGTACCCGCGAGGCCGTCTACGTGCCGGAGGCCGACGCCGTTCTCGCCTACGGCCCGGACCCGCGGCGGCGGGAGGACGACCCCGTCTGGACCCGCGTGTACCTGTGCGGCCAAAATCGGTGGGTGCCCCTCGGGATCGAGACGCCGCGGATGAAGGTGCACGAGGTGGGACTGGTGTACGATCCGTCGCACCGTGTGGCGGTGCTCCTGTGGCCGCCGAAGTTCGAGCAGGACATCCGCCCGCACCTCTTCCGGCTGGATGTGGGCAATCTCCCTCTCCCTTGACGGGAGAGGGTCGGGGTGAGGGTGGTAAGACGCGGCGGGTACGGAGCCCCGCCGCGCTCGTGTGTACCTCGAGCCGGCCGCGGAAGCGGCCGGACATCATCATCCGGCCTGGCCGGACGCCTGCCTAGACGTGCACCACCTCGATGCCCGCCAGGGCGCAGTACGCCTTGTATTCTTCCTCCAGGTCGCCCCAGACGAGCAGTTGGTGGAAGCCCTTCGTGTCGCGGCTGTCGGCGACGCCGTCGACGGTGCACTCGACGCTGGTGCGGCACCCGCCGGAGGGCGGCGTGTCGATGTTCGCCACGATCTCGCCGGTGCCCAGGATGATCCGCGACGGGCCGCTGAACTTCATGATCGTGATGCGGTCGCCGACCGGCCAGAGGACCTGCATCGCCACGCCCAGGTCCGACTCCGAGTGGCTCCGCAGGATGAACGGCTCGGCGTCCTTGTCGCACCCCTTCAGGCGCGCCCCGCACGTGCAGTGGGCGGCCATGAGGGTGTTGCGGACCGTGTTCGGCGCCGGGTCCTGCATGAATCCGGGCCGGTTGAACAGGAGGTGCGTCAGCCGCTCGGAGATGGCGGCGTTCCAGTCCGCCTCGCACGAGCCCACGATGCCCTCGTCCCGGAAGTGCGACAGGGCGATGCATGGCGGCTGCATCTTCCGCTGGCCCACCGGGCCCAGGCAGTCCATCGAGTACCCGTGGCAGTTCTCGTCCTCCATGACCTTGCGGCAGACGAAGTAGTTCTTGGCGGCGGCGAGCAGGTCCTCGTCGGTCGGCTCCACGATTCTCTTGGCCGTGGCCTTGTACCACTTCGCCATCTCGCGCATCTCGGCGCTCTCTTTGACCGCTTCGTGCGCCTTGTAGAAGTGCTCGTGCGGCACCCAGTGCAGCGTCGTGCCGATGGTGTCCAGTTTCTGGTCGTGCACCTTCTTGCCGCGCACCACGCACAGGCGGGTCCGGTCCATCTCCCAGCGGGTCTTCAGCATGCGGACGGCGGTGGCCAGCCACTCGACGTCCTGCGTGGCGCCGACGAACGCCTTCTTCGCCTTGCGGCTGTGCTGGAGGTGGCCGGTGAACGACGTGCCCATCGGCGAGAAGACGACGGTCGGCACGGGAGTCTTGCCGCGCTCGTCCAGGAACTTGTTGATGTATTTCCATCCGGCGTTCAGCGACATGCAGACGAACAGGACGCCGTCGGGTTTGGCGCTGGCGATCTTCTTCTGCCAGTCCGCCAGCGTCTTGTCGTCGTGGATCGTGTCCTGCCGGATATCCACGTCCACGCCCTGTGCCTTGGCGGCCTTCTCCATCGTCTCGGTGTAGAGTTTCTGGTGGCCGGCGATGTCGTACGCCTTGCCGGGCCAGCCGAGCCAGTACTCCTTGACGTCCGGGTGGGTGAAAGCGACCATGAGGCGGCAGGTGCCCTTGGGCCCCGGCGCCTCGCCGGCCATGGCCGAGGCCATCTGGAAGGCGCCCGTCTGCAGCGCCAGGGCGGAGGCGCCCAGGCCCTTCAGGAACCGTCGGCGGTTCAAGTGCAGCGGACAACGCGACGCGGCATTCTGGGCAGGCATGGTTTTCTCCTCTCCGATTCGGCCGGGACGGGACCGACCGCGCCCGGCGGTATGGGCGACGGTCTTTTGTACGCTCCGCGGTCCGGCGCGTCAAGGCTTCTGCCGATGGTGCGTCCCCTCGCGGTTGGCTTTTCGTCCCGCCGGCCCTAGAATACACGATTGTCCAGGACAGGGTGCACCGACCGTGACCGCCGCCGACCGACATCCCGCCAGGACCGAACCGGCTGTCCGCCGGCGCGTCCGCGTGCGCGGCATCGTCCAGGGCGTCGGCTTCCGGCCGACCGTCTACCGCCTGGCCACGGAGCGCGGCCTGGGCGGCTGGGTCCTGAACGATGCCGAGGGTGTCCTCCTGGAGGTCGAGGGCCCCGAGGCCGCCGTCGACGACTTCCTCCGGGCCCTCTGCGACGAGCCCCCGCCGCTCGCCGACATCACCGACGTCGAACCCGATGAGGTCGAGACCCGGGGCGAGACGGCCTTCCGCATCGAGGCCTCCGGCGCCGGCCGACGCCAGGCCCTCATCTCGCCGGATATGGCCGTCTGCGACGACTGCCTCCGCGAACTCTTCGACCCCGCCGACCGCCGGCACCGGTACCCGTTCATCAACTGCACGAACTGCGGCCCCCGGTACTCCATCATCCGCGACATCCCCTACGACCGGCCGAATACGACGATGGCCCATTTCACGATGTGTCCGGCGTGCCGGGCGGAGTACGACGACCCCGCCGACCGGCGGTTCCACGCCCAGCCGAACGCGTGCCCGGAGTGCGGCCCGCACCTGGACCTGCGGGACTCGGGCGGCCGGCCCGTCGCGGGGGCCGACCCCGTCCGGACGGTCCGCGAGGCGCTGCTGGCCGCCCGCATCGTCGCCGTCAAGGGCCTGACGGGGTTCCACCTGGCGTGCGACGCCCGCTCGGACGCCGCCGTCGGCGAACTCCGCCGACGCAAGGGCCGCGACCAGAAGGCCTTCGCCATGATGGCGGCCGGTGCAGGCGCCGTCGCCGCGCGCGCCCACGTGAATGAGGCGGCCCAAGCGCTGCTGGCGTCGATTCAGCGGCCCATCGTCCTCGTGCCGAAGCGCGACGGGCACGACCTCTCGCCGCTCGTCGCGCCGGCGAGTCCGTACTTCGGGTTCATGCTGCCGTACGCGCCGCTGCACTATCTTGTTTTCGAGGACGCCTTCCCGCCCATGGTCATGACGAGCGGGAACCTGTCCGAAGAACCGATTTGCCGCGAGGACGACGAGGCCCTCGCGCGCCTCGAGGGCATCGCCGACCTCTACCTGCTGCACGACCGGCCCATGCACACCGTGTGCGACGACTCCGTCGCGATGATTCAGCGCGGCGAACCGCTCCTGCTGCGGCGGGGGCGCGGCTACGCCCCCCGTCCGCTCGCGCTGCCGGTAGTGGCGGCGGAGCCGGTCCTTGCCGTCGGGCCGGAACTCAAAGCAGCCCTCTGCCTGGTGCGGGGCGAGGAGGCGTTCGTCAGCCAGCACGTGGGGGACCTGAAGAACGCCCTCGCCGCCCGGTACTTTGAGGCGACCGCCGAGAAACTCGAGCGGCTCCTGGAGACGCGGCCCGCCGTCATCGCCCACGACCTGCATCCGGCGTACCTTTCCACGCGGTACGCCCGCCGCCGGGCGCGGGACGACGGGCTCCGCCTCGTCGGCGTCCAGCACCACCACGCCCATGTCGCCTCCGTCATGGCCGAGCACGGCCTGACGGGCGAGGTCCTCGGCCTCGCAATGGACGGCACGGGGTACGGGCCGGATGGCACCGTCTGGGGCGGCGAGGTCCTGCGGGCTTCGGCGGCGGGGTACACGCGGCTCGGGCACCTGCGGCCGATTCCGCTCCCCGGCGGCGACGCCGCCGCCCGGCACCCCGTCCGCACGGCCTGGGCCCTCCTCGGGGAGGCGTTCGGCCCGGACGAGGCCGAGCGGCGTCGCGTCGGGCACCTCGCCTCCGGCCTTGCCGCCGACCGGGCAGTGTGGACGGAAATGCTCTTCTCCGGCACGGCGGCCCCGCGGGCCTCGGGGCTGGGGCGGCTCTTCGACGCCGTCAGCGTCCTGGCCGGCGTGTGTGCCGAGAACACCTACGAGGGGCAGGCCGCCGTCGAACTCGAAGCCGCCGCCCACGACGCGTGTGACGATGCCGCGCCGTATCCGTTCAGTCTGACGGAGCCGGTCGCCGGCGACGGCGGCGGGTGGGTCGTCGACACGCTCGCGCTCGTCCGCGCCCTCGTCGCGGACGCGGAGGCCGGATCGGACGCCGCGGCGATTGCCGCCCGGTTCCATGCGACGGTCGCCGAGATGCTCCGGGCGGCGGCCCGGCGGGCGCGCGACGAGACGGGCCTGGAGCGCGTGTGCCTCTCGGGCGGGTGCTTCGCGAACGCCCTCCTGGTCGAGCGGCTCGCCCCGGCGCTTGAATCGGACGGCTTCGAGGTGTACGCTCATCGCGACGTGCCGCCCGGCGACGGCGGCGTCGCCCTCGGCCAGGCGTACGTCGCGGCGGCACGGGCGAACGCGAACAGCGCTTAGCACTACAACCCTAACTCGTGCGCGGCGGGTCTCCGTACCCGCCGCGCAGCCCTGGAAAGGGCGTTTCGAGCGCGGTGGGTGCCCAGACCGACCGCGCGGCACGCGAACGAACAATCAACGAAAGCAGCGATAACCCATGTGCCTGGCCGTACCCGGACAAATCGTTTCCAAAGACGACGGGATGGGCGAGATCGACATCCGCGGCAACCGGCTGCGCGCCGGCCTCCTGCTCGTCCCGGACGCCGGCGTCGGCGACTGGGATTGTCAACCTATCCCTCGATAGTGAACTGCTGGCCCGCTGGGGCGGCCGTTGCGGGAAATGGGATAATATGGAAACAGAAACAATCCGGACAGTTTAATAGTTTTTGAGCCATTTGCGATCTTCTAAAACGCCTGATAAATAAGCATAATTTGGAGCTGTAAAAAATATTTTACCCCAGGGCAGTCCTATGGAATAAGGATTTTTTGTCCGGAGGTTTTTGAAAAGGCGAAATTGACCCCAGAGATATTCTGACAATTGTCTAGATTGGATCTATTTGGAATATAATAGTTTAGGAGCAATTAAAAGGGAATGCCCCCTTATTTGTCGAAACAGTTTTTAGCGAAAACCAGACAAAAAAGGAGGCTATCCCATGGCTATTATAACACGACAGCGTCAAATATTTGAGTGGAAAGAGCTAGAAATTTTAGGTGACCTGGAGAGATTCAGGCTGGTAAAAGAGCATATGCCCGACGAAAAGCTGATGCAGCATTTAGAAAGGAAGCGGGATCGCGGCCGCGATGACTATCCGGTAAGAGCAATATGGAACTCTATTTTAGCCGGGATCATTTATCAGCATCCTTCCATTGAGAGCTTAAGAAGAGAGCTTTCACGCAACAGCCAACTGCGCCGGATCTGCGGATTTGCCGAAGATAAAGTGCCCTCTTCCTGGGCCTACAGTCGTTTTTTGGTTAACCTAATCAGCCATGAAGGGCTGATTAAGGAGATCTTTGAGGGTCTGGGCAAGCAGTGCTACGAGTTATTGCCCGGTTTTGGCAGGCATTTAGCCTTAGACGGTAAAGCAATCAA
>JAWODB010000137.1:0-22769 GCA_046483505.1 Phycisphaerae bacterium
AAGGTGCAGAACGGGGAGCCCTCCCGGGCCACACACGCCGGAGGCCACCGGCCGCAAATCGTTGCGGCCAAGCCTCCGGCCGGGTACGCTAAGGTCACCTGACAGGCCGTCCCGCACCCGGCCGTACGCCAAGCGAGCGGCAAGGAGCACCACATGCCAGACGGAGGCCAACCCGAGGGGCAGGATCCGCACCGTCCGGACGCACGACGAGCCGATCGCGCCGGCGAAATCGTCCCCGTCCTGATGGCCGGCGGCTTCGGCACGAGGCTCTGGCCGCTCAGCACGCCGGAGCGGCCGAAGCAGTTCCTGACCGCGTTCGAGGGCCGGTCGCTCTTCCAGCAGACGCTGGCACGGGTGGTGCGGCTGGCCCCGGCCGAGCGCGTGCTCGTCATGACGGGCGCGTCGCTCGCGCCGCAGGCGCGCGAGCAGGCGCCCGACGTGCCCGCGGAGAACCTCATCCTGGAACCCCTGCGGCGCGACACCGGCCCGGCCGTCGTCCTCGCCGCCCTGGTCGTGGCCGAGCGGTGGCCGGACGCCGTCATGGCCGTCTTCCCCTCCGACCACTTCATCGGCGACGAGGCGGCGTTCAGCGAGACCGTGGCGGCGGCCTCCGCCCGCGCCGCCGACGGCGGTCTCGGCACCATCGGCATCCCGCCGGCGTCGCCGGCCACGCGGTTCGGCTACCTGCAACTCGCACAGGAGGCGGTCCCCCTCGTGCCGCAGCCCGTCGAGGCGTTCGTCGAGAAACCCGACCGTGCCCGCGCCGAGGCGTACGCCGCCGACGGCCGGCACCTGTGGAACAGCGGCATCTTCGTGTGGCGGGCGCGGGCGCTGCTCGATGCCGCCGAGGCACACCTGCCCGAGACGGTCGCCGCCCTGGCCGGCGTGGCCCAACACGTGGGGCGCGAATCGTTCGGCCAACGCGCCCGCGAAGCGTTCGAGCGCATCGAGGCCGTCTCCGTCGACTACGGCATCATGGAGAAGGCGGGCGACGTGTGGTGCGTGCCCGCCTCGTTCGAGTGGGACGACGTGGGCGGCTGGGAGGCGGCCGCCCGGCTTCTGCCGGCCGACGACGCCGGCAACCGCGTGCAGGGCCGGGTGGTCCTCGACGGGGCCGACGGGTGCATCGTGCTCGGCGAAGGGGGCCGGCCGGTGGCCGTCGTCGGCCTGTCGGACTGCATCATCGTCCAGGGGCCGGCCGGGACGCTGGTGTGCCCGAAGTCGGCCGCGGACCGCATCAAGCCGCTGGTTCAGCGCCTCCTGGGAGGCGAAGGCGCGTAGGCCCGGACACGGTCCGCTACTTCTTCATCGGCCCGATGGGCAGGATCGTCCGGCCGTACACCTCGTTCAGCACCTCGGCCAGGGCGAGGTAGATGGCCGACGCCCCGCAGAAGATACCCTCGTAGGCGGTGAAGGTTTTGAGGCCGGCGTTGCCGGTAGCGTCGCCGGCGGCCAGGAGGAAGAACAGGACGAACAGGGTCCCGAAGATCACCTGGAGGGCGCGGTTCAGACGGAGCGTCGCGATGAACATCACGAACGTGAAAATACCCCACATGATCAGGTAAGCGATAACGGCGCCCGTCGAGGCGCTTTGCCACACGCCCAGCCCCGCCTCGCCGAGCGCAAGCAGCGCGACGAAGGAGAGCCAGAACGCGCCGTACGAGGCAAACGCCGTCGTGGCGAACGTGTTCCCCTTCTTCCACTCCAGGACGCCGGCGATGATCTGGCACAGGCCGCCATAGAAGATCCCCATCCCGAGGATCATCGTACCGAGGTTAAACCAACCGGCGTTGTGCATGTTCAGCAGGACGGTCGTCATGCCGAACCCCATCAGCCCCAGGGGCGCGGGGTTGGCGGTGGTGTCCTTGACCTGGGTGACAGTCTCTCCGTCGGGCATGGATGCTCCTCCGTTCGCGAGGGTACAAGGAATGCCCCGGCCCGGGCGAGCCCCGCGGGTCCGCGCGGGCAGGGGGCGTGGCGGGTTTCCCGGTCAGCCTACCCCTGGGCCGTGGACCGGCCTTCGATGAGCGTGTCGACGATGCTCGGGTCGGCCAGGGTACTCGTGTCTCCCAGGGTGGCCTTGTCGGTGACGCCCTCGGCGATCTTGCGGAGGATCCGCCGCATGATCTTCCCGGAGCGCGTCTTCGGCAGCGCGGGGGCGAACTGCAGCCGGTCGGGCGTGGCGATCGGGCCGATCTCCTTCCGCACGTGCTTGACGAGTTCGTCGCGGAGGTCGTCGGACGGCTCCACGTGCTCGACCAGCGTCACGAACGCGTAGAGGCCCTGCCCCTTGATGTCGTGCGGCATGGGGGCGACGGCGGCCTCGGCCACCTTCTCGTGGCTGACCAGGGCGCTTTCGACCTCGGCCGTCCCGATGCGGTGGCCGGAGACGTTGACGACGTCGTCGATCCGGCCCATGAGCCAGTAGTCGCCGTCGTCGTCGATGCGGCACCCGTCGCCGGTGAAGTACAGGTCATTGTACATGCTGAAATAGGTATCGATAAAGCGGTCGTGGTCGCCCCAGGTGGTCCGCATCATGGCGGGCCAGGGCGTCTTGATGCACAGTTTGCCGCCCTCGTTCACGTCGCACTCGGTGCCGTCGTCGCGCAGGACGATGGGCTCGACGCCGAAGAACGGCCGGCTGGCGCTGCCCGGCTTCAGGGTGTGGGCACCCGGCAGCGGGGTGATGAGGATGCCGCCCGTCTCGGTCTGCCACCAGGTGTCGACGATGGGCCGCTCGCCCTTCCCGATCTTCTCGTGGTACCACATCCAGGCCTCGGGGTTGATGGGCTCGCCCACCGTGCCGAGGACGCGGAGGCTGGACATGTCGTACTTGGCCGGCCACTCGTCGCCCTGGCGGATGAGGGCCCGGATCGCCGTCGGCGCCGTGTAGAACTGGGTGATCTTGAACTTGTCGATCATGTGCCAGTACCGGCCGGCGTCCGGGTAGAGGGGCGTGGACTCGAACATGACGCTCGTCGCCCCGTTGGCGAGCGGGCCGTACACGATGTAACTGTGGCCGGTGACCCACCCGATGTCGGCCGCACAGCAATAGATATCCTCTTCCTTGACATCAAAGATGAGTTTGTGCGTCATCGCCGTGTACAGCAGGTACCCGCCGGTCGTGTGGACGACGCCCTTCGGCTTGCCGGTGGAGCCGGACGTGTAGAGGATGTAGAGCGTGTCCTCGGCGTTCATGGCCTCGGCGTCGCAGTCGGGGGAGGCGTCGGCCATCAGGTCCTCGTAGACGAGGTCGCGGCCGTCCTGCATCGGGGCGTCCTCGTCCGTCCGGTGGATGACGACCACGTTCTGGATCGACGGCGTCTGCCCGAGCGCCTCGTCGGCAATTTTCTTGAGGGGGATGCTCTTGCCGGCCCGGCGCGACACGTTCGCCGTAATCAGGACACGGCAGTCCGAGTCGTTGATGCGGTCGCGAAGCGCGTCGGCGCTGAAACCGCCGAACACCACCGAGTGGATGGCCCCGATGCGCGTGCACGCCAGCATGACGACCGGCAGTTCCGGGATCATGCCCAGGTAGATGCAGACCCGGTCGCCCTTCTCGACGCCGAGCGACTTCAGGACGTTGGCGAACTTGCAGACGTCCTCGTGGAGTTCCTTGTACGTGATGGTCTTGTCTTCGTCGGGCTCGTCTCCCTGCCAGATGAGGGCGGCCTTGCTCTCGCGCGGCGTGCCGAGGTGCCGGTCCAGGCAGTTGTACGAGACGTTCAGTTCGCCGTCGGCGAACCAGGTGTGGTGGACGTTCCGGCCTTCGGTATCCCACGTGTACTCGCGGGCCTTGGTCGGCTTCTTGAACCAGTCGAGCATCTCGGCCTGTTCGAGCCAGAAGGCGTCCGGGTCGTTGATCGACCGGTCGTACATCTCCTGGTATTCAGTAAATGAACTGATGTAGGCCTTCTCCGCCACGTCGGGCGGCGGCGGGAAGGTCCGCTTCTCCGACATGAACGATTCCATCCCCTTGTCTTGAGCCATCGCCTGCCCACTCCTTTCTGAATTCGGCTTGTTCGTCCGGTTCCGGGTTACAGGGTCCCCATCCGCGTGGCGCAGAGTCGCCACGCGACATCAGCATGGGGCTGAGTATTCTCGTTGGTGCCGACGGGGGTGTCAAACAAAAAACCGGCGGCCCGGGGCGGCGCGCGAATGTCATCTCGACCGAGCCTCCGCCCTCGCGCCCGCGAGGCCGGAGCGAGCGGAGAGATCTCGCTGTTGGGCCAACGACGTGATTTCGAGCGAGCGACGTTCACCCGCCGGAGGCGGGCGAGCCGAGGCATCTCGCCCTGGTTGTTGCGGTTCGCCTCGGCGCACAGCGAGATCCTTCGCTGCGCTCAGGATGACAGCACGACGGCCTATTTCACGATGGTCAGAATCTGCTTGAACGCCGGCCCCTCGGCCACCTCGAGCATCTCGAACAGGGCCGTCTCGACGCTCGTGACCTCGGCCCCCGCGGCCCGCATCTTCGCGAGGCCCACGTCACGGTTCCGCGGCGAGCGGGACGAGACGGCGTCGGCGACCACGTGCACCTCCCGGCCGCGGGCCAGCAGGTCGCGGGCCGTCTGGTACACGCAGATGTGCGTCTCGATGCCGGCGAGCAGCACCTGCCGCCGGCCCGTCGCCTCCAGCGCCTCGACCACCGCCGGTTCGCCGCAGCAACTGAACGCCATCTTCGGAATCGGCTCCGACGGCAGGTGCGGCCGGACCTCCTCCACGGTCGGCCCGAGGCCCTTCGGGTTCTGCTCCGTCGCGAGGACCGGGACCTCCAGCACCGTGGCGCCGCGGACCAGCCGCGACAGGTTGTCGAACAGGGCGTCCGCCTCGTGCATCAGGCGCGCGAGTTTCCCCTGGACGTCGACGACCATCAGGACGGCCTCGTCGCGGGTCAGCATGTCAGGTGGCTCCTTGGCGTCGCTCCAGTTCGGCGCGCATGGCGTCGGCGGTGGTCTCGGCGCCCACCTGGAGCGGGAGGATCGCCGCCCCCCGCTCGCGGTAGTACGCCAGGAGCGGTTCCGTCTGCTCCCGGTAGACGGCGAGTTTGCGGCGGAGGCGGGCGGGGGCGTCGTCGTCCCGATCCCCGCGGTCGCCGCCCGTGTCGCGCCGGACGCGCGCCCGCACCGCTTCCTCGGAACACTTCAGGTGCACGACGGCCCGCATCCGCACCAGGTGCGCCATCCGCTCGGCCTGCCCCACGTGCCGGGGCAGACCGTTCAGGACGATCAAGGTATGGGCGTCCGGGGCCTGCGCCGCGACGAAGGCGCGGAACAGCCGCTCGGCCACGGGAAAGTGCTCGTCCGCCAGCAGGGCGTCCGTTTCGAGCATGCGGCGGAACACGGCGCGCTCCTCGGGCGTGACGCCCGCCCCGCCCTCGCCGCGGACGCAGGCCCGCAGGGTCCGGCCGAAGTCGAAATGGGCGCACGGCCGGCCCCACAGGCCGCCGGCCGCGAGCGCGTCGCCGAGCGGCGTCTTGCCGGCACCCGTCGGCCCGACGAGGAGGACGGCGTCCGGCCGGTCGCCGCCGCCGTGTTGTTCGGCTGCGGGTGGCGTCATGCGGCGATGCATTATCGGTATCTCAGGGCCCGTCGCAAGGAGGTTCCAGGTATCGCGGTGGCCGATGTTCGAGCCGGCGGCGGAAGCCGCCGGTCATCCCCATCGGCGGTGGCGTATGCCGAGCCGGACGAAGATGACCCGCCGCTTCCGCGGCGGGCTCGGCGGTTCAAATCCTGCTTGCAATCGCCGCCCAATCCCGGACAATCGAATAGACGATGGCACAGACACGCGCGGCGTTTCTGCATTCGCCCGAGATCGAACGGTACCATTACCCTCCCGACTGCCCGCTGAAGACCGAGCGGGCCGGCATGACCCGCCGCATCCTGGACCGCATGGGGCTGCTCTCGGGGCCGGACCGGACGGAGGCGGGCTTCGAGGCCGCCCCGCGCCGGGTCCTGGAGCGCTTCCACACCCCCCGCTACCTCGACGCCATGCAGCGCACCGCCGCCGGCGACCTCGACGTGGCCGCCCTCGGCATGGGCTTCGGCACCCCCGAGGTGCCCGTGTTCCGCGAGATGTACGACTACGCCGCCCTGGCCTGCGGGGCCACGCTCCGCGGCGCCGATCTCCTGGTGCACGAGGAGGCCGAGGTGGCCTTCAACCCCTCGGGCGGGTACCATCACGCCGGGCCGGAGGCGGCTTCCGGATTCTGCTACATCAACGACGTGGCCCTGGCGTGCCTCGTCCTGGCCGACCGCTTCGACCGCGTCCTCTTCCTGGACGTCGACGTCCACCACGGTGACGGCGTTCAGGATTTCTTCTACGACCGGGCCGACGTCATGACGATGTCTTTCCACGAGAGCGGCGACACCCTCTTTCCCGGCACCGGGTTCCAGAACGAGATCGGCACCGGCGAGGGCCGGGGGTACAGTGTCAACGTCCCCCTGCCGGTGGGCACGTACGACGCGGCCTACGTGCGGGTGTTCGAGGCAACGGCCGTGCCGCTCATACGCGCCTACGATCCGGACGTGATCGTGTTCGAGGTGGGGGCGGACGGGCTGGCGGGCGACCCGCTGGCCTTCCTCTGCCTGACCAACAACGTCCACGAGCGGATCACGCGCCGGGTGACGGCGTTCGGTAAACCCGTGCTGGCCACGGGCGGCGGAGGGTACCATCCGGAGAACACCGCACGGGCCTGGGCCCTGGTCTGGTGCGCCCTCTCCGGCGAGGAAAGCCAGGCGGAGATGACCCTGGGGCTGGGTGGGGTCATGCTCGAGTCCACCGACTGGCAGGCCGGCCTCCGAGACCGCGAACTGCCACCCATCAGCATGCAACGCCGGATCGTGGACCCGGCCATCGACGAGACGATTGAGAAGGTGCGGGCCAACGTCTTTGCCATCCACGGATTGTAAGCCCATGGAAGCGCCCCGAGACATCCAAACGCTCGACGCGTTCTTCAACCCGTCGTCGGTGGCGGTCGTGGGCGCCTCGCGCCAGGAGGGCAAGACCGGCCACGAGATCCTCATCAGCCTCATCCGCGGCGGGTTCGAGGGCGACATCTACCCCGTCAACCCGAAGGCCGACGAGATCGAGGGCCTGCCCTGCTACGCGGACCTCTCGGCCATCGGCGCGGCGCCCGACCTCGTCGTCGTGGTCGTGCCGAAGGGGCACGTCAAGTCCGTCATCGAGCAGGCGGCGCGGCTGGGGACGAAGGCGGCCATCGTCATCACGGCCGGCTTCAAGGAATCGGGCGAGGAAGGCGAGCGGCTGGAGCGCGAGATCGTCCGGACGGCCCAGCGGGCCGGCATGCGCATGGTCGGTCCCAACTGCCTGGGCCTCATGGTGCCCGGGCGGAAACTGAACGCCTCGTTCGGCGGCGACCTGCCGGCGGCGGGGGCCATCGGCTACTTCTCGCAATCCGGCTCCCTGCTCGCCTCGATCGTCGACATGGCCCGGGCCGAGGGCATCGGCTTCTCCAAGTGCATCAGCATCGGCAACAAGGCCGACGTCGACGAACTGGACATCCTCCGCTACTTCGGCCGCGACGACGAGACGCGGGTCATCGCCGGATACCTGGAGACCATCGCCGACGGCGACGCGTTCGTGCGGGAGGCGGAACGCATCTCGCGCGACAAGCCGATCCTCCTGATGAAGGCTGGCGAGACGGGCGCCGGCCGCGAGGCCGCCTCCAGCCACACGGGCCGCCTCGCCGGCACCCAGCAGGCGTACGAGGTGGTGTTCGAGCGGTCGGGCATCATCCGGTGCGAGTCGATCCTGGGCCAGTTCGACTACGCCCGCGCCCTGGCCGACCAACCCCTGCCCGAAGGCCGCAGCGTCGCCGTCATCGCCAACGCGGGCGGGCCCGGCATCATGGCCGCCGACGCCCTCGAGAGCGAAGGCCTCACCCTGGCGCGCCTCAGCGACGAGACGCAGACCGCCCTGGCCGAGCAGGTGCCCGGGGCGGCCAACGTCGCCAACCCCATCGACGTGCTCGGCGACGCCCTGGCCGACACCTACGAGGCCGCGCTGCGGCTGGCCCTGGCCGATGCGAACGTCCACGCGGTGCTGGCCATCCTCTCGCCGCACGCCATGACCGAATGCGACGCCACGGCCGAGGCGGTCGTCCGCGTGGCCCGCGAGAAGCGCGAGAAGCCCGTCGTGGCGTGCTTCCTGGGCGCCGGCCGGGTGAAGCAGGCCGTCCGGACGCTGCGGGAGGGCGGCATCCCGCAGTACCCCTCGCCGGAAAGCGCCGTCGGGGCGCTGCGCGTCATGGCCAAGTACCAGCGGTGGAAGAACCGGCCGAAGCGGGTCGTCAAACTGTTCCCCGTCAACCGGCGGAAGGTGGAGCAGATCGTCGACCGGGCCCTCAGGCGGGGCCAGACCGAGATCCCCGAGACCGACGCCAGCGACATCCTGGAGGCGTACGGCTTCGTGACGCCGCGCGGCCAGGTGGCCACCAGCGCCGACCAGGCCGCCAACCTCGCCGACCAGATCGGTTACCCCGTGGTCCTGAAGATCTGGTCGCCGGACATCCTCCACAAGACGGACGTGGACGGCGTAAAGCGGGGCCTCTCGGGCCGCCAGGAGGTCATGGACGCCTTCGACCTCATGATGTACCGCATCCCGAAGAAGCGCCCCGAAGCCGACATCCTGGGGTGCCTGGTGCAGGAGACCGTGTCGGGCGGCACGGAGGTGTACCTGGGGATGCAGCGGGACCCGCGGTTCGGCCCGCTCATGATGTTCGGTATGGGCGGCATCATGGTCGAGACGCTGAAGGACGTGGCGTTCCACCTGGCGCCGCTGACGGCCGAGGAGGCCCGCGAGATGCTCGCCTCCACGCGCACGTACCAGTTGCTGGGCGGCGGGGGCGAGGAAGGCGAGCGGCCGCGCGTCGACCTCGACGCCCTGGCCGAGGGGCTCCAGCGCCTCAGCCAACTCGTGACGGAGTTTCCGCAGATTCAGGAAATGGACATCAATCCGTACGTCGTGGGGCCGGAGGGCACCAAGCCCGTCGCCGTCGACGCCCGCATCACGGTGGCGGAGGCGTAGGAACTGGAGCGTCCCGGGCGGGGGCCCTCCCCGGCCGCCGCGACAGGCGATTCGAGCCGGCCGCGGGAGCGGCCGGTCATCTGCATCCGCCGTGGCACGTGCCAAGCCGGATGAAGGTAACCCGCCGCTTCCGCGGCGGGCCCGGGCGAGGCGAAACGTAACCTGTTGAGGCAAAAGGGCTTACGATGACCCCGTTCAACTGGCAGGACAAATACGGCGACCGCATCGGCTCCGCCGCCGAGGCGATGAAACTCATCCAGGCCGGCAACAGCATCTTCATCGGGTCCGCCTGCGGCCAGCCGCAGCACCTCGTCCATGCCCTGGTGGAGCACGGCAAGCACATCACCGACGCCCACATCATCCACCTGCTGACGATGGGTTCGGCGCCGTACGCCGACGAGCGGTTCCGCGGCAAGTTCAAGTTGAACTCGCTCTTCGTCGCGGACAACGTCCGCCACGCCCTGGACAAGGGCATCGGCGACTACACGCCGATCTTCCTGTCGGACATCCCGCGCGAGTTCGACTCCGGCCGCATCCCCATCGACGTGGCGCTCATCAGCGTTTCGCCGCCCGACGCCAACGGCCTGTGCAGCCTGGGCGTGTCCGTGGACATCGTCAAGTCCGCCGCCGCCAACGCCCGCTACGTCATCGCCCAGGTCAACGCCCGGATGCCGCGCACCCTCGGCGACTCCTTTCTCCACGTGAACCAGGTCGACATGATGGTGCCGCACGACGAGCCGATCGTGACCGTGCCCATCCGGGAGCCCGACGACACGCTCCGCCGCATCGGCGAGAACATCGCCCGGCTGGTGGACGACGGGGCGACGATCGAGTGCGGCATCGGCAGCATCCCGCAGGCCCTGGCCGAGTTCCTCCGCGACAAGAAGGAACTGGGCGTCCACACCGAGATGTTCAGCGACTGGATCATCGACCTCGTCGAGTGCGGCGCCATCACGTGCACGAAGAAGAACATCAACCACGGCAAGGTCATCGCCAGTTTCTGCATGGGCTCGCAGCGGCTGTACGATTACGTGGACAACAATCCATTCTTTGAGTTCCATCCCACCGAGTACGTCAACGACCCGTTCGTCATCAGCCAGCACGACAAGATGATCGGCATCAACGTGGGGCTGGAGATCGACCTGACGGGCCAGGTATGCTCCGATTCGCTCGGATACTGCTTCTACAGCGGCATCGGCGGGCAGGTGGACTTCAACCGCGGCGCCGCCCGCAGCCGCGAGGGCAAACCCATCATCGCCATGCCCTCGACGGCGAAGGACGGCTCGGTCTCCCGCATCGTCCCGCACCTCACGGAGGGCGCCGGCGTCGTGACCACGCGCGGCGACGTGCACTACGTGGTCACCGAGTACGGCATTGCGTACCTGCACGGCAAGAGCATCCGGGAGCGGGTCCTCTCGCTTATCAACATTGCCCACCCGAGGTTCAGAAACGACCTCATCCAGTTCGCCAAGCAGCAGATGTACCTGCCGGCAGACCAGGTGGAACTGGCGTGGGAGCAGATCCGCTACCCGGAGGAACTCGAGAAGTACGAGACGCTGCGCGACGGCACGCAGGTGTTCTTCCGCCCCGTCAAGCCCGTCGACGAGCCCGCCCTGGCCGAAATGCTCTACTCCCTGAGCACCGAGTCGGTCCGCTCGCGGTTCTTCACGGCGACCGTCCGGTTCCCGCACAAAGACGTGCAGAAACTCACGAACATCGATTACCAGAACGAACTGGCGATCGTGGGCGTGGTGCCCGGACCGAGCGAGGAGGAGATCGTCGCCATCGCCCAGTACTTCCTGGACCCGAAGACGGGCGAGGCCGAGATCGCCTTCATCGTCCACGACGAGTGGCAGAAGAAGGGCATGGGCTCGCTGCTCCTGGACTACCTGGTGCAGACGGCCCGGCAGCGCGGCGTCCGCCGGTTCCGGGCCCGCGTCCTGCCGAGCAACAAGGCCATGCTCGCGGTCTTCTACAACAGTGGATACCACGTGGAGTCGGACTACGACGGCGAGGCGTACGACCTGGCGATGAACCTCGGCCCGCCGGCGCGGACGGGGTAACGGCCCGCCGGCGCGGACCGGGTAAGGGAATGGAGCGCGGCGGGTCGGAGCCTGTCCCGAGCGTAGCCGAGGGGTACCCGCCGCGCGGAACACCTTTCAGGAGGCGCGGCGGGTACGGAGACCCGCCGCGCTACCATGCGAACCTAAAATGCTCTATATCCCGCACGGTGCCCGGTGGGCGCGGGTCGCCAGCCGTGACGCCGCCGCATCGCCGACGAACCGTTCCGCGGCCGGATCCCACACGACCTTGCGGCCAAGGCGGCACGCGATCTCCGAGACGTGGCTCACGAGGTCCGACCGGATGGCGTCCTCGACCGGTTCCACCGTCCGCTGCCGCGTGCGCACGCACCGGATGAAGTCCCCCTCGTGGTGGTCGCTCTCGGGCAGATGCACGTCGCCGGGCCCGACGGGCGAGTCGAGCAGCGACGCCGGCTCCGCCGCGAGGCCCCGGTAGCACAGGGCAATCCAGCCCTTCGTGCCGATGAACTGGACGTAGTTGCCCAGGGGGGCGAGTTTCGGTTCCGTTTCCGGCTCCACGCCCCATGCCTGGAACCGCACGGGCACGCCGTCGGCGAACCGAATCCGCACGTCCCACTTCGTGACGGCGTCGTTGCATCCCTCGGTCGGGATGACGGCGGCGCCCTCGACCTCCCACGGCCCGGCCCGGTCGCCGTCGTACGCCCAGACCATGAGGTCCAGCGGATGGGCCGCCCAGCCGGCGATGAATCCGAGCGCGTAGTCGCGGACGTGGTACCACCCGTTGCCGCCGTCCGGGCAGCCGCTGTACGGCCGCCAGGGCGCGGGGCCGAGCCACAGGTCGTAGTCGAGGCCGTCCGGCACCGGCCGGGGCGTCGTCGAGCCGCCCGGCACCGAGTCCGGCGCCTTGACGCGAATCGCCTTCAGCCTGCCGATGCGGCCGTTGCGGACGAGTTCCGCCCCGAAGCGGCACCTGGGCCAGGACCGCGACTCCGCCCCGTACTGGAACACGCGGGCGGTGCGGCCGGCGGTGTCGCGGCAGGCGAGGTCCTCGGCGATGCTGACGCCGAGCGGCTTCTCGACGTGCACGTCCTTGCCCGCCCGCATCGCCGCCACCGAAATGGGCACGTGCCAGTGGTCCGGCGTGGCGATGCCGACGGCGTCGACGTCGCGGCGGCGGAGCACCTCGCGGAAATCGACATACGTCCGGCAATCGGCGCTGCCGTAATGGGCGTCGACGAAGCGCTTGGCCCCGTCGCGGCGGTTCGTCCACACGTCGCAGACGGCGACGAGTTGGGCCTCCGGGCAGGCCGCCTGCTCGCGGATGTTGTTCATCCCCCGCGGGCCGGTCCCGATGTAGCCGAGGACGACGCGCTCGGACGGCGGCGGCCGGTCGCCCGCACCCAGCGCAGCCGCGCCGACGACGTGCGGACCCACGGCCAGGCCGGCGGCGGCGCGGGCGAGGAAGCGGCGGCGGGTGCAGCGGAGCGGCGGCGGGGGCGGCATGCACTCACTCCAGGTACGTCCCCTCGATGACCTTGACGATCATCGGGGCGAAGATCACGACCACCACCGACAGCAGGATGAGCATCATCGGCACGAGCATCTTGACGGAGGCCTCGCCGGCACGGCGTTCGGCCCGCATGCTGCGGCGCATCCGCAGGAGGTTGGCCTGGAGTTTGAGGACGTCGGCGAGCGGCGTGCCGAGTTGCTCGGCCTGGAGGACCGCCGAGATGATGCCGTCGAGCCCGTCCACGTGGATGCGCCGGCCCAGGTGCGTGAGGGCGTCCTGGCGGCTGCGGCCGAAATCGATCTCCCGGACCAGGATGCCGAGTTCCTGGTTCAGCGGATCGTCCGGCTCGTCCTGGATGACCGACTGGCACGCCTCGTAGAACGTGGCGCCGGCGTCCATGGCCATCGCGATGAGATCCAGCGTGTAGGGCAGGCGTTTCGAGATGGCCCGCAGGCGCCGCAGCGCCCGCTCCCGCAGCCACAGGTATGCCGCGAAGAACCCGGCGCCGAAGCCGAGCGCCACGTACATGACGGAGGCGATGATCCCCACGCCGCCCAGGATCAGCATCGTGCCGACCCACGCGCCCGCGCCGCCCACGATGCCCCACACCAGGCACACCACGATGTACTCGTGCGGGCTGTACTGGTTCGGGTTCCCCAGCGAGAGGAGCAACTGGAGGACGTGCTGCTTGAACCGCGGCACGTTCAGGCGACGGGCCAGGTGATACAGCGGCACCAGGAAGGGGCGCAGCGGCACCATCTCGAACATCGTGTTGCGGTCGACGTTGTCGACGTTGATATGGAAGACCGACTCGTCCGCCGTCTCGATCGGCGCGCGGAACAGCGCGGTGACCAGGAAGAACACCGACGCAAACACGAGCAGGTTCATGATGATGACGAGGGCCAACACGCCGATACGTCCTTTCGCAAAGGCTCTCCGGCGTCGGGACCTAACACGACGACGCCCTCTTGTGCGCGGCGGGTCTCCGCACCCGCCACGCACCCCCAAATACCCCTCCTCGCGCGGTGGGTACGGAGACCCACCGCGCAACATGCTGGCGCCGCGTTATCGCGCTAGATCTCAAACGTCACGATCTTGCGAATCCACAGGAACCCCGCCACGTTCAGCAGGACGGCGACGGCCAGCAGCAGCAGGCCCCAGTCGTTCTCCCGGCTGAAGAGCGTGGCGACCCACGTGGGTTCGATGAGGTAATACACGCCCAGGATCGCCGCCGGCATGCACCCCATCATGACGGCGGAGAGTTTGTTCTGGGCCGTCAGGGCCCGGACCTTCTCCTCGAGGCGGACGATTTCGCGGAGCGACTCGCCCAGCCGGTCGAGCGTATCGGGCAGGTTGCCGCCGCGCATCCGGGCGGTCTGCATGGCGGCGAAGAGGAGCCGGTAGTGGTGCAACTTGATCCGGCCGGAGGCGCGGCGCATGACCTCGTCGACGCTGGCCCCGTGCTCGAACTCGCGGAGCATGAGGCCGAACTCCTGGCTGATGGGGGGCTCGGTGTTCTCCTCGATGAGTTTCATGGACTGCACGAGGTTCAGCCCCGCCCGCATGCCGTTGGAGAGGGTCACGAGGCCGTCGATCAACTGCTCGTTCAGCCGGTCGCGGCGTCGGCGCTGGAGGACGAAGATGATGAGCCGCGGCACCCACCATCCGACGGCGGCGCCGGCGGCGAACATCATGAGGGTCCCCAGTTGGCCGGCGCCCGCGTTGTAGGCCATCAGGGCCAGGATGAACCCGGCGATGCCCGCCGCCACGAACACGCCGTAGGTCAGTTGCCGCGGCGTCACGTCGAACATGAACAGTTCGACGAGGGCCTCGTGGAACCGCTCCTCGTGCTTGCGGACGATGCGCCCCACGGGCACGCGGAGCGAGATGCATCCGGCGAAGACGGCCACCGCCGCCGCCAGGGTGGCCCCGGCCCGGTAGAGGAGTGCGTCGCCGGCCAGTGGAAGGAGGTCGGTCATCATGGGTTACATGAACGCATCGACGGTCAGGAGTCCCTTGTGGAGCAGGTCGCGGGCGAACACCGGGATGTAGCCGGTATGCATGAGTTCGCCCCGCTCGCCGCGCTTCTTCCCGCGCACCGGCCGGACGAAGATGTTCTCGACGACGATGTAGCCCTCGTCGCGGTCGAGTCCGGCCACCTCGCTGATGGCGGTGACCTGGCGGCGGCCGTCGGCGAACCGCGTCAGGTGGACGATGAGGTCGAGGGCGGTGACGATCTGCTCGCGGATGGCGCGGACGGGCATGTCGACGGCCTCGAGGACGAGCCCCTCGAGCCGCTTCATCGCGTCCTGCGGGCTGTTGGCGTGGATGGTGGTCAGCGAGCCGTCGTGGCCGGTGTTCATCGCCTGGAGCATGTCGAGGGCCTCGGCGCCGCGGACCTCGCCGACGAGGATGCGGTCCGGCCGCTGCCGCAGCGCGTTCTGCACGAGCATGCGGATGCTGAACTGGCCCTTGCCCTCGACGTTGGCCTGGCGGGTCTCGACGCGGACGACGTGCTCCTGGTGCATCTGGAGTTCGGCGGAGTCCTCGATGGTGATGATGCGTTCGTGCGGCGGGATGAAGGCGCTCAGGACGTTCAGGAGCGTCGTCTTGCCGGAGGCCGTCCCGCCCGCCACGAGCACGTTCTTGCGGCCCAGGACGCACGCCCGCAGGAAGTTGCCGGCGAACGGCGTGATCGTGCCGAAACTGACCAGGTCGTCGATCGTGAACGGCGTCTCGGAGAACTTGCGGATCGTGAGCACCGGCCCCACGAGGCTCAGCGGCGCGATCGTGGCGTTGACGCGGCTGCCGTCCGGCAACCGGGCGTCGACGATGGGCGTGGACCGGTCGATGCGGCGGCCGAGGGGCGTCACGATCCGCTCGATGACCGTCAGGACGACCTCCTCGGAGAAGAACGAGCGGCCCGTGTTCCGGATGACGCCGTTCTCCTCGATGTAGATCTTGCTCGGCCCGACGACCATGACCTCGGTCACGTTCGGCATGTCCAGCAGGTCCTGGATCGGCCCGAGGCCGACGACGATGTCCAGGATGTCCTTCATGATGTAGCGGCGGACGATGTAGACCCACAGCGACTCGGTAACCTGCGGCGCCTCGCGGTTGAACTCCTCGTGGAAATGCTCCTCGACCGTGTCGACGTCCTGCTTCACGTTCGGGGCGCCGAACTGGAGGCCGAGGTCCTGGATCAGCATGTCGCGCAGCCGGAGCATGGCCGTTTCCAACTGCTGGTCGAGGACCGCGTCGCCGGCCTTGAGGATGGGCGGCCGCATCTTGCTGCCGGCCCGGCGGGAGATCTCGGTCACCACGTCGCGCTTGAGTTGCTGCTCGACGAGGAACCAGCCGGTCTCGTCGTCGATCTGGTTGATGAAATCGTCGAGGGCGGAGGCGAGGTGAGCCTTCAGGTGCTTGACGTAGCGGGGGTCGTCCTGGGCCTCGACGTCGACGGTCCGGAGGTTCAGCCGGCGGAGCAGTTCGGCGTGGACCTGCTTCTCGACCTCCATGGCCTTGGCCAGGGGGGTCTTTTCGCGGCGGAACTTGATCTTGCCCTCTTCGGGCTTCGGCGCCTCCTCTTCCGAGAGGTACAGCGCCCACTCGCCGATGTGGATTTCCTGGCCGGGGATCACCTTGACCTGTTCGCCCACGCCGACCATTTCGCCGTCGACGAGCGTGCCGTTCAGGCCCACGTTCTCGATGAAGATCTCGCCGTTGTGCTTCAGGAGCCGGGCGTGCTCGCGCGACACGAACGGGCTGGCGAGTTCCAGGTCGTTGTTGGGGTCGCGGCCGATGCGCAGGATGTCGGCGGTCAGTTCGATCTCCTGCCGCACGTCGCTCAACTGGCTGTAGGCGATGACTCGCATACGGCGTCTCCGCTGGGCCGGGTTACGGAACGATCGGCCCCGCCTCGGCCGGCTGCATGAGGTCGATGACCTCGGGGGCGAACGTCGGCTCGCTCTTGACGCCCTCCGGCGACCGCTGGACCGTGACGAGGAACCGGTCGGACGCCATCCGCTCCTTGATCTGCAGGAGCCGCTTCACGTGGTCCTTCGGCAGAAAGACCTGGACGTTGTCCGCCGACCGTCTCCGGTCGTCGACGGCCTTGGCGGAGCCTCCCACGGCCTTGACCTGCACGTCGTAGAGGACGTCGAGGACTTCGATCTCCTCGGTCCGGTTGTCGGGCTGCATGTCGAACCGCCCGCGGACGGTCACGAAGGCGCCCGGCTGGACGGACGGTTCCGGCTCGATGTCGATGGTCAGCATCTGGTAGCCGGGCGGCAGTTCCCGCAGGACAGGCACCTCGCTGCCCCTGCCCACGTCGCGATAGGCGAGCCAGTTGCCCTTGTGCAGGTCCCACTGCGCCTTTTCGCGCAGGACGACGCTCTTGTCGCTGAGGCGCACGAACCGGTCGAAGGCGTCGTTCTCGAGCAGCGGTTCGGGCACCTCGACGACCCCGACGTGCCCCTCCTCGATGGCCTCGCCCTTGGCCACGTTCTTCTTGAGGACGAGGAACGGCACCGTCACCTCGTACGGGGCCTCAATCATGCCGATGTAGACGTTGAGCAGGACGGCGGCCACGACGGCGGCGGCCACGGCCACGATCAACACCCCCCCGCTGGGGATCCAGGCGTTTTCCTTCGCCTTCGCCATGGAGACTCCTTCGTACGAGCGGTTTCTCAATCTCCCCCGTAATCGGGGTCGTAGACGGCGACGAGCGTCTCGTCGCCCTCGCTTCGCGGCCGGGCGTAGACCACCCGGTCGCGGACGATGCGTCCCTGGCGAACCTTGCGGAAGTGGACCAGCCACCCCCGGTCCGGCTGGGCGCCGCGGTGATCCCGCGGGTCCTTCAGCGGTTCGTATTCCCATCCGAGCGACTCGTAGTGCCGGTGGAACGCCTCCAACGCCGCGTCGATGCCGCCGGGCATCCGGACGAGCACCATCCGGACGCCGCGGCGGGCCGGGTTGTCGAAGGTCAGCAGCACCTTGGCCCCTTCCGGCACCAGGTCCGCCGGGGCCTCGCTCTGCGGATAATCATACGGCAGGGCGAAGAGGTCGGCAACCCGTCGCCGGGCCTCCGCGGGGTCGATATCGCGCGGGGCGTCCTCGCCGCCCGCGCCGAGGGCGGCCATGATGAGGCCGGCCATGGCGTGGCGGAGGTCGTCGTCGGCCTCCTCGCGGGTCGTCGGCTCCTCCTCGGGCGGGGGGGCCCCGCCGGAGAGGTCGACCTCGGGCGGCCAGACGGGGTCCGCGGCGCCGGCCACGTCGTCCTCCCCCGCCCCCCCGCGGCCCGGATGGCGGAGCACGTGCGCCAGGAGGACCATCGCCAGGATCACCACGACGATCAGCACCACGCGCACGGCGATCGCCAGGGGCCGGCGCCGCCGCCGCGTCCGCTGCTCCTGTGACGCTTGAGAGGATGGTGTGTCGCCAGGCGTCTGCACGCTGTCTCCCGGCATTCCCGGCCGCTACATCGTGATGAAGGTTAACGCCACCGTTGGCTCGGGTCCTCGTACGGGTCGCCGTGCCACCAGCGGTTCATGATGTCGTCGCGGGTGGGCTCGAAGTGAGGGGCGAACTCGGCCATTTCCAGGTGCTCGCGGAACGCCTCGAAGATCTCCCGGAGCGGGCCGCTGCGCGCGATCTTCCAGGCGTCCAGATGGTGGAAGTGCCACGGGCTGGTATCCCGCCAGTGGTCGGCCCGGGTCTGCTTGCGCAGGAACCCCCACATGCTGGCCGGCACCCGGTCGGCGAACGAGCGGCTGGCGTGGGCCTCGTGGCGTCCCGGCAGGTTATCCCAGATGCGGAACCAGTAGTCGCGGGCACGGGGGTTGGTGGTCCGGGCGATGGTTTCCGGTTCCACGTCCGGGCGGAGGCGCTGGAGTTCCTCGCCCGTGCCGCGCGGGCGCCGCGTGCCGTCGTCCTCCACGAATCCGGGCGTGTGCCCCTCCAGGCGCATGTCGGTCCAGTGACCGTGGCCGGCCGACCGCCACAAGGCCCGCCGGGCGTCGACCAGCGTCTTCTGCTTCGACAGCATGCCGAACGAAAGGTACATCGTCAGGCCGGTCAGGAAGAAGATGATCGGCAGCGTCAGGACGAACTCCAGCAGGGCGTTGCCTCGGTGGGCGGCGCGGCGTGGCTTCAAACCCATAGGGATCCCTGAGCGCGGTGGGTCTCCGCACCCACCGCGCCGGCGCGTCACGCCGGTTCCGAGCGCGGCGGGTATCCCTCGGCTACGCTCGGGACAGGCTCCGACCCGCCGCGCACGACGTCGTCTATCGTCGGTTGGCGCGTTCAATGGGTAAACTCCTCCACGAAGGCGTCGTCGTAGTACTGGATGAGTTGCATCACGGGTTCGAGGCGTTCCTGGGTCAACTCGGCGGCCACCTGGCCACCGCCGGCCGGCACACCGCCCTGGAGTTCCGTCAGGAGGTGCTTCCAGCGGTCGGTCCGCATCAGTTTGACCTTCCAGTGCTGGGTAAAGAGGTCCCAACTGTACCGGGCGTAGACGCGGGCCTGGGCGTAGCCGATGAGTTTGTCGATGGGGTTCGGGTTGCGGAACTTGGCGCCCCATTCCTTCACCCCGCCCGGGACGTACGCGAAGCCGTTGAAGGTGAAGTAGGTGTTGATCGTGTCCCAGGTGTGGTCGCCGCCCGTACGGTCGAAGACGATGGGGGCACACGGCTCGGCGCCCGGCGGGGGCAGGTACCGGCGGTGGAGGGACTCGTCCGACTCCAGTTCCGCCCCGTTGAACCGCCACACGTCCACGTGATAGTAGATCTGCTTCTCGGCCTCGCTGTAAGGCCACCGGCTGCCGTCGGCCCGCATGGGCGGATGCGGCGCGAAGATGCCCAACTGCGGATAGTGGGCGGTCTTGCGTTCCTTGACGCGGTAGAAGACCGCCAGCCGCGGGCACGCCCCCTCGTAGTTCAGCGTGGCCCGCGTGTAGCCGGTCAGGCTGGGCGACTCCATGCTCCGGTACGCCCGCGTCCGCACCGTGGGCCGGTGGTGGTGCCGCCGGTCGATGTTGCTGAAGAACGAGGCCTCGGGGAACTCGTACTTGGCGTCGAACGAGACGTGATCCCACCAGGCGCGGAGGACGTCGTCGGACCTGAGTTCCTTGGCCCGGTCGTACTGCATTTCCCAGTTCCGCAGCGAGACCCGGTCGTCGACCTCGCCGAACATCATCTCGAGTTTCTTCGACGAGACGAGGTTGAAGAGGACGGAGAAGCGGCTGAGGTCCAGCAGCCCCATGGGCCGGGTGGCGGTGAACGGCTCGCGCCAGTAGGACCACGGTCCCATGACGGGTCCGCGGCCGTGGTGGATCTCGCCCTTGTACATATAATCCGGATAGTATCCGCGGTAATGCATGACGTGGGCGAACCCGCCGATGACCTTCCGTTCCCACGGGGGCGGCATGCGGCCGGTGCGCATCGGGTTCTCGAAGTCGCGGAACCGGCCGTCCTGGACGGGCAGCCGCGGCCAGAGGGGCAGGACGAACCCGAACTCCGCCCCGTTCTCCTGGGCGATATCCATGGCCTCCCGCTGCGCCGCCACGGGCGTGACGTCGCGCATGGCGTGCATGAACCCGTCCATCAGTTTCGTGCACTCCCACAGCACGCCGTTGTCGTACTGGAGGTACTCGGGCCAGTCGACCTCCGCCACGATCCGCCCCAGTTGCCGGATGATTCTCTGTTCATCGCGGGCGTTGCCGACCGCCAGCCAGTCCGAGATGCGCTGGTCGATCGGCATATCGTGCCCGGCCTTCGAGGCGCCCAGGTTCGAGCACAGGTCGTCGATGCACTCGGTGGCCGGCGGCACGACCGTTTCGAGCGAGTCGAGCAGAACGATGAGGCTCAACAGTTGCGTGTCCACCACGTTGCACATGGCGATGACGTTCAGCCCGCGCGCGTACCAGGCGGCGCCCGTCGCCGTCACCGCGTCGGCGGCATGCTGCATCTGGACCTTGTGGTTCAGTTTCTGGCCGCTGTTCAGCACCAGGAACACCAGGCCGGCCAGCAGGAAGAAGAACAGGACGACGACGAAGACGACCTGGGCCCGCTCCTCGCGATGGAAGCGGCCGATCATCGCGCCTGCGCTGCGCCCGAGCCGGCGGCCCGGGGCGGCCTCGCGCCGACGTGTTCGCGAACGCATGGGATCACTCCTCGGGTTGTTCCTGTTCGGCCATGGCCTGGCGGACGAGGTCGATCAGGCCCTGGACGTCGAGGGTGTTCTTGGCCTTCTGGGCCAGGTGCAGCCGGGCCAGCGCCTCCTTGTACCGTCTGTCCTGGATGTACGACTTGCCGATGGAGAAGTGCCAGCGGTACTTGGTCTCGGCAATCAGGTCGCGGACCTCCTGGGTATCCATGACCTCCTGGGCCCGCTGGAACGATTCCAGCGCCGGCCCGTAACTGAGGTCGCCGAGCAGTTTCGTGCCGATCTTCACGTGCCCGTGGTACTGCCGCTGCGTCTCGATCCGTTCCATGAGGCTGCCGGCTTCGCCCGTATCCTTATACGACTGGGCCTCGGTGACGAGCCGTTCGGCCTCGTCGAACTCCTTCTGCCGCAGCGCCTCCTGGGCCCGGGCCATGGCCATGTGATATCGGGCGAGGTTGATCTGCTCCTCGAACTGCGTCTTGAGGTCGCCCTCCTTGTCGGGGTCGATGAGTTTCAGGGCCTGCTTGTAACTGTTGATGGCCTGCTCCCACTCGCCCTGCTTCATCGCCTTCTTGGCGTTCTTGACGTGCTCGTCGAGTTGCTGCTGGCGGCCGGCCCGTTTGAGGGCGGCCAGGGCGTCCGGGTGTTCGGGATTGTGCTCGATGACCTCCGTCCACTTCTGGACGGCCTGGGAAATCAGGCCGTTCTCCTCCAGTTTCCGGGCGACCTCGGCGATGGCCTCGGCCTGGGCGTGGTGGAACTTCTTGCGGATCGCCTCCGACGGCCGGAGTTCCAGGATCTTCTGCCACAGGCCGGCCGCCTCCGACCAGTTCTTGTCCGCCTCGGCCTGTTTGGCGAGCACGACGAGTTGGTCGTACTGCTTCTGGCTCTTGATCTTGGCGAGCAGTTCCTCGACCTCGGGGCCGGAACGGATCTTCTTCGCCCGTTCGGCGTACACCTGGGCCTGGTTGTAGTCCTTCCTGGCCAGGTACTCGCGGGCCTTGGCGAGCAGGGCGTTGTACTCGCGGAGTTCCTTCTTCTCGCGGTACCGGGCGATCTGGGCGCTCAGGTCGATTTCCGGGTACTTCTGCTGGAGGTTCGTGAGCAGGGCGATGGCTTCCTCGTAGTTCTCGGCCTCGGCGGCCGTCTCCACGTCCTTCATCACCTGCTTGATTTCCTTGGCCTTCGTAAACCGCTGCCGGAACCCGTCCGCCCAGCGGGCGGGCGCGTAGTACTGGTCCTCGGCGGTGTTGACGGCCTGGGCGGCGGTGTCCCAATCCTCGCCCTTCAGGGCGTGCTCGGCCCGGGCCATCCAGGCGTACTTGGTGGCCTCGGACGCCCGCCCGGGCAGGTCGTCGAACTCGATCGCGATGCCCTTGAACGCCGCCATCGCCTCCTCGTAGTCCTTGTCGTCCCAGGCCTGCATCGCCTTGACCCACTCGCGTTTGGCCTCCTGCTGGCGGAGGCCGGTCACGTGGGCGTTCCAGATGAGCAGGCCGACGGCGACGGCGATCAGGGGCCCCCCGATGACGCCGCCCCAGAACGCCGCCCGCTTCCAGGTCCATTTCTTCTCGGGCAGCGGCGCGGTCTGCTCGGCGGAGGTCTCGGCCAGCCCGGCCTCGGCGCCCGCGGCGGCCCCGGCGCCCGCAACGGCGGCACCCGCAGCGGCGGGCTGCGGCGTCTGTCCGCCCCCGGCGGCCTGGGGCCGGACGGTCGGCCGGCGCGCCGGCACGCCGCCGGCGCCGGCGTCGGCCTCCATCTCCTGCTCCATCGACTCCGAATCGGCCTGCGTCAGGCTCTTGCCCTTGACGTGCATCACGAAGATCCGCCGGAGCCACTTGATGATCTGGTCGGCGGAGGCGAACCGCTTCGACGGATCCTTCTCGATCATCCGTTCGACGATCTTCGAGACCAGCGGCGGGATGCCCGGCTGGAGTTCCTTCAGCGGCGTCGGCGTCTGGGCAGGGTTGGAATGCCAGTGCATCCACCGCACCTGCTGGGCC
>JAWODB010000182.1:0-26938 GCA_046483505.1 Phycisphaerae bacterium
TGGTCGGTGATCGCCGCCTTCAAGACGATGGGCGTTTCGCGCGTTGCCCCCACCCACTGTTCGGGCGATGAGACGCGGCGGCAGATGAAGGAGGCCTTCGGCGAGGGGTATCTGCGGGCGGGGGCCGGTGCCCGTTTCTCTATTGAGCCTCAAGCAGGGTCCTGAGTTCACTGCACCGGCAAGACGCCCAAGTCGCAGCAGTTTCAAGCGCCAAGACGTGGGCGAATGAAACCCGGCCCGGCCGCTATGGAGTCATGTCTGACCGGCGGCGTCTTCGGCTCGGGCCTTCCTGTAGGCACCCAGGCACTCCTGGCACGTGCGGCCGTTTGCGCCTTCCTTGATGAAGTGGCGGAAGTCCTTCAGGCACTTCGACCCGGCGGGACAATGGCGTTCCATGAATGCCACAAAGCAGAGGAAGCGTTCGAGCCCTTCCGCATCGACGACATGCTCCATGCCGCAGGCGGTCGTTTCGGCGCGCTCCGGCTCGAGCCCGAGGATCTTCTCCAGGAAGTCCTTGATGATAAGGTGCCGGTCGGCGAGTTGCTCGGCCTTGGCTCGCCCCTGCTCGGTCAGCGTAATCAGGCCGTACGGTTCGTAGTTGATCAGCCCTTTCTCGGCGAGGCTTTGCAGCGCGGCCGTGACGGTGGATGCCGCTACCTTCTGGGCGCGGGCGATGTCCCGGGGACGGGCAACGCGTTGCTCGTCTTCGATACGATGGACGGCTCGCAAGTAGTCTTCGAGTGTGGAACTGAGTTCAGTGACCACAGGTACTCGCCTCCATCGCGACCTGACACACAAAGAGTCTACGTGCCGCAGAAACATTTTTCAAGCGCAACGATGGCGCCTGTTCGGGGCAAAGCAGAGCCGGGCACGGTATGCCCCCTTGCTGCTGGTACGTGGGCGCGACTTTGCCACTGACTGAATCGGCAGGAAGGCTCGTTATTTATTGATAGAACTCCTTGACCCTACGGGCTCAAGACCGGGAAAGCCGAACTAAGCATCCTTGCCTTTCTTGATCCGGCCGGACCGGCGGACGCATCGGACCACCTCAACCAGGTTCGGGTTCGCGATGCGGTAGTACACTCGGTTTCCTGTACGGCGGGCGGAGAGCACGCCCCGGTCCCGCATCAGTCCCAGTTGCCGGCTTGTTGTGGCGTTTTTGGTTCCCAGGGCCTCGGTGATCTCGCCGACGCTGCGCTCGCCGGTCTCCAGCAGGTTGAGTATCCGAAGCCGCGTTGGATGGGCGACGGCCTTGAGGGTGCGGGCGACGAGGTCCCACGCCTCCGGGCGGGGCGACAGGCGATTCGGAGCGGTGCCGAAGGAGGTCTGTCTACGGCCGTTGGCGCCGGTACGCCCGGGCCCTTTCTGGTTTGACCGCACCTCGGGTTGCCTTTCCGGCTGTGTGAGGTTCCGGACCGTCTTTGCCCCTCCGGTGCGTGTTGCTGCGATTCGGCGGACCGGAGTCCCTGCGGGCGAGAAATTTGCCCCTTGAATCTTTTGCGAGCACCAGTATAATCTTCGGATGCTCGAACTTCAACCCTTTTTCGTTCCAGGCCAAAGGCGGCGAGGAATGCCTGGCGACATACCAGGCGGTGCTGACGGCCACGGGACGCACCTGCGTGGGTGCGTCGATGAGATGGCCGGCTTTTCGGCCCGGGATTTCAGAGAACGGAAGGAGGAAGGTGATGCGGGAGTCCGGTGCGGTGGCTGGCCGCGCGTTCAGCGCGGGATCTTCCGTGTGTTCTGGCGTCCGTAGGAGCCCTGCGGTGCTGTTGCTGGTCGCTTGTGTGGCCGGCGGAGCGCTGGTCGCGCTTAGCGGGTGCCGGCCCACGAACGCGAGGATGGCGACGGTCCACGAGAGCGCGTACCGTGACGTGGACCAGACATGCGAGGCCCTCAAGGGGGCCATCGAAGCGCAAGGGTTCCACTGCAAGGGCGTGCTGAACCTGAACCAGGCCATGGCGAAGCACGGTGTCCACCTCGACCGCCAGGTACGGGTCGTGCAGTTCGGCAGGGCAGAGTATGCCCACGCTATGCTCGCCGACACGCCCGAGGTGTCCGCGTTCATGCCGTGTGCCTTTGGCGTTTACGAGGGCGATGACGGCAAGGTTCACGTCAGCGGCATGAACAGGGCCGTGATGGCCGAGATGTTCGGCGGCACGGTCGCCGAGGTCATGCGCACGCGGGTCGCCCCGGACGAAGCCGCGATCTTCAAGGCGCTGGAACGCGACGCGCCGCGATGAGCCACCGGCAGGACCTCCGGCTCTCTGGCCTGATGAATCGCACGATAGCAGAAGGGCGCTCGCGATGAAGACCGCGTTCGTGACGGCATTCGCAATGTATATGGCGGCCGCGACGGCGGGGTGCACGGCGAACCGTCAGGACGTCTACGGCCCGCAGTGGGTGGGGCTCGCCGCCGGGCGTCCCGAGACGGCGTTGAGTCCCAGAGCGCGTACGGCGTCCCCGGCCTCAACAAAGACGCCGCCTGCCCCGCCTGAAGAACCCTCTGCCGTACAGGAAGCGCCGTCGGCTGCACCGGAGGCCCCTGCGGCCGAGGGCTCGGAAGGGCCGCTCTCTCTTGAGGAGTGTGTGGATCTCGCGCTCAGGAATAATCCCGACATCGCGCAACGGCAGTGGGACACGGAAACGGCCCTGGCAGAGAAGGACATCGCAGAAGGGGCCTTGTGGCCGACGGTGCACGGCCAAGGCGGCTTCATGCATTATCGGGAAGACAGGCTGATCAAGCCCCGTCGCCCCGGGGCCCGCGACGTATTGGGCTTCAGCGATAACCTTCTGTTCGGGGAAGTCGTGTTGGGCATGCCCCTTTACACGGGCGGGCGGTTGCGCAATCAGGTGAAGGCGGCCGAGTTGCTCACGCGGTCGGCCGATCAGCGGCTGGCACACAGTCGGATGGAACTGGTGTTCAACGTGTCGAGCGTCTTCTACTCCATGCTGGGCCAGAAGGAAGCCATCGACTCGCTCCTCTTTTCCCAGAAAGCCCTTCTTGAGCATCAGAAGCGGACGAAGGAATTGCTACAAGCCCAGAAGGCGGCACGCGTGGACCTGCTGCGGACGGAGGTCCGGCTGGCCGACATCGAGCAGCAGTTGCTCCAGGAGCGCAACGTCCTCGACGTCCAGCGGTTCGTTCTTGCCAGTCTGCTGGGATTAGAGAAACAGTCCGTGGCCATTCAGGGCCAATTGACCATGGACGATGGGCCGGGTTCTCTGGATGCGGCGCTCCCGAAGGCATTGGCCCATCGGCAGGATTACCAATCCCTGATGTCGGCCGTGGAGGCGCAGCGCAAGCGGCTCGAAGCCGCCAAGGCCGGACGCTTGCCGGAAGTGTCGCTCCAGGCATCGTATGGAAGCCGCTGGGACTCGGACGACGTGGACGAGGACAACGAAGTGGGCCGGGTTGGGGTTCTGATTGACGTGCCGGTTTTTGAAGGCGGTCGGATCGGCGCACGCATAAGGCGGGAACGCAGCCGCCTCAGCGCCCAGGAAGAGGCCCTCCGGAACCGGCGCCTTCAAATCCAGGTGGAAGTCGAGACGGCGGTCTCCAACATCGAATCGACGCGGGCGCGGGTCGGCGTGACAGAGAAGGCGGTGACGCAGGCCAAGGAATCCCTGCGCATCGAGCGCGAGAAGTACGAACTTGCCAAGGGGGCGATCGTCGATGTCCTGGACGCCCAATCGGCCCTGCTCGATTCGCAGATGAACTATTACCGTGCCCTGGCGGATTACAACACGGCTCTGGCCCAGTTCCGCTTGGCGGTGGGTGAAGGCCGTTGAGACCGGGGTGGGCATAGCAGGGGAAGACAGCGCCATGTTCTCCAAAGTTCTCATCGCTACGGATGCCTCAGCCGCGTCGCTGGCCGTGGTCGGATGCGCGAAGGCATTGCACCTGGTCGGTGCCAGGGAATGCGTCCTGGCGCAGTGCTTTCTGGTTCGGGAGCATGTGGCGTTTCCGGACCAGATCGAAGCCTACATTGAGTCCACCCTGGATCGGCAGAAACGGATCCTGGAGAAACAAGGGCTCCGCACGACTGTCGCGGTGGAGGCAGGCCTTGCGGGCACGGCGATTCCTCGTATTGCGGAAGAGCGGGGGTGTTCCCTGATCGTCGTCGGAAGCCATGGGCATAACCTTGCGAGCGAGGTCTTCCTGGGCGGCACCGCGACGGAGATCATTCACCACGCGACAAGGCCTGTCCTCATTGTGCGGCTGAAGGTGGATGAGGACAGCGGGCAGGCCGTCTGTGCGGGAGGGGGATGCGATTTCACGCGCCATGTGCTCCACCCCACGGACTTTTCAAATCACTCGGTCCACGCATTCGCCTACGTAAGCGAATTCGTCGCGCGCGGGGCGCGCCGCGTGACCCTCCTTCACGTTCAGGACAAAGCCAGGCTCGGCAAGCACCTCGAGCACCGGCTGGACGAGTTCAACGCCATCGACCAAGATCGCCTGACCATGATGACGGAGCGTTTGAAGACGTTGGGTGAACCGCAAGTCGACATGGAGATTCCGTACGGATCACCTATTGACGAAATACTCAAGCGTGCTGCGAGCGGCGGCGCGAGCGTGGTCGTCATGGGAAGCCACGGACGAGGATTCATCAGCGAGTTGTTTCTGGGCAGCGTCAGCCACAATGTGGCGCGCCACTCGGCGGCGCCGGTGCTGTTGGTTCCGGGCCCGGTGGCGGGCACATGACGGTTCCGGCCCCGTTTCGCCTGACTGTGGGAGAAAGTCAATGAGGATAACAGGAAGAAGCATATGGATGGCGGTGGCGCTCGGGCTGACCGTCGTCAATCTGGCAGGCTGTCGCTCGGAAGGGGGCGGCAAGGGTAAGGGCAAGAAAGCCCAGCGGGTGGAGGTGGTCGAGGCGAAACGGGAGCGCATCGAGGAACGTCTCGAAACCACCGGCAACGTGGTTGCCGTGAATACCGTGACGCTGGGGGCGATCGTCGAGGGCCCCATTGCCTATTGCCCGTGGCGCGAGGGCGACCGCATCGAGAAGGCAGGGCAGAAACTCGTCGAGATCAACCGGCCGCTGTACCGGCAGGAACTTGCGGCTGCGGAAGCGGCCCTGGCGGTCGCCAAGGCCGAACTGGCCGACCTCAAGGCCGGCGCACGACCCGAGGAAATCGCGCAAGCCAGGGAGTCCGTCCGGCACTTCGAGGACTGCACGGATTTCACGAAGGCCGATCTCGACCGCATCCGCTCCTTGGTCAAGAGCGGCTCGCTGCCCGCCGAGACCGTTGAGAAGGCCCGCGTGGATTACGTGAAATGCCACACGCAACTGGAGGCCGCGAAGGAGCGGCTGGCCATGCTCGAGGCGGGGCCGACCGTCACGGAGGTCGGTGTGGCCCAGGCCGCTGTCGAGGAAGCCGATGCCAAACGGGCCCTGGCGCAGGCGAAACTCGACGAGTGTGTGTTGACGGCCCCCTTCGTCGGCATCATTACCGAGGTATATGTCCGGCCGGGCGACCTGGCCACGCCCCGGCAGCCGCTGCTCAAGATGATGGACCCGTCGTCCCTGGTGGTGCGGGCGGGGCTTCCGGAAACCCATGCCGCCGAGATCCACCAAGGCACCGAGGCTGTCGTCCGGTTGGACGCGTACCCCCGCAAGGAGTTTCGCGCCCGCATCGAGCGGGTCTACCCCCGGCTGGAGTGGGACTCGCGCACGCGGATCGTCGAGGCCAAGGTTCTTGACGACGTAAAACTGATCCCCCACCTCTTCGCCCGCCTGTCGGTGCGCGGCCGGGTGGCCGAGGAGGCCGTGGTGGTTCCCGACGCCGCCATCGTGACCACGCCCAGGGGCCATAAGGTCGTCTACGTCGTCAAGGGGGGGAAGGCCATCCTGCGGAAAGTCACCATCGGGCTGGAAGAGGAAGGCCGCGTTCAGATCGTTGAAGGCGTCCAGGCTGGTGAGGCGGTGGTCACGGTCGGCAACTTGAACCTGAAGGACGGAGCGCCGGTCCAACTGGGCGAAGCGGCGGCCCCGGTTGCGGCTGCGGAGACGGGGTCGGGAGGGGAGACGAAGCCATGAGAATCACCGCCGCCGCTCTGAAACGCCCTGTCGCCGTCACCGTGCTGAGTGTCGCGGTCGCGGCCGCCGGCCTCTTCAGCCTCACACAACTCGACGTGAACTACCTGCCGGACATTTCCTACCCGATGGTGAAGATCCACATCTGGTGGCGCGGGGCCACGGCCGACGATATCGAGGACAACATCGCCGACCCGCTCGAGGAGGTCATCGCCACCGTCGACGACCTCGATTACATTGAGTCGTCCAGCATTGAGGGCATGTATACCCTTCTCGCAAACTTCTTCTACGGCGTGGACGTGGAGGTGGCGTTCCAGGACGTCGTGGCCGCCATGGGCCGGGTTACGAAGAAACTGCCGCGCGATATGGACCCCCCGGTCATCATCAAGGCCGACCCCTCCCAGTTGCCGGTCATCGAGGTCATGATCACGTCCGACAAACGCGATCTGGTCTGGCTCCGGGAGTGGGCGGATGAATGGCTCATCGATCGGTTGGCGGCCGTGCCCGGCACGGCCGGTGCGGAAGTGGTCGGCGGCCTGAAGCGCGAGATCCGCGTGCACCTCGACCCGGATCGCCTTCAGGCATACAACCTCTCTCCGGGCCAGGTGGCCAAGGCCCTCTATGAAGGCAACCTCGAGACCTTCGCTGGCCGTGTGACCATTGAACCGCGCGAGATCATCGCCCGGACGATGGGCGAGTTCGAGAGCCTGGAGGAAATCGAAGACGTCGTCGTGGGCATCGGAGCGGGCGGCGAAGAGATTTACGTGAAGGATGTTGCCCGCGTCGAAGACCAGCACGAGGAAATGCGTATTGACACGCACCTGAACGACCAGCCGTGCGTCGAGTTCAAAGTCCTCAAACAGTACGCCGCCAACGCGATGACGGTGGCCGAAGGCGTTAAGGCCCGCCTCGCGGAGTTGCGGAAACAAGGCAGTATTCCGGAAGACATCCACTTTGACTACGTCGAGGACGACGGCCTGTATGTCCGGAACGCCATCAACGGCGTCCGGGATTCGGCCATTCTCGCCTCCATCCTCGTTGTGATCGTGGTTTACCTCTTCCTCGGCCGATGGCGCCAGGTCATCGTCATGATGGTGGCTCTGCCGCTTACGCTGCTGGCCAACTTCGCCGTGATGAATGCCGCCGGTTTCTCCATTAACGTGTTCTCCCTGGGAGGGCTGGTTGTCGCCCTGGGCGTCATTCTGGATAACTCGATCGTCGTCCTGGAGAACATCACGCGCCTCAAGGGTGAGGGTGTGGAGGACTACGCCCACCGCGGGACGCTGGAGGTCGGGTCCGCCATCGTGGCCGCCACCCTGACCTTCCTCGTCATCTTCATGCCCTTCGTCTTCGTGCCGGGCATGGTGGCCATTCTGCTCAGCGAACTGGTGTTCGTGGTGGGCGGGGTGGTCGTGATCTCGCTGTTGGTCGCGTTGACCGTCACGCCCCTGCTGACCGACCGGCTCCTGCGCGGGGAGCGCGCCGGGCAGACCTCGCGAATCGCGGCAGGCTTCGACCGTGTTATTCAGTTGGGCCTTCGCGGCTACGAACGGCTGCTGGGCGGCTCTCTCCGCGTTCGGTGGCTTGTGGTCCTTCTGGCCTTGACCGTTTTTGGCATAGGCATTTGGCTTGCCACCCGGGCCGGCACGGAGTTCCTCCCGAAACTCGACGACGGCCGCGTGATGGTCAAACTCAAGATGCCCAGCGGGACGTCGGTGGCCGAGGTCGACCGTATCCTGTCGCGAGTGGATGAGCGGCTCCAGTCGTGCCCCGAGATTGAGAGCCGGTTCAGGCTTGCCGGGGGCCGTGTCTTCGGCCTCTATACCCTCGAAGTCGGCAACGAAGGAAACCTGAACATCCAACTCGTGCCGCGCAGCCGGCGCGAGGTCTCCACCGCCCAGTTTGTCAAGAAAGTCCGGGCCTGGGTGGTTCAAATCCAGTCGCAGGAACCCGGGGCGAAACTGTCCGTCAAGCCCAGGCCGATCAAGGGCCTCCGCAAGGTGGGCGAGCAGGATGTCGAGGTGTACGTCACCGGAAGCGACACCCTGTTGCTCTACGAGTTCGCCGAGAAACTTGCGGGCCGGATGGTCCAAACGCCCGGACTCTCCGGCGTCAATATCTCAATGGATATGACAAAACCGGAATATCGCGTGTACGTGGTGCGCGCCCGCGCCTCGGCCATGGGTATCTCCGTCGATCAGGTGGCCCATACGCTGAAAACCCTCGTCCACGGGCAGGTGGCCACCCAGTACCACGAGGGAACCGAGTACTATCCCATTCGCCTCATCGTGCCGGAGATCACGCTCGACAGTAAGAAGCACTTGGAAAGCCTGATCATGGAGACCCGCAGCGGCGAGCCCGTGTACCTGCGGGACGTCGCCCAGGTCCGCCGGGCCGTGGGACCCGTGGAGATCTCTCGAGAGGATCAGATCAAGCGGGTCATCGTGCGCGCCGACCCGGCCGGTGTCAGCGTGGGCGAGGCCCTGGCCCGCGCCGAAAAGGCCGCCATCGACCTCGGACCGCCCCAGGGCGTCGAGGTTTCGATGGGCAGCGAGGCCCGTTTCATGGAGGAAAGCCGGCGCGTCGTGGGCCTGATCGTCGGCTTCGCCACCCTCTTCGCCTACGTCATCCTGGCGATTCAGTACGAGTCGTTCACCCTGCCGATGCTGATTGTTCTGAACGTGCCCCTGGCCCTGACCGGGGCGTTGCTTGCCCTGTTTATGGTCGGCGCGCCGGTCAGCGTGACCGTGCAGATTGGTATCCTCGTGATGATGGGCGGCATCACGTCGCAAGGCGTCGTGCTGCTCGATATGGCCGAGCAGTACCGCCACTCGGGGATGACGGCGATGGAGGCCATCCGGAAGGCGGCGCCCACCCGCGTGCGGCCCATCCTTATGACCCAGTTGACCACCGTCCTCGGCCTTGTGCCGCTCGCCATGCACCTTGGGGAGGGCGGCGGCATGCTCGTGACGATGGCCATCGCCGTCATCGGCGGCCTGCTGTATTCCCTGGCCCTGACGCTTCTGCTGCTGCCGGCGGCTTACACGCTGGTGCATTCCAGGCGCCGTCGGGCGGACAAGGGGCCGCAGCCCGACACGGCCACTGAGGGAGCAAGCTAAGAGTATGCGAAGACGTGGACGTCGGCATCCACTCGGCCAGCGACTCGTTCAAGAACGCCGACCGCTGCTGGGAGATGCTCGGTGGCCGCTTCGCGGGCCACGGCCACGGCACGTTCACCGTCCACATCTACGACGAAGACCATCCGATCACGCGGGGCATGAAGGACTTCGAGATCACCGACGAAACCTACCGCCATAACTACCATCCCAACGCCCAGATGGCGTCGCTCCTGCGCATCGATCGGGACGGCGAGCGGCAGTCTATGGCGTGGGTCTCCCATTACGGCAAAGGACGCGTCTTCTACACGGGGCTGGGCCACGGTCGGGAGGCCTGGACGAACCCGCATTTCCAGCGGCTTGTGGTGCGGGGCATGTACTGGGCGGCCGGGCGCGATGTGAAGGACCCGCCTGCGGCATAGTAACCTGAAGGCTCTGCATTCCACTCGCGGTGAGCGTGGCTGACCGGCGATCGCTTGGGCCGGGCACCGTGTTTGCGCCGGCACCTCACAGAAACGGGCTTGACCCCGGACGGCAGGCCGGATACTATATTCGGGATTTCGAATGTTGTGTCGCCCGTCATCGGTCTGGAAGGAAGGGGACGGACCCATGGAGGATAACCAGGCACATGCGTGGGCGAGGCTGATGAAAGCCTTCGCCCATCCCACCCGGTTGATGATTCTCCGCCAGCTCCTCGGCGGAACCACGTGTGTCAACGACATGACCGAGTTGCTCGACCGGCCGCAGCCCAACGTGTCCCAACACCTGAGCGCGTTGCGGAAAAGCGGCCTCGTCGGTTTCTACCGCGAGGGCGTCTCGCGGTGTTACTACCTCGCCCGGCCGGAACTCGTCCGCGGCCTCTTCGATTTGCTGCTGCAGGAAGACGACCGGGCGGCGGAAACCGGACGGACCGGACGGACAAAGCGCAAGCCGGGCCGCAAGGCCAAGGCGTCCACCGGTGCCGGTTCCTAGCCTGCGCCGGTTGCTGCTTTGGCGGATGACTCCCACGAGGTCCTGAGAGGCGCACGCGATGCAGACGGTTGAGAAGACCGCGGGGGGCCGGCCCGGCGTGGCCGTCTTCCAGCACCACGCCGCGCGGTACGAGGCGTGGTTCGACACGCCGCGCGGCTGGGCCCTGTTCGAGTCCGAAGCCCAGTGCCTGCGGCGCGTCAGCCGCGGCCTGCCTCGCCCGTGGCTGGAGGTCGGCGTCGGGACCGGCCGCTTCGCCCGGGCCCTGGGCATCGACGTGGGCGTCGACCCGGCGGGACGGATGTTGCCGTATGCCCTGGCCCGCGGCGTGCCGGTTGCTGAGGCTCTCGGTGAGGCACTTCCTTTCGCCGACGGGTCGTTCGGGGCGGTCTTCGTCGTGGTGACGATCTGCTTCGCACAGGACCCCGCGGCGTTGTTCCGCGAGGCCCGGCGCGTTCTGAAGGAGGGAGGAGGCCTGGTCCTGGGTATCGTGTCGGCCGGGAGCCCGTGGGGGCGTTTCTACCGGGTCAAGGCCGAAGCGGGCCACCCGTTCTATTCGGCCGCCCGTTTCTTCTCGCCGGAGGAACTTGACCGGTTCGCGCGCGATGCGGGGCTGACCCATTGGGCGGCCGCCTCGACGCTGTTCCGGAGCCCGCAGGATGAGCCTGTCCAGGTGGAGCAGCCCCACGACGGCATTGCCCGCACCGCAGGATTCGTTTCGCTCCGCTATGAACGCGGTTCGGGCGGCCCGGTCGGGGAGGTCGGAGCAGGCGCACCATGACGCAGCAGCCGCACCAGGAGCGACCGTTTTCCTTCCGCGACGTGACCCTCGTCGCGTGCGGCACCCTGCGGCCGGAACTCCAGGCCCTGACCGAGGACGGTCGGCTGGATGCCAGGCGCATCCTCTACACCGCGCCGGGGCTGCACGAGTGGCAGGCGAAACTGCATGCCCAACTGAGCCGGCAACTGGAGCGGGCCGTCGAGGCCCCGGGCCCGACGGTGGTCGTCTACGGGGAGCGGTGCTTCCTGGACAGCAGCGACCCCACGCGGGACACGGAGGCCCTCATCCGAGAGGTCGCGCCGTCGGCGGTCCGGCTCGATGCCGCCCACTGCGTGGACATGCTCGCCGGCGAGGCCCAGCGGCAGCGGCTGGCGGACGGCGAGCGGGTCCATTGGCTCACCCCGGGGTGGATTCGGTACTGGGACGCCATCTTCGCGGACTGGGACGCCGCCAAGGCGAACGAGACCTTCCCGCAGAACGAGAAGGCGCTCGTGCTGGACGGCATCGGGTTCTTCGAGGCGTTTGGGGCAGCCGAGCCGGAACGCGTGCTGGAGATTTCCGACTGGATGGGTTTGTCGATGGAGGCCGCGCCGATTTCGCTGGACCGGTTCCACGGCCTGCTGGTCGAGGCGGCGCGTCGCGCGGCTGGAGGGTATGAGCGAGCAGGGTGAGGGAGGGGGGCGCAAGCGAAGGAGGTATGGCATGCCGCTGTACGAGTACCGCTGCAAAGCGTGCGGTCACGTGACCACGTTTCTGGAGAAGTCGGGGACCCGAAAACCGCACCCATGCGAGAAGTGCGGGTCGGCCAAGACCGAGCGGCTGCTGTCGGCCTTTGCCGCCCACGGCGGGCAGGGGACATCGGGCGGCGACGCCAGTTGCCCGACGGGGACGTGTCCGCTGGGATAGGCAAGCGCACGTCGCTACCGTCGCCCCGACGGGAGCGACTCGCGCACGGCCGAAGGAGGAATAACCGTGCCCGACTTCACGGTGAGTCTGGAGTGGGACGAGGCGACGCAGGGCCGGTTGGCGGCTCGGGAGAACCCGCCCCTCTCGGTGGCCACGCCGCCGGCATTCGGCGGACCGGAGGGCGTATGGTCTCCCGAGGAACTCCTCGTCGGCTCGGTGGCCAGTTGCCTGATGAGCACCTTCCTTTACTTCACCGATCGTTTCGACGTGCCGGTGGAAGCGTATACCAGCGACGCCTCGGGCCGCATGGAGAAGACGCCCAACGGTCTGCGGTTCACGTCGATGGAGTTGGCCATCCGGGCGACCGTCGCGGATGAGGAGACGCGGCAGCGGGCCGCCGACCTCCGGTTGAACGAGAAACTCGAGAAATATTGTCCCGTGTCGACGGCCCTGAACTGCCCCGTCCGCATCACGTTGGACCTGAATGCCGGGGCGGCGTGATCCGCCGAGGGCCAGCGCGGACGAAAGGAGCGTGCGGCATGCCGTGGGTGGACCAGCAGCGGTGTACGTCCTGTGGGACGTGCGTGGAGGCGTGCCCGGTCGGAGCAATCGTGCTCGACGCCCGGAACCTGGCAAAGATCCATGACGCCGAGTGCATCCGCTGCGGCCGATGTCACGATGTGTGTCCCATGGAGGCCGTGCGCCACGACAGCGAGCGGATCCCGGAGGAGATAGCGGCGAACCTCCGGTGGGTGCGCGGGCTGCTCGATCACTTCGACACGCCGTCCGAGCGCCGGGCCTTCATCGAGCGAATCAAACGCCACTTCAACAAGAAGCGGAAGGTCACCGAGCAAACGCTGGCGGCCATCGACGGGCTGGGCGACGACATCGCGGGCGGGCTGGACGCCGCCGTCCGCTCCACCGGAGCAGCGGGAGACCGGGCGGCGAACTGACCCTGGCCGCCGGCAAGCGGAAACGGGCCGCACCTGGAGCAACGATGGACACCGTGCGGGACATCGAGCGGTTATACGCGGTCGCGGAGAAGGCGCTGACGACCTTGGGGGTACGGCCCGGCGAGCGGTGCCTGGACTTCGGCTGCGGCCATGGGAACTACACCATCCCTTTGGCGCGCCTCGTGGGGCCGGAGGGCGAGGTTCTGGCACTGGATCAGGACACCGAGGCGCTCCAGCGGCTGGGCGAGCGGGTTCGGCGCGCGGGGATCGAGAACGTCCGCGTCCTGTCCCCCTTGGCGAAGACCACGCTGCCGATCGAGGACGAGTCTATCCACAAGGTCCTCCTCTACGACGTGTTGCACGACCACTACTTCTCCGCGAAGCAGCGGGCGGCGCTCATGGAGGAGGCGGCGCGCGTCACCCGGCCGGGCGGCCGGCTGTCCGTTTTCCCGAATCACATGACGGGTCGGCAGATCAAACGCGACGTCGTCGCGCCCGCGGGGCGCCTCGGCTTCGCGGCGATGGAGGCGTACGTCGGGCCCCTCGTGCACGACGACGGTATTATGGATGGACGCGTGTTGATTTTCGAGAAGGCCGGCTGATCCCGGTCGGAAAAGACTGATCGGCCCGGGTCGCCCGGCCGAGCGGACCGGCCTACCCCCAAAACAGGAAAGGTGGTACTATGGCAGCGGTGGTGGATGCCGAGCGGTGTACTGGATGCGGCCTCTGCGTCGAGGCCTGCCCCATGGAAGCCATCCATGTCAACGGCGGTGTGGCGGTGGTGGACGAAGCCTTGTGCCGCGAATGCGGCGTCTGTGCCAACGAATGCCCCAACGACGCCATCCGCCTGCCGGAGTGAGCACCGATGGGAAACGTCCTCGGCATCATCGGCTCACCGCGCAAAGACGGCAACTCGGCCCGCCTCCTGGAGCGCGTGCTCGGCGCCGTCCGCGAGCGCGCCGAGACCGAGACCGTCCACCTCAAGGACTATCGCATCGACCCGTGCGAGGCCTGCCATCGCTGTGAGACGGACGGCGGTTGCGTCCTCGACGACGGCATGCAGGACCTCTACCCGAAACTCGACGCGGCCGACGCCATCGTCCTGGCCTCCCCCGTCTACATGGGCGGCCTGACGAGCCGCATGCGGACCTTCATGGAACGGACCTGGCCGCTCCGCAAAGGCCGTCTGGCCGGCAAGGTCGGGGCCGGCATCGTCGTCGGCCGTCGCAAGACCGGCGCCGCCGTCTACGCGATGGAAGACTTCCTCGGGCGGCTCCGGCTGACTCGCGTGCCGGGCGTGTGCGGCTACGCGTTTGAGAAGGGAGACATCGCCGGCGACGAAGAGGCACTGCGCGAGGCCGACCGGCTCGCCGGCGACATCCTCGCGTGCCTCGGATCCCCGAGAGAGCCCTAATCGACCGCCTTCCGCGAAAGGAGAACGATTCATGTCCGATCCCCTGCGTGTCGTCATCGTGGGCGGCGTGGCCGCCGGCCCGAAGGTCGCCTCCAAGGTCATCCGCCTGTGCCCGGACGCCGACGTCACCATCGTGGAGAAGGGCGAGTTCCTCTCCTACGCCGGCTGCGGCCTGCCGTACTACGTCTCCGGCGTGGTCAAGGAGCAGAAGGAACTGATGTGCACGCCCATCGGCGTGGTGCGCGACCCCGTTTTCTTCCAGAACGTCAAGAACGTCCGGATCCTCAGCCGGACTGAGGCCATCGCCATGGACCCCGAGATGAACCGCGTGCAGGTCCGCGACCTGACCGACGGCGTGGACAGGTGGCTGGCGTATGACAAACTCGTCCTCGCCACCGGCGCGACGCCCGTCGTGCCGCCCATCCCCGGCGTGGACCTGGAGGGCGTCTTCCGCCTCCACGGCGTGCATGACGCGGAGGGCATCCGCCGCGCCATGGCCAACCAGAAGGCCCGCGACGTGACGATCGTCGGCGGCGGGCTCATCGGCGTCGAGGCCACCGAGGCCCTCGCCGAACACGGCTGTCGCGTCACCATCGTCGAGATGCTGCCGCAGATTCTGAATATGCTCGATTGGGAGGTGGCCCGCCTCGTCGAGCGGCACCTGGAGACCCATGGCGTCAAGGTCCGCACGGGGACGAAGGTGACGGCCATCGAGGGCGACGGACGCGTCGAGCGCGTCGTGACCGATGACGGGACGTGGCCGGCCGACATGGTCATCCTGGCCATCGGCGTCCGCCCGAACGTGGCCCTGGCCAAGGAGGCGGGCCTGGAGATCGGCGAGACGGGCGGCATCGCCGTCAACGACCACATGCAGACCTCGGACCCGGACATCTACGCCGCCGGCGACTGCGTCCAGATGCACGACCTCCTGACGGGCAAGCCGGCGTACGTGCCCCTCGGCTCGACGGCCAACAAGCAGGGCCGCGTGGCGGCCGTCAACCTCTGCGGCGGCGACGAGCCGTTCCCCGGCATCGTCGGCAGCACCGTGTGCAAGGTCTTCGACTACTGCGTGGCCCGGACGGGCCTGACCGAGAAGAAGGCCCGCGACGAAGGGTACGATGTGGTCACGGCCCTGGCGCCGGCGCCGGACAAGGCCCACTTCATGCCGGAGGCCAAGCCGCTGTTCCTCAAACTCGTGGTCGATGCTGCGACCCGCCGCCTCCTCGGCGCCCAGGCCACCGGCCCGGGCGACGGGTCGAAGCGGATCGACGTGGCCGCCATGGCCATCACGGCCGGCATGACCGTGGATCAACTCGCCAACGCCGACCTCTCGTACGCCCCGCCGTTCGCCCCCGCCATGGACAACATCATCACGGCCGCCAACGTCGCCCGGAACAAACTCGACGGGCACATGGTCGGCGTCGCGCCGATGGACGTGAAACGGATGCTCGACGAGAGCGAAGACTTCTTCTTCCTCGACGTTCGCAGCCCCGGCGAGTACGAACAAGTCCGCCTGCCCGGCGCCACGCTCATCCCGCTGGGGGCGCTGCGCGGCCGCCTGGACGAGGTGCCGACGGACAAGCCGATCGTCACCTTCTGCAAGATCTCGCTGCGCGGGTACGAGGCTGCCCTCATCCTCCGGGCGAACGGCTTCCGCGACGTCCGCGTCATGGACGGCGGCATCGCCATGTGGGCGTACGAGACAATCAAGTAAGCCGCTTGGCAGATTGCCGCATGGTACGAAGGGGGAAGCACATGGCACACGAGCCTGAGCCCGTGGGGACGTTGCCGCCCAAGGTAAGATGCCTCGCGACCCTGGGGTGCGCGTTGGCAGTCCGCCGCGAAGACGAGATTCCCGTGTGCACCAACGCCTGCCTCAAGGCTGGCGCAACGCCTGACGAGATCATGGAAGTGCTGCGCTTGGCTACCGTCACGGCTGAATGTCCGGGAGATAGATACCGTGCAATCATCCAGCAGGAGATCGACAACTTGGGTTGATTGCAGACCGCGGTTCGCGGGCACCGCATCGTGCTGGCAGTGCCAGAGTGCTCCCTGAGCGGGGCTGAGCCGGCCCCCAGCGTGGACGTCTACAAGATGGGTATCACCCCCAAGCCGGTCATGGGAGGTTCTGGCGCGGTCCGCCGGCCGCCGAGCAAACGGGTAACGGGTAGGGGCGTGGAACCCTGGTTCGGGCCCGCTGAAAGCGCGCTGAAGGGCGGCGCGCTGCTTCACATAACTCTTTGTTTCCACTAACGTTACGCGAAATCGGCCGAGGTTTCCTAAACCGCAGGTCGGGTGTCCGAGTCACCCCGGGCGCACCACTGTAAGCCTTTCGGTAGCAACGACTTAGGCAGTGCTACTTTCGCGGCCTTCGTGCGATACCCCCCCGGTTTTGGCCGGAGTGGGTCAGTCGGGTCGCCGTCCAGGTCAGCGCTGGGACGGTGACAGTTGGGAAACCGTCGTCGAGGACGACTTCACCCTCGACGCCAACGGCTTCGCCGCCTCCCAACCCCGCCACGACCCCGCCGGCAACCTCACCTACGACGGCCGCCGGACGTTCACCTACGACGCCTGGAACCGCCTCACCCACGTCCGCATCGACGACGGCGACGGGGCCCTTGACTCCGGCGACACCCTCGTGGCCACCTTCGCCTACGACGGCCACGGCCGGCGGGCCTCGAAAAAGGTTGACAACGCCGCCGATTGGGATAGTACTCAGAGCCTCTCCGGATACCCGCTCGTCGGCCCGAGGCCGAGCGAGGCGGCCGCAGGCAAGGAGGGCGAAGCAGGCGGCCCGTCTCTGGGCCGGCGATGCAGCCCGACGCCGCATCCGGACGCCGCAGCCGGCCGAAGCCAGACGGGTATCCGGATAGGCTCTCCACTACTACGACACCTCCTGGCGGCGGATCGAAATGCGCGACGGCACCGACCAGGTCCTGAAGCAATACGTCTACGGCACGCGGTACGTCGACAACCCCGTCCAGATCGGCGTGAACCAGGCCCCCACGGCCGACCCCGATTTCGACCCCCAGGACGAGGACCACGACCCCGCCTGGTATTGGCCCATCCAGGACGCCAACTTCAACGTCGTCGGTCTCGTGGACTCCGCCGGCGACCTCGTCGAACGGTACGAATACACGCCGTACGGCCAGCGAAGCGTGTTCGTGCCGTCGGGCTCGAACGACGAGGCCACCAGTGCCCCGCTGTACGAGTCACAGCGGGTGGAGGACTCCGGCACTCCCCAGGCGTGGAGCCTGTGCGACATTGGGCATCAGGGGCTGTTCCTCGACAAGGAAATCGGCCTGTACGATAACCGCCGCCGCGTCCTCCATCCCCGATTCGGCCGCTTCATGCAACGCGATCCCATTGGGTATGAGGATGGGATGAACACGTACGCCTACGCTCACTGTAGCCCGTTGAGCGTATCCGATGTATCTGGCCTGAGGGGAGTGCACCTGACGTTTCAAGTTAAGCGACTCCGAGTCGCAGAAGGCAACAAGCCAGTGCTCATGGCCGCCCGGATTAGCGAGATAGATGATCGGTTGGAGAAGATCCTGAAGCCATGCTTTGAGAATCTCGTGTGCGACACTGTTGCGTTCGCATGCCATGAGGTCTCGGAGTTCCGCAACACGCCCGGCTTCACGTACGATGACCATACTCTTTTCGGGAATGCGCCCAATGTAGACCTGTGGGGCGGGTTGGTGTTCAATCCGCTGGCCTGGATCACGGTTGGCCCGCGTGATCTGTACGTCCTGGCTACCCGGAAGGTCACAGGCTACACGCAGCGTGTTGTTATCCGCACCACGGGGCCCGTTGGAATTACGCCAAAGCGTTATACCTCGTATGTTAATGCGGCCTTACTTGAAGCACAGCATAAAGGCACATCTGCCCACCTTAGGTCGCCGGTAGCTCAAGCCTACGCAAATGTCATTGTTCATGAAGCCATCTTTCTTGGCCTCCTCGGACGGTCTGACAAGTCTTATGCTACTCGCGGCTCGCTCGAATCGCCCCATGCGACCACGGTCGGCGGCGTCCCGATAACGGAGAAGGAATGCGAGGAGATCCGAAATGCACTCGACGTCAGATAGGGGCAGTGGCGGTTGGGAACCGCAGTCCGGATCTGCCTCTGGCGAGATCGGGCCGCGTCGTTCCAGCCGAGGATGGATCCTCTTGACCATCGTGGGCTTGATCATCGCGTACCTGCTCAGTTTTCATTTGGTGGTAGGGCCCGTCCTTGGAACCAAGGTGCTCGTCCTTCCTGGAGAGCACGTGCCGGACGACGCGGGCTATGTACTGAAGGACGGCCAGTTTCTCTCCTATAACAGGGAATGGTTGTATGCATCCAGCACGCCTTCCCTTAACATCATCGCGTACTATGTATACTATCCTGTGCACAAGGTGCTTGAAGCCACTGAACGGGCGGTCTTTGTCAAGAATATCGACAACTTGCTTCAGGAGACCCCCGAACATCGTTGGCCGGGGCGTTGGCGAGATGTGCCGAAGGAGCCCCGCCCCGGCGGGTCCGGCAATTCGTCCCGGCCTCCGACTGGCCGAGGAACGGGAGCGAAAAACGGTATTGTGTCCCCAGATAACAGATGAGATATGAGCGGAATTCTGGGGACAGCGGAATTCTGGGAATTCTGTGGGAATTCTGGGGACGGAATTCTGGGGACGCAATACAGTTTTTCGTTCGTGCGGCGGCTGGAGCGCCCAATGAATCGGCGGCTCGTGTTCGACGCGCCCGGCAAGGCGAGGAAGGGGGAGAGAAAATGGTACTGTGTCCCCAGATAACTAAACCTGTACTATAGGCTTAAACTGGACTGCCCGCACACCGCGTTTGATTTTAACGCGCGCATGGAAGCCCTCGGGATTATCGATGATAAAGTGCCGGGGAAATGCTGCACCGTGAAGTGCGATATAGCACATTGGGTGTATATGGGGAGATTGGACAGATGAGCGGGAAGAGTCGTTTGTTCCGGGCCCTGCCGCGTTTTGTGTTTTTGGGTGTCGCGGCATGCGCCATCGGCATGGGCGCGCTGTACATTCTACGTGTCCGACGAGCCAACATGACCCGCCACACCCAGATATGGCTGCGGCAGTTACAGGAGGCTACAGTGCTCGCAGGATTTACAGCAGACCCTGTCCTCTCCTTCCCAAAGGGCAATTTCGCTGATTTCATGAAGTGGTGGTCAAACACATCCTATACAACACTTTTTTACCATGGTGATTTGAACGCAGATGAATTGCTGAGATTGCACAGAGACCGCTGGGGGCGGAGCCCGGTCTATCGTTTCCCGCCGGAGGACAAGGATCTCATCTTTGAACTGTACAGCAAAGGCCCCAACGGGCGGGACGAGAGGCGGGGTGGCGACGATATCGACGGGAGCCCCACGTTCGCAGAGAATTCCTATCTCTTCGTCAACGGCGTCACGGACGGGGAGTGGATCCACAAGCATATCGGCCAGTTGCAGATGCTGCCGGGCGGTAAGATCCCCGGCGCGCCGCCGGCGAGGCTTGAGCGAAGCGGGGAGGATGCACCTGCGGGTGCAAACCCTGAGCCGGAGGCGGTGAGCCGCGGAATCGACTTGCATGATGGTTAAGGCCCTTTGGTTCCCGGGGCTTCCTCGCAGCATACGCAGGGGATGGAGCGGATGCGTGTCGTGGCGCGTCAGAAGCCGGTATGCCACGTACAAGAGTTCTTTGCCAGTCGGCTCACATGAGGACGGAAGCCCTTGCCAAAGGAACGAACCCATGAAAGCCACCTGTCTTCATCCCACGTTCCGCCGCGCAGCCGTCGGCGTCCTCCTGGCCGCGGCCGTTCTCGCAAGCGCCGGCGCGGTCCTCGCCGGTCCGCCGAGCGCCGACCCGCCCACCGACGCCGAACACGAAGCGGCCGTGGCGTGGTGCCGCATCCGAACCCTCCGGCAAGAGATCGGCCTGACCAGCCACAACCTCGCCGCCATGGCCTGCACGCAAGGACAGGCCGAGACGGCCCTTTCGTCCCTCGTCTCCTGGTACAACACGAACCGCGAGGCCCTCGCCGCCCGCCGCGCGGCACTTGCCCGCGCCCGCCGTGAACTCGGCGACGCCCTGCAAACCATCCACATCGGCCCCCGCGACGAATCCCTCATCGCCCGCGTCCCGTCCCTGAGGTCCGCCGTCGCCGACGCCCGCGCGAGCCTCAACAGCCTCCTCGACTCGGCGGCCACGGCCGCGTGCTCAGAACTCTCCTCGGAGCAGCGCACCATCCGCACCGCCCTGGCTGCCGACCCCGACTCCCTTTCTCTGTCGCAGCAGGCCCTGCTCGAGACCGCCGCCGCCAGCGCCCGCACCCACATGGAAGGCGTCCTCGCCGCCTCGCATTCGGTCCTGCCTCACCGTTGCCCGCGGGCACGTGTTCGTCTCGATGACCGACGGCAATTTGATGTGCCTCGAAGGCCTCCGGTCCCGCAGCGCACACGACACGTCGCCGGACTGACGTGCTGGACCGGCTGGTGGTGGCGATGTACGCCCGCGGCCTCTCCACGCGCGACATCGAGGTCCTCTTGGGCGGGATCGACGACGGCGACGGGCAGTCGCTGCTCGGCCGCAGCAGCGTCAGCCGGGTAACGGAGGTGCTGTCGGAGGAGTTCGCCCGTCGCGACCTCGGGGACCTGGACGTGCTGTACCTGTTCGCCGATGTGGTGTTGGCCTTCACGCGCGGCGGTTGCCGGTACGTAGCTTCAGTTCGTACGTTCGGGTGAGCCCGTCGAGCATCATCGTGACGAGCGTGCTGCTCATGCAGTAGTCGCGGACGCCAAGCGCTCTGCCGGAAACCGAATCGTAGTGTTCGCTGATGCCGTGCTTCATGGCGTTGGCGACCGTCTTGTCGGCAATATGCGCAGCGAGGTCCGTGTGGCCGTAGGCGGCCAGGCCGGAGGCGACCTGGTAGTTCGTCGGCGGCCACACGTCGCCGCGCCAGAAGGCGTTGGATTTCCATCGCGGGTCGGTTCGATCGACCGTGGGCACCGGCAGCGGCGTCATCCAGGCGGGGGAGGCCAGCACCTCGGCCATGCGGCGGGCCATCGCGTCGGTGGGCACGCCCGCGGCCAGCGGGATCCAACTCCCGATGGTGGCCACCGGAATCTTCTCGAGCGTGTCGCGCCGGACGGAGAGGAACGTGCCGGCCTCGTCGTCCCACATGTGGTCGCGCATGCCCTTGACGCCCTTCGCCACGCGCCGCCTGCGCCGTGCCGCCATCTCCTCGTCGCCCGCGATCTCCGCCAGCCGGGCGAGGCTCCGTTCGCCCAGGATCAGGTAGGCCGTGTTGCCGGGCACGCAGCGGTCACCGTACCAGGCGCCTTCCTCCGGGCCTCGGCGTGTGGGATGGACGGTCATGCGCATGCCGTCCAGATTGCATGCGTAGTCGAACGTTTCCCACTTGGCGTGCTGGCGTTTCCCGGTGTAGGCGCCGAGCGTAACGAGGCCGTTGTCGTGCAGGTCCCGCTCGCGCCAGTACCAGTCGTAGAACCGTTCGATCCGACCGAGGCATTGATCGAGCAGTTGCTTGTCGCCGTTGCGCCGGTAGACCCGTTCGACCCCCCACGCGAGGATCGGGATCTGCGAGAACTGCCGGACCGCCTGGGGCTCCGTCTTGATGGCGACCGTGATCATGTCCCGGGCGTATTCGGGCGCGTCCTCGTTCCAGCGGTCCTGGAAATCCCAGTAGTTCCGGAACACGTCGCGGATGACCCGTTTCTTGCCGGGCAGGAGGCTCAGGAGATCGACCACGAACATCGTGTCCCACATCCACTGGCCCTTGTAGTACGGGCCGCCGGGGACGATCCAGGGGTGCTCGAGCGGCGGCGTCGGCGGCCTGATCTTCGCCAGGACGCACTTCTCCATGACGCGCTTTGCCAGGGCGAGCACATCGGGGCTGCCGGCCTCGAAGAGCCATCCCACCTCGAGCGGCGCCGGTTCGGCCGCGCCGGCGGTCCCGCCCAGCGCGAACGCCAGCGCCGCGCCGCCGACCGTCTTGAGAAACCCGCGCCGTCTCACGTGCCGGTCTCCGCGGCTATTCCTGCAGTAACTCCGCCATCGCCCGGCCCATGGCTTCGCCGACGTTCATGTAGGTCTCGGCGTTGCCGCCGTAATGACCGTTGGACGCACCGCCCATGCTGAGGGGGTGGGTGTACACGGTGGCGACGTTGCCAATGAACTCCCGGTACTTACCGCTGGCGCCGTCCACGGCAAGTTGAGCCTCGAGGATCTTCCCCTCGTTGCCGTCGGCGCCCTTCTCGGTCTGGCCGAGGGTGGCGCAGACGAACTTCGCGTTTGGCGCATTGAAATCTTTGCGCAACTGCTTGATCAGGCGGACGAGGTTCTGCTCGTAGCGACGGGCGTGGCCGGCGTCGTAGCGATCCTTGTCGCCCTGCCACCAGAAGAAGCCCGCGACCTCGTATCCCTTGGCGCCGGGGTAGTACTTGTCCAGCTGCTCGAGGACCTTCTTCGCGTTGGCGACGTCGCCGTCGTACTGCATGCCGGCGTACCAGCCGATCTTCTTCGGTTCGGTCCCCTTTTCCCATTTGGCCGGCGAATCCTTGTAGCCGGCGTAGACCATGGTCTTGCCCTTCTGCTGGACCTCGTAGCGCTCGCTGCCGGGCGGGAGCAGGTCCCAGCCCAGGCTGCGGTTGCCGATGCACGACTTCAGGATCAGCACCGGGGCGTCGGTGACGTGTCCCACGTAATGGCCGATGCCGAACTCGGGGCCGATCTTGTTCTCGCCCTCGATGCTCAACCATTCGTTGTTGAACTGGCGCATCTTGCCGGTGCCGCTCCCCATGACGCGGGCGTATCGCACGTCCTTGCGGACGGTCCAGTCGCCTTCGTCGTCGACCAGGTAGGGGTACTTGTTCTTCTCCTGCACCGCGTAGGTCAGGGTCCCTTCCTTGTCGCCCTTGACCTTGCCGGCCCCGAGCATGTTCGACTGGCCCAGCAGGATGAAGACCTGGACCGGCTTGGTCATGTCGGCCGGCTTGCCGGCCGGGTCCGGTAACGGCTCGGGGACCTCGGCCCCCGCGAGGGGAGCAACCAGAAGCGCCATGGCGAGGGCCACCAGCAGAAGCACCGTCTTGCGTCCGCGTCGATTGAACATCGTAACCTGCCTTTCCCTTTGGTTCGCGTCCGTGGGTCTTTACCGTTCTATCGCTTCATCAGGTCGGCCATCGCCTCGGCGAACCCCTTGCCGATCTGGGCCATGATCTTCGCCGAGCCCCAGTAGTGAAACTCGAAATTGGAGGTGCTCCTGGTGAGCATCTCGATTTCGCGCGGGGTGAAGGCTTCGGCTCGGCGCTTCTCCAGGGCCGCCTTCTCTTCCTCGCGCGTGAGGCTGCCTTGTTCTTTAAGTTCTTCGAGTTCCTGCCGGATCGTCGCGTCCCGGGCCTTCAGCGCGACCAGTTCCATGTCCCAGTATTTCTCGGTCCGGACGGCGGCGACGTTGTCCTTGAACTCCGGGAGGTCGGCCGGCGCGGCCATCGCCGCACGGAAGTTGTCGTGAATAGCCTTGTAGCGCATTTTGCGGGGCGGGTACTTGTCGGTCGGCCCGCCCGCCCCCATGACGCCGATGACGAACGGCAATTCCGGCACCGAGAGGTCTTTGCGCACGTCGCGAATGAAATGGGCCAGGCACTCGCTGTACGCATCGTAACCGCCCGGCTTGCCGCGATCCGGATACGTGCCTTGGTCGACCATGTCGTTCCAACCCTGGAACCAGACGAAGCCGGCCAGTTCGCAGCCCTGCTCCGGGTCGTAGGCCGGACAGACCCGCTTGATGTCCGCCAGGACCTTCTTCACGTGGTCGATCATGAGGCGGTAGTAGCGGCCGGTGGCCTTCGCCTTCTCGGCCTTGATCGCGTCGATGTCCTTGCCCTGTTTCTTATACCCTTCCAACTGTTTCTCATTGAACTCGTACGGCCCGGCGCTCGGGGGGCGGAAATCGGTGTTCAGGCTCTTGCCGCCCCAGGCGGTCTTGATGATCAGGATCGGCTCGTCCGCGAACTTCTGCATGTAGATGCCGAACGTGAACTCGGGCCCGATCTTCGGGCCGCCCTTCTTCGCGCCGAAGCCGGCGGTGAGCCGCCCCACCTGCTCTTCGTCGGCACAGCCGATCGAGGAGATCCACACCCGCTCGCAGACCCGCGGCGTGCCGTCGGCGGCCCGCATCTCCTCGAGAATCGGCGCCGTCTTCGGGTCCAGGCGCATCACGTCGAACGTGCGAACGTGCGCCTGCCCCTGCATGTTGGATTGCCCGGCGAGAATGAACACCTTGAGCGGCTTACCGGTGGCCGGCGGCTTTGCCTCCGGACTCGGCAGCGGATTGGGAAGACCTCCGGCAACCGCAGGAGTAACCCGCGCTATCATTGCCAGGGCGATGAGGGCCGATACGATTCCGATTCGGATACTACGGGTCACGGCTTCGCTCCTCTCTTGAGACTGTTGTATACATCCCCTGGCCAACCCCCCGCTCCCCTTGAGTGCGCCTCCAAGGCGCCCGCTGCCCCCTGCCGAAGAAGCGTAAGGGTTTCCGGGAGCCACGTCAACCCGGCCCGGCCGTTCACGTTGGGCCGCCTTGCCCCTGCGTGCCACGTCACCAGAGAGGCGTGGCGCAGATGACCCACTCCGCGCCGGCGTCCGGTGAGAGGCCCCGACGAGGAAATCGGCCGGACGCCGGCATCCTTGACCGCGCCGAACACCGGCCGCGCCGCCCGCCCGGGCGGGTCACCCCGTTTCCCGATGCTGTTGGCGGAACGCCCCGGGCCGCATCCCTTCCAGACGCATGAACGTCTTGCTCATTCGGGAGTCGTCCCGGAACCCGCACGCGGTGGCCACGGTGTGCAGGTTGTCGTCGCTTTCGCGGAGGAGGCGTTTGGCCCGTTCCACGCGCAGGCGTGCCAGTTCGTCGCGGACGGTGCGGCCCAGGGCCCGGCGGAACCGCCCGCCCAGCGTCGTGCGCGTCGTCTCCATGTGCCGGGCCACCTCCTCCACGCCGATGCGCTCGTGGACGTGATCGGCCATGAAGCGCAGGGCCCCGGCCACAAGCGGGTCCCCGACCGCGAACGCGTCGCTCGACCGCCGGGGCACCAGGCCGGCCGGCTCCACCCGGAGCGGCTCGGCCGGCGCCGGACGCCCCGCCATCAGGCCGTCCAGCATTTCCGCCGCCAGGTAGCCCACCCGTTCGTACGCCAGGTCGATGCTCGTGAGCGTCGGCTCGAGCGCCTCACAGATCAACGGTTCGTTGAACGTTCCCACCATGCCCACATCGTAGGGGATCTCCAGGCCGCGTTCGGTACACACGTTCATCAGGTACCGGCACAGGAGGTCGTGGGCGCCCAGGATGCCCACGGGGGGCGCGAACTCGGCCACCCACCCGTACAGGTTCTCGATGAACGCGTCCCACGTCCCCCGGCTGCGGGCGAACTGCCGCCGCACACGCCGCACCGAGCAATCGTCGCCCCCGTCCGCCAGCCGGTCCCGCATGCCCGCCAACAGGCCCGACGTCGCCCGGTTACGATGGTAGCCGAGAAAGCCGAATCGGTGGAACCCGCGGGCCAGAAGGTGTTCGGCCGCCGTCCGGCCGGCCGACTCCATGTCCGGAAACACCCCGGGCAGCCCCCGGACGGGCGAGTTGAACCAGACGTTGACCGCCGGAATCCCCCACCGCCGGGCCCGCCTCGCGCCCCGGACCGTCATCCGACCCACCACCCCGTCCGGCCGCCGGTCCGACCGCTGCCGGTCCGACCCGAAGAAGGGGTTGACGCCAAGTTCCCATCGCCCCTGCTGTGAAGCGAACCGGCGGATCCCGCTATAGACGGCCAGGTGATGGACGACCGGCCAGTTCAGGTCGATACAGACCCCCACGCGTCGGGTGCGGCTCATGGCTCGTCCCTCTTCCAGTAGCGCAGCGCCCCGCGGACCGAGCCGCCCTGCCAACCCCACCACGCCCGGTCCCGGCCCACCGCCGGTCATCCTACCACGGGGCCCGGGGGGCTGCAAGGGGGCCTCCGGAAGCCCCCCGCCAAGGGCGCCGCATCGCCGGCTCGACCGCAAAACGACATGTTTTTTTTTCAAGGCCACATTGCCTGACGTGCGATGGCTGATATAATAGACTGATGGTTTAGCAGATTGCGCGGCGAAACGGAGTATGCCCGGCCAAATGTCGGCCGAGCAGCACATAATGCGGCAAGCAGGGGCCACGGGCGAATAACCCCGCCGGCCTATCCTGGGCTGCATCCACATGAGACACTGAGGTTAAGAGGGTTAAAAAGGAGAGGTACAATGTTGAAGCACACGATGCTTGGGGCAGCGGTTGTGGGATTGGTTTTCGCCCTGGCCCCCGGGGCACAGGCGGCCCTCATGGGCGAACTCGGTATTCTTGACGTGACGGCCAACGGCGGCATCAATCCCGCCACCGGGTCGGCGTGGGCGTACGGGGACTATTACCGATTCGCCTTTATCACGAGCACGGACGGCGACAGTTACCCCGCGTCGTCTGATATCAGCACGTACAACGACATGGTCCAGGGGCTCGCCGACGTGTCGTCCCTGAACATCGGGCAAGACGAGGGCGGATACTGGAGGGTCATCGGCTCGACCGCGGATGTGGACGCACGAGACAACACCCCGACCAATCCGGACGAAGACGGCACCGGGGACGCCATCTTCCTCCTGGACGGCAGCACGGTCGTCGGCCACGACAACGGGGACTTGTGGGACGGGGA
>JAWODB010000190.1:0-4793 GCA_046483505.1 Phycisphaerae bacterium
GCTTGCCGACGAATTGGGTGGTGTGGTAGGCTGCTCGCGCGGGGCGGTGGAGGGTGGCTGGATTGCGCCACCTTCGAGACCCCCGACAGCCGCGAGACCCGCTGGCAACGCAAGGATTACCTGCTCATCTGCGCGGGCGCCGACCGCATGTACGGCTGGATCAAGGACACCGACCCGCCCGAGGCCGCCGACGACCGCGACGAAATCACCGAGGGCACGGCCGTCTGCGACGACCTGACCAACTTCGGCAACTGACCGCGCGCCCGCCGAGCGCCGATACCATAAGGAGGCACGCCACATGACCGCTCTCGCGCATTACGGGACGCGGCGCGGCTTCACGCTCGTCGAACTGCTGACTGTCATGGGCATCCTGGGCATCCTCGTGGCCCTGGTGGTGGGGGCGGCGTACAGTGTCAGCCAGCACGCCGCCCGCACCGAGACCGAGCAGACCCTCGGCACGATCCAGGCCGCCCTCTCAAAGTATTTCGACGATTGGAACAAGTACCCCTGGTACGAGGACAAAAACCAGTGGAGCGTCGGGGCGCGGAACCATCCCCTCATGGGCGAGGTGCGGGGAGGCACCCCCCTCGGCGAACCGGGCTATCGCCCCCTCGACGGCCGCGACCTCGGCCGCGGACGCGGCGACCCCGCCGCCGCCTGCCTCTACGCCTCCCTCTCGATGGACGAGCGGAACGGACCGTACTACACCGGCTCGGGCGGCAACGTGGAGACCCTGACGCTGGGGCATGAAAACAAGTACACCGTGTTCGTGGACGGCTGGGGCCGGCCGATCCACTATTTCCAGCCGCCGCCGAAGCCCCCGGCCGAACGGCCGTCCGGCTTCCCCCCGACCCGTCCCGAGTATTACCACAGCACCCCCTTGCTGATGTCCGAGGGACCCGAGAAGGACATGCCCAACGAGCCCGACTCCAAGGAGGACAACGTCTACAATTACCCGGTCGATACGCCGCCGGCCGACAACCTCTACTATCAGTAGCGTCCGGCGGCGGCCGGAACGGAAGGCAATGCCCATGCGATCCACTCGCGCATTCACGCTCGTCGAAATGCTGGCCGTGGTCAGCATCATGCTGATCCTGCTGGGGGTCAGTTACGGCATTCTGAACTCGCTGGCGCAGCAGGCCGGGCCGGAGGCCGTCCTCGTCACGGTCCAGGCCATGGTCCACAACGCCCGCGATTACGCCGCCGGTCGCGGCGTGCACGCCCGCGTCGAGTTCCGCTTCACCGAGCCGGGCACCAACGACCAGATGCCCAGTTCCACGATGCGGCTCCAGTACTGGACGGAGGAATTCGGCACGGGCGAGTGGGTCGACGTGCCCGGCCGCGACCCCGTGGCCTTGCCGCAGGGCCTCTACGTCTGCAAAGGGTTCCCCTCCGCGCTGCCCCAGTTGTCCCTGTCGGTGCCGGACGACGCCGCCGACGTGACCGACCAGCAGGTCCAGGCGTGGCAGTCGTACGAGCAGGACGTGCTGGACGCCGTCAAGAGTCACGCCCTGGGAAGCGGCACCAGCGCCGAACTCAAGGACGACCACGACGAGTTCTATATCGTCTACGGCCCGGAAGGGTACCCCGTCGACACCAGCAGGCTCACCACCATGGAAATGCAGACGAACGAGGTCGTCGGCGGCTCGGGCACGGGCGGCGCCCCCGGCCTGACGCTGGTGCGCCTGAGCGGCACGCAGGTCTCCGCCTACACGTTTTATCTGTGGAACCAGAACACCGGCACCCGCCTGATTTTCCAGTAGGTCGTCCGGCGGGAGGTCAACCCGGGTGGGAGCCGGCGGCCCCGGCTCCCCCGTTGCTTTTGGGGAGCGACCATTGCCGCGCGGCGGGGCTCCCGGCCCGCCGCGAAAAAGGGCGGGATGGCCATGCCCGATAAGGGGTCCTGAACAGGCTTAGCACGACAACGCTACCTCGTGCGCGGCGGGTCTCCGCACCCGCCGCGCTGCCCTGAAAAGGCCGTTTCGAGCGCGGTGGGTGCGGAGACCCACCGCGCAAATGGCCGACTTGGCGTTGTAGTGGTAGGGAGCGACCGACGTGCACGAGATCAGCCTGGCCCGGGCGATCTGGCGGCAGGTGGAGGCCGAGATGGCCCGCCACGCCGGCCGCCTCCTTGCCCTCGACCTCGTCGTCGGCGCGTTCAGCGGCGCGGACCCGGAGTCGCTGGAGTTCGCCCTCTCGCTGCTCGCCCGCGAATCCGACCGGCCCGAGGCCCAGGTCCGCATCCGCACCGAGCCGCTCGCCATGACCTGCCAGGCCTGCGGCCGCGAGTTCACCCCGGAGCACTTCGCCCTCGTGTGCCCCGCGTGCGGGTCGACCGACGCCGAACCGGTGCGCGGCACGGACGTGCGGCTGGAGAGCCTGGAAGTGGAGACCGAGGATGCCGAAACGCATTCGCCTCGATAAAGCCGTCGTCACGGAGAACGATCGCCTGGCCGCCGAACTCGGCCGGCGCTACGACCTCGCCGGCGTCCTCGTGGTGAACCTGATGAGCAGCCCCGGGGCCGGCAAGACGACCCTGCTCGAGGCGACCGCCCGCGGCCTGGCCGACCGGTTCCGCATGGCCGCCATCGAGGGCGACCTCGCCACCGACAACGACGCCCGCCGCGTCATCGACGCCGGCATGCCGTGCCGCCAGATCAACACGGGCGGCGGGTGCCACCTCAGCGCCGGCCAGGTCCGCGAGGCGCTCGAGGCGTACGACCTGGACGCCCTCGACATCCTCTTCATCGAGAACGTCGGAAACCTCGTCTGCCCGGCCGCCTTCGACCTCGGCGAGCACCGCCGGGTCGTCGTCTCGAGCACCCCCGAGGGCGACGACAAGCCCGTCAAGTACCCCCTGGCGTTCCGCCTGGCCGACTGCGTCGTCCTGAACAAGACGGACCTGGCGGCCGCGGCGGGCTTTTCCGCCGACGCCTTCTGCGGCTACGTCCGCGGCGTCAAGGCGCATTTGCCGGTTCTGGAGGTTTCCTGCAAGACCGGCGACGGCCTGGCGGGTTGGTTCCAGTGGGTGTCGGCGGCCCGCGAGGCGCCCGGCCCGCCCGCACCGGGGGCGGAATGATTTTCTTGGACGCCGCCCACCCCGTGGTATAATGGAACCGGTTTCAGTCAGGAGACGAATCGTGGACATGCTCGCGTTTTGGATGCCCGGACCGTGGGAACTGGCGATCATCGCCATCATCGCCCTGATCCTGTTCGGGCGCCGGCTGCCCGAGGTCGGGAAGAGTCTCGGCAAGGGAATCGTCGAGTTCAAGAAGGGCCTGAAGGACGTCCAGGACGAGGTCCAGAAGACCGGCGACGCCATCGACCGGGCCACCGACGAGGATACGTCCTCCACCGAGACCCAGGGCTGACCCGTCCGCGCCGCGTCACCGCACCGACGTCTCCGGGCCGCTTCGATGGGCAGGGGCGGCCCGTTCCATGCGCGGGCTGCGGGTTACCGTTGCGTGCCACGGCCGGCCTTGCCCGGCCGTGCGAAGTGATCGCAGGGCTGTGCCACGGCCGGCCTTGCCCGGCCGTGCGAAAGGAAAGGGAAGGAACGATGCACTCACTCGCCCTCTGGATGCCCGGTCCGTGGGAACTCGCCGTCTGCAGCATTCTGGCCCTGTTCGGCATGGCAGCCGTGGGCGCCCTCGTCGTGATCGCCGTCGTCCTGGCCTCGCGGCACGCGAAATCACAGCCCCCGCCGGCCCCGCCGCCGCACGACGCGTCGGCACCGCCGACGGCGACGCCGCCCTCCGAAGCGTCAGAATCTTAGCGCCGGGTGACATGGCGCCGCTGTCTTCCCGTGCGGTGGGGCCCCGCCGCGCTTGTGTGGCCCGGTTGGCTTGTCCAACCGGGTCGATGGCCCTCCCGGCCGGACAAGCCGGCCGGGCCACACGCAAGAACGGTGTTCGCGTCTCGGCGCGGCGGGCCGGGAGACCCGCCGCGCGGCAACGCGTCGCGAGAAGGGAACCCCATGACACCGCCCGCCATCATCACCCTCGGCATCTGGGAAATCGTCGTCATCATCGTGGCGCTGGCGATCCTGCTCGGCGTGCCGATGGTGGTGGTGGCCGCCTGCATGTGGATCCGGCGGCTCATCCAGGAGGGCCGGACGCGCCGCCGGCGCCGGACGCCGCCGTCCGAAGCGTCAGAATCGTGATCTCCGGCCGGCAGGCGAACCGCACCTTCCGCAGCCATCCCAGCCCGCGGTTGATGTACAGCCACGCCCCGCCCACACGGTGCAGTCCCTCGTAGCGGCGGCGGTTCCGGACCGGCAGGATGGGCGGGCCGACGAGCGGCACCTGGACCTGCCCGCCGTGCGTGTGGCCGGACAGGATCGCCCCCGCCCCGGCTCGGGCCAGCGCCTCGGCCGCGTCCGGGTTGTGGCACAGGGTGAGGTTGGCCGAGGCGGCGGGCACGCCGGCGAAGGCCTCCGTCGGCCGCATCCGCCCGCTCCAGAGGTCCTCCGTCCTCGCGATCCAGAGCGCCTCGCCGCCGCGCTCGAGCCGCACCGCCTCGTTCCGGAGCAGACGGACGCCGGCCGGCGGCAAGGCGCGGGCCACCGCTTTGGCCTCGGCCCACCGTTCCGGCCGCGTCACGCCGTAGTCGTGATTGCCGAGGCAGGCGAAGAGCCCCATGGGCGGCGAGAGCCCCTTCATCAGACCGGCCGACGCCTCGGCATAGCGCGGGCCCCCGCCCGTCACGAAGTCACCGACCGCCGCCACCAGGTCCGGCGCGAGCGACGCCAGCCGGTCGATGCCCCCCGCCAGGTAATCCAGCGGGACCCGCCG
>JAWODB010000148.1:0-19422 GCA_046483505.1 Phycisphaerae bacterium
TTTTGACCTGCCGATCGTCGATTCTGTCGCGTGAGGGACGATTTGGGGTCCGAATGTTAAAATGGGTAAGGCAAAACGCGCGACTTTTGCCCCGCTTTTTTCGGAAACGCGCGAAAACGCGCCAAAAATGCCCCGGAAATTTCGGCTTTTTGATCCATCATCGATGGGGGTCCATATGAATTAAAAGCGCGGAAAGACAAGCAACAGGCAACCGGCAACAGGCGGCCGAATGCGGAACGCGGAGTGCGGAATGCGGAACGAAAGGCAAACGGCAACGACCACGGCAACGGCGCGGGCGTCGGGGCGGCGTCGAGGCATCCCAAAACGCCCGTGTTCGCCGGCCCGCTTGCGGGCCGCGCACCGTGTCCCGCCGCGGCCTGGGTTATGGCTTCTCGCCGGCTGGCGGTTCCTGCGGCACGTCGCGCTTGCCGTCGCCGTCGAAATCCCCGCGCTGGTAGGCGGCGATGTCGATGCGGGAGCCAACGGGCCCGCCGTCGGCGGCGAGGTCGGCCCCCGGGCTGTCGTCCGCCAGACGGAGGTCCAACTGCAAGTCCTTTTCCTTGCCCCAGTTACACACGAGGCACCCTTTCGTCGGCCGGGCCGGCAGGGGCGGATCGACCGTGATGGTCGCCCCCTCGGCGGCCGTCACCGTCCGCGGGACGCCGTCGAAGTCGATTTCCACCGTATCACCCTTCGAGACCGGGCCGCTCTTCTCCCGCAGGTGCAGCACGCGGCGGGTGCACTCGGTCAGCCGGCGATGGTCCAGGACCCCGTACGCGACGGGGGCATGGCGGAACCGCGGCGGGGCGTACACGCTGTGCGGCTCGTAGCCGGTGGCCTTCCGGTACGCCTCGAAGGACCCGTGCCAGCCGGCGTCGGAGGAAACGACCCCCGCTTTCTCCAGGCCCGGGGCGTTGAAGAGGAGGTTCCGGTCGCCCTCGTACCCCTTTACGCCGCGGACGCCGTACAGGAACCCCGGCGTGCCGGTGACGAAGACGTTCTCGCGGACCTCGTAGTCGTCGGCGGTCATGCGGAGGCACCCGTACCCGCCGAAGGCGATGGTGTTGCCGACGATGCGCCAGTCGCGGGCGTTCTCGTGTCCGAAGATGACGGCGGTGGCGCCGGAACCGACGATCATGTTCCCCTGCATGAGGCCGTCGGACGTCTCCTCCATCATGATGGCCTGGCCACCGGCCAAGAGCAGGTTGTCGACGATCCGGATGTTGGTCACCCCGCGGTACATCTGCATGTTGTCGGGATGGCCCCACAGAAGATGATGGTGGATGGCGTTGCGGCGGACGGTGACGTCGTCGCTGCCCCAGGAAACGATGAGACCGTCCATGCCGTTTCGGGCGATCTCGTTCTGCTCGACCACGCCGCCGCGGATGCCGTGCAGCGACACGCCCGTGTAGTTCCGGACGACGAGGTTGCGTCGGACGGTCACGTTGCGGGCGTCGCGGAGGCCGATGCCCGACCGGCCGTTGTCGCGAGCGATGCAGCGGGTGACGACGACGTCCTCGCACTTCGTGACGTAGATGCCGTCTTTGGCGGCGCCGGCAACCTCCAGCCCCTCGATGCGGACGTGGCCCGGTTCGGCCACGAGGACGACGCGCCGGATCTCCTTCGGGGCGGCGACGCGGTCGAGGTCCGCCTTCCGGGCGGGCTTGTAGGTGATGCGGAACACCTCACCGTCCGGCTGGACGCACCACTCGCCCGGCCGCCGGACGAGCGCGGGATGGTGTTTCAGGTAGTACAGGTCGCCGTCGTTCAGTGTCATCCACTTGCTGGGGCGGTTGACGGTCAGGCGGCCGGCCTTGCGGTCGAGCGACTCCACCGTGGCCGTGAAGAACGTGTTGCCGTGCCCCGCCCAGAGGTAGACCTGGCCGCCGGCGGGGTCGAACGGGAGGTCCGCCAGGTGGTCCTTGTCGGTGAGGGTGGTGCCCTCGGCCTGCTCGGCCCGCCACCAGCCGTCGTCGGGCATGCGGGCGACGGGCAGCGTCCGGCGGCCGAGGAGCAGCCGGTCGGGGCGAAAGTCGAGCGTCGCGGTGTAGGCGCCGTCGCCCTTGGCCTTCCAACCGGTGACGGCGACGGCGCCGGAGAGGACGGCGCGCTCGCCCTCGGCGGCCATCAGGGTGACGGGCCGGCCGGCCTCGCCGCCGGGCACGCGGACGGACTCGCGATAGAGCCCTGCGTGGACGACGACCGTGTCGCCGGGGCCGGCGGTCTTCAGACCGTCGGTCACCGTGCGGTACGGGGCGGCTTCGGATCCGTCCGGCCGGGCGGCCGAGGACGCGGCGTCGACGTGGATCTCGGCGGCCGGGCACGCCGGCGAGACGCACGCCGCAAGGACCACAAGAACCATCGTTCGCATGGAAACGCTCCTGATATCCCCTCCCGACGCCGGCGGCCGCTACGGGCCGCCCGCGACGGGTGTCGGGTCAATGCCCGGGGCGGCCAGCGTACCGCACCGGCGGGCGAAATGCAATGCGGCGGTCGGTGACGGCTACGGCCGGCGGCAGGATGAACGGGATTTTTTTACTTTCCTATGGCACGCCCATGCGCGAGGTGCTACACTCCTAGCAAGTCAACCATCTTCATAAGGAGGGACGACCGTGGCAAAGAGCATCAACAAGGCCCAACTGCGCGAGTGGGCGCGGGATTTCAAACTGCTGGGCGATCCGACGCGGGTGGGAATCCTGGCCGAACTCGCCAGCGGCCCGCAGAACGTGACGAGCCTGTGCAAGGCCCTGAAACTGAAGCAGCCGACCATCAGCCATCACCTCGGGCTGCTGCGGATGGGCCGGCTCGTCAACAGCACCCGCAAGGGCAAGTCCGTCGAGTACAGTGCGGACAAGGCCAATCTGAAGGCGATGGCGACGGCCGTGGGCAAGTTGACGCCCAAGTAGACGCCGACGCCGTTGTCTCAGGTCCATGAAGCGTGGATCGCGCCGGGCCCCCTCGGGTCCGTCATGCCCGCCCCGTGTGTCGGGGGGACGAGGGTGTGCGGCCGCGGGCCGCCCGTTCACATCGAGGCCGGTTCGTTGCAGGTGGCGAAGCGCGGGGGGTGTGCGCTCCAGCTGCGGGGACGCGCGCCGAAGCGCGCGACCTCGCCTTTGATTGCGCCTGGCCTGAATGGGAGACGACCATGGAGATCGAAGTCCGCAAGCCGACCCCCGAGGAAGAGGCCGAAATGCGCACCTGCCCCACCTGGGAGAAGGAACCGTCCACCTTCCCCTGGCATTACGACGAGCAGGAGACGTGCCTGGTGCTGGAGGGCGAGGTGGAGGTCCAGGCGGGCGACGAGACCGTGCAATTCGGCCCGGTCGATTACGTGGTCTTCCCCGAGGGGCTGGACTGCACGTGGACCGTCACGCAGGCGGTGCGGAAGCACTACAAGTTCGGCGAGTAGCGCACGGCCGTGTGCGAACGGTCCCTGCAAGCCCACCTGCGCTGAGCGGCCCGTGTTCGCCGGCCCGCTCGCGGGCCGCGCGCCGCTTCGGAGCGCACGGCCGGGCAAGACCGGCCGTGGCACATGGCGCTCACCAAGCAACGTGGCTGCTGTTCTACTTGTCATCCTCCCGCGGAATCTCGCGGATGAAGACGTTCCGCCAGCGGATTTCCCCGCCGTGCGTCTGCAACTGGATGGGCCCGTCGGGCGGCAGGGGTTTGCCGCGCTCGAAATAGTTCGCGAGTTCCGCCCCCTTGACGACGTGCCGGCCGTTCAGCCACACGTCGACCGTCGAGCCGACGATGCGGATGCGGAAGCGGTTCCACTGGCCGAACGGTTTGTCGGCCCGGACGAGGGGGTCCTTGCCGGGCGAGCCCTTGGGGTTGTTCCACAGGCCGCCGGAGCCCTTGTCGGCCCCGATGCCCCACTTGCCGCCCTCCTTGGTGTAATCCCAGATCTGGACCTGCGGGATGCCTCGCAGGTAGATGCCGCTGTCGGCCTTGGGAACGGTCTTGTAGTCGACGAGCAGTTCGAAATCGCCGTAGAACGTGTTGGTGGTCAGGTACAGGCCGTGGCCGTCGTTGACGAGTTCGCCGTTCTCGACGCGCCAATGTTTTCGGATATTCTGGCGGCTCTTCTCCTTCATCTTCTCGAGTTCGTCGGGGGGGAGGTTGCGGTACTTGTCGTAGTGGACGGTGCCCAAGCCCCACCAGCCGTCGAGGTTCTTGCCGTTGAAGAGGGCCGTGAAGCCCTCGGGCGGCTGGTTGAGCGGCTGCTCCCCTGCCGCGGCGGCTCCGGCGAGCGCGCCGGCCGCGAGGGCCACGAGGACCAGGGGAAACAGGATGCGGCAGGTGATGGTCATGGGCGGTTCCTTTGTATTAAGATGCGAGCAGTCCTTGCAAGCCGACCTGCGCAGAGTGGCCCGTGTTCGCCGACCGGCCCGCCTCCGGCGGGTAAACTTGCGGGCCGCGCGCCGTTTCGGAGCGCACGGCCGGGCAAGACCGGCCGTGGCACATGCCCGATCAGGCGCGGCCGGCCGGTGGCGACGCACGTACGCTCGCGTCGACCTGCGGTCGACGGCTCAACGGGCGCGGCGAGAGGGGCACGCCTCCCGGCACTACCATTACAGCGAGATCTCTCGACTCGCTTCGCTCGCTCGAAATGACAATCGAGCGGGCCCTGCCTTTACCCCAGCCCCTTCACGTGCCAGCCGTCGCGGTAGGTGCGTTTCAGATGCCGGTTCGCCTCCGGCTTGTTCGTGAAGCGGGCGGCCTTGCCGTCCCAGAGGAGTTTCTCTTTCGGGAACCGGTTGATGACCGTGCCCATGAGGACGGTCTCGGTCAGCGGGCCGGCGTAGGCGAACGGGCAGAGCGTCTTCCCCCGTCCAAGGGCCGCCTCCACCAACTGGTGCCAGTGGTTCGGGATGTCCGGCAGGGTGATCTTCTCCTTGAACCGCTTGAGGTCGTCGGTGAACTTGTCGCGCGGCAGGGGCTGCGGGCCGCCGACGTGCGGCAGGAGGAGATGGCCCTTCTCGCCGATGAACATTGAGCCCTGGCCCGGCAGGTCGCCGGGGAGCGGCCAGCCGTCGGTGTCCGGAAACGCCCCGGCATCGTACCACCAGTAGTCGATGTCGCCGGCCGTGTACTTGGTGCCCGGGAAATGATGGCAGATCTTGTTGTTCGGCGAATACGTTTCCTCGAACGGGGGCGTGTGGTAACTCATGACCCACTCGGGCGAGGTCAGTTCCAGGGCCGTGAAGACCGGGTCGACGATGTGGCAGGCCATGTCGCCCTGGGTGCCGGTGCCGAAATCGATCCACCGCCGCCAGTTCGATGGATGGTAGATGCCCTTGACGAACGGCCGCTCGGGCGCGGTGCCGAGCCACAGGTCCCACTTCAGGTAATCCGGGACGGGGTCGGTGCGGTCGGGCCGCGTCTCGGTCTCGCCCTTCTTGCCGGTCCACGCCTTGCCGGACCAGGAGTGGACCTCCCTGATGCGGCCGATGAGGCCGAACTGGATCATCGCCACCGCCGTCCGGTACGCCGTGTGCGAATGGATCTGGATGCCCATCTGGGTGGCCTGGTCGGGTCGGCGAGCGGCCTCGCGCGTCACCTCGCGGACCTCGTGGATGTCGTGGCAGAGCGGCTTCTGGCAGAAGACGTGCTTGCCCATCCTCAGGGCGGTCATCGTGATGGCCGCGTGCATGTGGTCGGGCGTGGTCACGTTGACCGAGTCGATGCGGTCGCCCTCCTTCTCGAGCAGTTCGCGCCAATCCTGGTACCGGGCGGCGCCGGGATGCTTCTTGGCGGCGGCGTCGAGGCGCTGCCGGTCCACGTCGCACAGGGCGATGATCTCGACGTCCGGATGGCTGCTGATGTGCTGGAGGTCGCCGGACCCCATCCCGCCGACGCCGATGGAGGCGTGGCGGACCTTCCGGCCCTCGGCGGCCCGCGCCCGGCCGGTGAGGACGAGCGGCCCGGCGGCCCCGGCGGCGGCCAGTGTCTTGAGAAACGTGCGGCGGGTGGTCCGAATCGTCATGGCACACTCCTATGAGCCTGTTGCACAAACCTCCGGCACCCATTGTACAACGCACCGTCGCCTGCGCGTAGTGGCGTTTCCAGGCCACTACGCCCGATGCGGGCGATGCCGCGGCGGCCTGGGAAGGCTGTTTCGAGCGCGGCGGGTGCGGAGACCCGCCGGGCCACACGGCACAAGCCCCCGGCCGGGCAAGGCCGCCCGTGGCACTTCGCGTGTCTCGCGGCGGGTGCGGAGACCCGCCGCGCTTCCACGGGTGGAGTGAAGACGCGTTAGCGCAACGTCTCGGCCAGTTCCTTGAAGTCCGGCAGTTCGTCCCGCGTGATCATCAGCGGATGGGTGTACGTCGTCTTGACCCAGTCCTCGGGGTTGTGCTTGCCGCCGGCCCACCACGGCAGGCAGTAGAGCCACTTGGGCCCGTCCTTCGCCATGAGGTCCGGGTTCGGGATGGCGCCGGATTCGCTGAGCGCCAGCATCTTGCCCGGCGAGACCTGCTCCATGATGCGGAACGCCTTCGGGTACGACGATTCCTGGTACGGCTTCCACCCGTAGTAGTCGTTGGCATAGATGTCGATGCCGGAGATATCCACGTACTCCGGCCCAGGGTAGAAGCGCTTGCGTACGTCGATCTGTTCGACGTCGCGCCCCGAGGGCGGCTTCAGTCCCGCGTTGTAGACCCAGATGAGGTTGTGGAGGTTCCGCTCCTTCACGTAGTAGTCGAAGATGAGCCGCCACAGGGCGGCGGTGTTCGCCCCGTCCTCTTTGTCGGTCCACCAGAACCAGCCGCCGTCGATTTCGTGGAGCGGCCGCCAGAGGATCGGCACGCCCGCGTCGCGGAGTGTCTCGAGGTAATCGCCGGTCTTCCGGAGGTCGCGCATGACGGCCTTGTACTCGTCGGTGCCGGGCGTGGTGCCCTTCTCGAGGTCGAACGGGCCGCTGGGCGGGTTCTTGCCATGCTTGCCCCGCCAGGCGGTGCCGTTCTCTTTCATCGGGTGCTTCCAGTGGAACTGGACGGTGGGGATGCTGCCGGCCTCCCACACCGCCTGGATTTGCTCGGTGTAGCGGCCGACGACGTTCGTGTAACTCTTGCCCCACGTCGGGCTGTTCCACCCGCTGATGTCGGTGGCGATGATGGCGGGCCACTTGCCGGTGATGGCGTGGACCTTCTCGGCGTTCTTCGTGCCGCTGATGCCCGCCAGCACCCGTTTGCCGTAGACGGACTCCAGGTAGTCGAGGACGGCCCGGGCTTCCGGCATGAGGTCGGGGTCGGCGGGCTCGACGGCGCGGGCCTCGCCGGCGGCAAGCAGCGATGCGGCAAGGGCGACGAGGGCGAGTCGGGTGTGCATGCGGGTCTCCTTTCCCCTGTTTCAACCCGCCAGTGCCCCGCGAGGTCCGCGCTTTCGCCCGCGGCGCGGAGAAGCGCCCGCGGCGCGGGAGAAGGGTTGTGCGTGTCGCGCCCGGCCGTAGAATCGTATACGGGAGGCGGGTGCGGCCGAGCGGACCGTGCGAACGCTGCAGGCTTCGGGATCAGACCGAGGGAGGAACGGGTCTATGACGAGGCGTACCACACGATCGCGGGCCGGCGCCGGTGCCGTTTCGCCGGGCGTTCGGCACCTGCTCCGGAGCGCGGCGGTCGTGCTGGCGGCATGTGCGCTGACCTTGCAGGCGGCCGAGGTCCACCGCGCCGCCGAACCGCCCATCACGGTCCCCGGCCTGCCCATCAAGCCGGCGGCGGAGGTGAAGGCGTGGGTGCTGGCCCGGGCCGGCGCGCGGCCGGCCGACCGCGGCCCCGTGGACACGCGCCTCATCGACGAGGTCCGGACGGGCCAAGGCAAGATCATCGCCAGCCAGGCGGACGTGGGCGGCTGGCCGGACCTCGCCGAGAACCGCCGTCCCCTCACCCTCCCCGACAAGCCCTGCGCCGACGACGACGGCGACGGGTACACGAACCTGGAGGAGTGGCTCCACGGCTTCGCGGCCGAGGTGGAGGCGCGGTGATCCTGCAACGCCACAAGCGCATCCCGCGCGGCGGGTCTCCCGACCCACCGCGCTGCCAGCGCTGATTCGGGCCCCGCGCGGCGGGCCGGGAGACCCGCCGCGCGGGATGGCGTGTTACACGATCACGGCTTTCCGCCCAGGGCGATGACCCGGCCGTCGGCCGTCACGCAGTACAGCCGGCCGGCGGCGGCGATGAGGCCGTCGAACGCCGGCAGGGCGTCGAGTTCCCGCTCGGCCAGTTTCGTGCCGTCCGTCTTCGAGAAGACCTGGAGGACGGCCCCGTGCTCGCCGCGGAGGTGGGCGGCCTGCTCGGCCATCTTCTCCTGGAACTCGGGCTCGTTCGAGCGGCCCCACATCTGCTTCTCGTCGACGACGTCGCGGGGCCCGGCGACGAAGAGCGCGTCGCCCGCCAGGACCATCGCCCGGGCCATGACGGGCGGTTCCTCGTGGACCCAGCGGTAGTCGAGGGCGGTGAGTTTCTCCTTCGGCAACTGGGCCAGTTGGTGCCAGTTGACGCTGTTGGACGCCAGGGACTTGTCGTCGGGCGTCTGGCCGTCGATCCACTTCCCTTCCAGCCGCTTGATGCCGACCTTTCGCGTCGGCCGCTTGCCCGCGCAGTAGAGGCGGTACTCGCTGACGGAGGTGTTGCACATGAGTTCGGGGTCGCGTCCGAAGGCGTACGCGTTCTCGTCGTCGAGGCAGATGATGCGGCCGCAGGGCACGCGCTTGGGAGGGAACTGGAACTCGGCCCACCCCTCGCCGGCCGCCCGCCCGTAGATCCAGTACGTCCGCTGGTGCCAGGCGTCGTCGAGGAACGAGATGGGCGCGAACAGGTGGACCTCCTCGTCGTACTGGGTGTCCGGCCGCTGCGGACGCACGCGGACCCGCTTGCCGTCCGCCGTAAACGTCTGCGATTTCATGTAGATGTAATGGCCGTCGCTGGAGAGGATGTCCGGCATCGCGACCGGCATGTGCTTGCCCATGATGAGGTCGTCGAGTTGCTTCTCGGCGCCGGGCACGCGGCGGTCCATGACGTTCTCGGCGATGAGGCGGCCGGTCTCGGGGTCCACGATCACCATCCGCAGGCCGCCGTCGAGGAACATCGACCGGCCGGCCACGGCGTAGAGTTTACCGTCCTCGACGAGCACGCTGCCGTGCACCGGCCAGACGGACTCCAACTGGCCGAACGACATGAGTTTGCGGTCGGTGGGCGCGGCCCGGAAGGTCCAGGCGAGTTTGCCGTCCGCCGCGCGCACGGCGTAGATGCGGCCGTCGGCGCAGCCGAAGAGCGCGAGGCCCTTGTAGAGCGTGGGCGGGGAGTTTACCCGGCCGCCCGCGATGACGTGCCAGGCCTCCTTGCCGCTCGCGGCGTCCAGGGCGTAGACGGTGTGGGCATCGACGGCACACGTGAAGAGTTTCCCGCCGGCGACGACGGGCTGGGTGAGTTTCGTGCCGAAGTCCTTCTCCCACACCCGGGCGACTTCGGCGGGAACGGTCGTCCCGGCGCAGCCGCTGCGGGTGTTGTCGTGGCGGAAGACGGGCCAGTCGGCGGCCGGATACGCCGCCGGCCCGTCGGCCGCCCCGTACGCCGGCCCCTTGACGAGCCGCTCTTCGGCGGGCGGCGCCTCGGCGGGCTGCGGCTCGGGCGCCAGGGCGTTGAAGCCGTTCAGTTTCGACTGGTAGTAACACGCGCAGGCGTGCGGCGTGGCGTAGACCATCCCGCCCGCCGGCATGATGCCGTAGATGCACCCGCCGCGGACCCAGTGGTTGTTCTCCCACGCGTCCTCCTGCCTGTCGTAGACCTGGATGCCCATCATGGGCGGCAGAAGGACCCGCCGCGTGGCCCGGCCCGGATAGCATCGCTGATGGATGTAGAACGAGCGGATCGGGTTACGGACCTCCTCGACCTGCTCGCCCGTCTCGAGGTTGTACAGCGTGAAGGCCCCCTGGTTGCCGCGCTGAAGCACCCACACCCGATCACCCAGGACGTAGAAGTCCTCGAGGCTGTAATGGCCGGAGCGGGGCTTCTTCTTGACGGTCCAGAGCGTCTCGCCCGTGTCGGCGGCGAGGCAGACCATGTGGCCCATGGGCGAGAGGAGGACCCGGTCCTCGCAGAGGACCATCCGCGGCCCGGCGTAGCCCGTGCGGATGGGCTGCGTGTCGCGGACGTCGGTCTTCCAGAGGTCCTCGCCCGACCACCGGTCCAGGGCCACGACGGCGCTGCCGTCGTAGAAGCAGACCTTGCGGGCGTCGGCGGCGAGGGTCATCGGCGCCACGGCCGCCTCCCGCTCCCACAAGACCTCGCCGGTGTCGGCGTCGAGCGTCTTGAGGAAGCGGGTGCCGGTCTCGGCCTGCCACTGCCACTTTTTGCTGGCGCGGTCGCGTTCGCGCCAGCAGTTGGCGTTCTGCTGCCGGTAGGTGCACGGCTCCTCGTCGGTATCGACGGCGGCGAAGATGATGCCGTCGGAGACGACGAACTCGAACGTCGTGGCGGTATCGGCGTACGTGCGGACGGTCTCGCCGGTGGCGGCGTCGAGGCTCACCAGGTTCTGCCCGATACGGGGGGCCAGGTAGACGCGGTTCTCCACGGCCACCAGGCGGCGGGGCAGCCAGCCGGGGCCGCTCTTCAGCGGATACAGATGATTCCACCAATCCTCGAGCGGCCGCTTCCAGAGGACCGTGCCGTTGAACGCGTCGCGGGCCGTCAGGCAGTTGGCGGCGGGCAACTGGATGGAGGCCACCGGCCCCTCGTCCATCACGTAGAAGACCCGGCCGCCCGCCGACACCATCGCCGTCATGCTCGCCGTGTGCTCGTGGCTGCGGGCCCAGAACGGGCCGCCCGTCCACCGCAGGCCCCTGGGACGGCCGGCGACACGGTCGTTCGACACGGCCGTCCCCTGCGGGTCGTACAGGTAATGCGTCCATTCGTCGATTTCATCGGGCCACGGCTTGGCGGTCTTCTTGCCACCCACGTACGCCACACCGCCGGGGCAAAGGACACGCATCACCTCGGCCATGGGCACGCGGCCGAGGTCCTCGGCGACGATGAGGTTCACCAGGTTATCGACGTACGGCAGGTGCCGGCCGTCGAAGACCTCGGCCGACACGGTCCCGCCGAGTCCGCGCGCCGCCATGTGCCGCCGGGCCTGGGCGACCAGGGCCGGGTCCGTGTCGAGGCCCTGGACGACGAAGGCGTCGCCGGCTTTCAGCGCGGCCGTGGCGCGGCCGTCGCCGCACCCGAGGTGCACCACGAGGCCGCCCTGGACGCCGGAGGTTGCGAGGATCTCGCGCGCCGCGGCGGCGGCCGGGTCCTCGGCGCCACCGGCCGCGACGGCCACGAGCAGCACGAGGGCCGACGTCCAGGCAACCGTCGGTCGGGGTCGGGGACATACCGTCATGAATTCCTCCTTCGTTCGGGTTCGGATGGCATACGGTGATTACCTGTCGGTGGCCATTGGCGCGGTGGGTCGCAGCACCCGCCGCGCCGCGCGTCGGCAATTCCCGGACCTGCGCGGCGGGTACGGAGACCCGCCGCGCACCACGTAGCGTTGCACGCTTACGCGCCCGGCCGGCGGAAGGTCCGTTCCGCGTGGTCCAGGAGCGCCTCGCCGGGCCACACGAGTCTAATGAACCGACGGCCGCGCGGCACGTCATTTCTCCGCAGACGGTGCTCGGTGGCGCGGATGCCGGCCCAGCGTCTCTTGGCGTAATACGGCTCGTACTTCAGCACCTGCGGCTCTAGCGTCACGTCGTGCCACGTCCGGCCGTCGGCGGAGACCGTGACGCGAAGGCCGGGTCAGGCGGCCGGGTTCCACACGCTGAGCGCGACGCCGTCCACTTCCAGTCCGTCCGGCGCCCGATAGAGGAGCCAGTCCCCTGCCCCGCCGGCGACGCGGTAGTACTGCTCCGCGAAGTAGTCGTTGTCCTTGTGGGCCAGGCGAAGGCCGTCGGAGCGGCCGGCGGCACGGTCCCCCGTCAGTTACAACCGCGCCGCCGCCGCCTGCGTAACGGTGAAAGACGGCGGCAGGCCCGCTACACCCACAAGCCCGGGACGTCAAGGGAGGCCGCCCGTAGCCGGCCGGCGTACCGCCGGACCAGGCCCCAGGAGACCGTCCCGACCGCAAAGAGAGGGTGGTGGAAACGTTACCGCCGGCATAACCTCTCTGCTTGCACGGTCGGCCGGCAGGGAGTATCCTGTCACCCGCGTCACGGACGGAATGCAGCGCGGGTACCACGAACGCGTGGTATGCTTGGCGCAAAAAGCCTCGCCTCAAGGTTGGCCGCGCGTTCCGCGGTGACCCCGCAGCGAGTTTAACGGGGCTATGGCAGGGAGGAAAACGCATGACCCGGCAACCCGCAGCGCCCGCCGAAAAACCCATCACCGTCGTGCTGGCGGAGTTCCTGGACGCCCAGCGCCGCCGGTTGAAACCGCGGACGGTTCGCCGGTACGAGGACATCATCGACCTGTTCGAGAACTCGATGAACGGCTACGCCTACCAGAGCCTGAGCGACGCCGAGTCGGCCCTCTTCGAGGACCTCTATGACAGGACAGGTCCCGACCATCGTGAGTTCTGCGAGATCTTCGGGCCCGAGAAGATCCCGGAGAACGTCGGCGAGTTCCTGCACTACTTCATGCCGCACAAAGTGATCTGCGGAACGGACCTGCTCCGGGCGGCCGGGACGACCATGCGGAAACTGGGGAAGTGGCTCAGCGAAAACGGCTACATCGGCACGGAGGCGGCGGCCGACATGGCGGAACGGGGCGGCCAGGCCGCCAAGGACCTCCCCGCCGCCGAGACGCTGGCCGAGACCCTGGACGCCTATGCGGAGCGGTTCACCGGCGCCGTGTCGGAAGAGGAGGACGGCCACTTCACCATCGAGACCGTCCGCCCGGACTCGCTGGTCCTCTCCAGTTTCCTGGAGGGGGAGGAGTTCGCCGTGCCCGTGCCGAAGAAGGTGGCCCGGATGTGCAAGGAGGGCTGGACGCTGTCCGGCTGCCTCGGCCGGACGGCGCAGGGCTGGCGCCTGCTCGAGGTCTGGGGAGTTTACACCTGAGGGTAGAGGCGGAGGCGGTGCGATCGCTCGCCGCGATTGCCGCATCGTTCTACATACGCTGCGAGATCGCTGGCGCCGCGTGAAGCGCCGTCAAGGAGGCCACGCATGGCCCGCGTCAAGTTGTCCGCCATCCTGGAAGGCATGGAGATGCAGGGCGACGAAACGCACGCCCTGCTCGACCGCGCCACGGGCCAGGTCTTCTACCTGTCGGACGAGGACTTCCGGGCCGCCGAAGACGACGCCGACCCGTCGGACTACCTCGAGTCGGAGCAGGAAGACATCGAGCGGGCCAAGGCCGTCGAGGCGGATACGGCCGGGCGGTTCGTGGCCCTGCCGGACCGCTTCGGTGCAGGAGCACCGTGGGTCGTGGTCCATCATCAGGCACCCCTATCTTCCCGGGAGACGAGACCATGGCTGAGCCCACCCGCCGCCGGACACACCGCCGCGCCGCCCTCAAGGCCTTCGCCCTGGGACGACTCGGGGCGCCGACCGGTTCGTCCACGGCGTCTTCATGGGCGTGACGGGCAACCCGCAGGTCGAGTCGGTCGCCGTCAGCCAATGCCGGGGACACGGCGTGTACACGCGGGGCACCAAGAGCGGGAAGTTCGTCGGCTGCGCCTTCCTGGGGGCGAACAACTGGAAGAACGGCGGGCACGGCTTTCTGCAGGCCGAGATCGGACCCAACCGCGCCGTCCTGCCGCTGTTCATCGACTGCGCGTTCAGCGGCAACGAGGGCGACGGCATCCACCAGATCTACGACGCCGCCGGCGCGACCGCACTCTTCTGAGGCCGGCGGCCGACACGGTCACGCGCAAACGGCGGGCACCACCTTCAGAGTTCGGCATGGCCATCCTTGAGGTTCGCGTGCGAAATCCACGCTCAAGAGAATCCTCCCGTGAAGGGCGGACGGTGTCGCGTCGTACGGCAGCACCATTGGGGCATCGCCGCACGGATCAGCGGTCTTGAGACCCGCCCGGCCGCGCGGGGCGGTCCTCCGCCGCCAAGTGGATCTTCTGAATCTCCTTCGCGCCGAGGGCGCGTCGGTACACCGCCAGTCCCCCGAGCCGACCCGCGAAGCCGACGGGCCGGTCGTGCTTCCCTTCCGGGTAGTCCGGCCAGGAGGGCACGGCGCGCTGGGCGACGGTGACGTCCGCCCCGTCCGCCCCGCCGTCGAAGATCGGCTTGTCGGGGTACCGGAACGGATTGTAGTGCTGGAGTTCGTCCAGCCGCCCGTCCAGGTAGACCCGCAGTGCCCGCTGGTCGTACGTGGCGGCGAGGAAGTACCAGCCGTTCTTCGCCAGGCGCGTCGCGCCCGTTGCGTACGAGAAGCAGAACGGGTTGCCGGGCGTCGCCCCGCCCCCCGGCCGACATGTAGGCGTACACGTCTCATTGTACGCCTCCTGGTTCGGCAGGACGTACTCGAGCCCGAATCCCTCGATGCCGCGGACGCTCCCCAGGCCGCCCGTGATGGGCATCTTCGTGTCGACAATGTGGTGCCAGATTGGGTCGAGCGCCCTCGCATACGAGCGGTCGCCGGTCAGGGCGCTGACGTCGGCCATGCCCGCATAGAGGTACCCCGCGCGGACGGCGTGGCCGACGGCCTTCCGCTGCTCGACCACGGGCTTGTGCTGCTGGGCGTAGACGGGCGACATGACGCCCTCGCCGTCCGGACGGTAGGTGACGCCGCGCACATCGAGGAACTTCTTCGCGAGGTCCAGGTACAGGCGTTCAACAGGATAACCGCGGGTGCAGGGAACCGTCTTCGTGGGCGGCCTGGAATTCGTCCCGCCGCACATAGTGCAGCCGGCACGAAAGACGTGGGGCGGCGTTTGGCTTAGTGAACTCCTGGCGGAAACTGAAGCGAGTACAGATCTGCGTTTTGCAGTTGAAACCGAAGCCGCACCACGTTGCCCTTGAGCGGACTTACATCGGCACCCGCTTTCCATTTCATGTTCCGGCGGATGCTGTCGCCGGTGAGGGGCAGGCAACTCGCGAGTTCATATCCGGGAATCGGCTTCCCATCGGCCGTTTCGAGGCCCACGCGTACGGACCCGCCCTCTGCGGTCTCAAAGTTGAGGACGAGCCGCTCCGCCGCCTCTCGCAGGACGATGGGGCGCGTGACCAACTCCCCGCCCGCGGCGCCCGCGCGCACGGACACGAACCCGTCTTTGCGATACTCGAACCGGCGCAGGCGGCTGTCGGGCCCGCGGTAATACGCTTCCGTGGCGTAGACCGAATAACGGTCCGGCCGGCCGGGCAGTTCGACGAGACCCCACGCCATGTAGTTGCTGCGGTTGCCCCCGCGGTCTTTCGGTGCGGATTCGGGAATCACGGCGTCGAGCCAGCGGCGGAACGTGCGGCCGTCGCGGCTCGCCATGAACGTCGGCTCCACCCGCTGACCCTCCTTGGGCAGGTAACGCGTGGGAAAACCGATCAGAATGTGCGGCGCCCTCGGATACGGCATGACGGCGTTCGTGTAGAGATGCTCGGCGGGGGCGCCCGGGTACGTCAGCAGCACCGGCCGGGTCCAATGCACGTAGTCCCGGGACGTGCCGGTCATGATGGCCCGCTTGCCGTCGACGAAGGTGCGGTGGTATTCGCGGTACAGTCTAGCGTGGGGATCCCAGAACGCGAGATTCTGCGAGTCGAACGCGCCCACCGTGATGACCGGCTCCGGTCGGATCAACTCCCAGTGGATGCCGTCCTGGGATTGAAAGACGTACAAGCCGCGCTTCCCGCGCGGCCGCCCTCGGGCGATGCCCTTGTACCGGGCCTCGTCCGGGCATTCAGGGTTCGTGTCCTTGAACGCGACAAAGCAGTGGGTGCCGATGCCGTCCCAGACGATGTTGTTGTCCTTGGAGCCATCGAACTCGAACAGGCCGAGGGCGGGTTTGGTCCAGCGGATGCCGTCCCGGCTCTCGGCGTAGCAGGTGACCTCGCGGTGCGCGGCCTTGCGGGTCTTCTCGTCGTAGTGCGAACCCCGGTAGTACATGCGGTAGCGGTCGCCGTCGCGAAAGATCGTGTAATACGCGCACGTGTTGCCTTCCCACGGCTCGTCCGTTACCAATACCACGTCCTTGGCCTCGGGGCGATGAAGGTGCTGTCTCACGTCCCCTGTCATCTCATCAATCAAAAACGCGTCGACGAACAACTCCAGCCTGGCCCCGATCTCCACCGGCTCGGCACCCGTCGCCGCAGAAGCCGTAACCAGGGCGGCGAGAATCGCAATAAAGAAGGGTCGAATGTACATGCTGGCGCCTTCCATGGCCTGTCGCGCCGCGCATTCAATGCTGCCCGCACGACGGAACTGGATTGCGCTGGGAGACGACCGCCGTTGACTTCCCGGACGATCTTATCATGGTCCGCGAGATCGGCAAACGGCTTTCCTGTGTGGCACAGGGGGGGCCGGCCGACCCGGGGCGATAAACACCAGGTAGCGCTGCATGAATTGCCACGGTTCGGCGCCGGTTGATCGGCCGGCGCGATGGAGTATGGTCGGCACGGTGGTCATCCTATGGCCCTGCACGAGGTGGGTGTCTATTGCCGATCTGGGCAGACCGCTCCCGTTGCCTTTGCTTCCTCCGGCTGTCTCGCCCTTTGCCTGAAGCCATCGAACATCCTCGTCACAGACTACGGGCGGTCGGAAAGGCGTAGGCCGACCGGCCGGCCTGTGTTAGAATCCATGTGGGGGCGTGCAGCCTCTAGAACGACGCTCTTTCTACGAGATCCGGCAGGAAGGCCATTCTGTCGCTCGCTGCCCTTGTGCTCTTCGCTGTCCCGGTGGCTGCCGGGCAGCCGGCCGTGTTCGTAGATCGGACGGCCGACCTCGGTCTGGACCTTCAGAACGCCGCCGCCTGCTGGACCGATCTGGACAACGACGGATGGGTGGACCTGTGCGCGGGCGGAGTCGTGTGGCGGAACAACGCGGGCAAGGCCTTCACGCCGATGGCGATGCCCGACCTGCCCAAGGGGTCCTGCCGCGGCGCGTGCGGGGGCAACTGCGAGTGAAAAACGGGCACCACGAGTTCGGCAACGCCGAGCGTTCCTTCCCGATCGGCAACGCCCTGGGCAGGCGAGGCTGAAACTGATACGGTAGGGGCATATGATGATCGGTTTCGCTGCTGTGGGAGCCGCAGATCCACCGGATGGCGTCCGGACGACGCGGGCACGGCCCGATGCGGCCAAGGCGACGGCTCCGGTCGCCCTGCTGCTGGCGATCGTGCTGATCCCTGTCGCGCCCCTGCCGACGGCCGGCGCCTCCGCCGCACCGGAGCCGGGCGGAATGCCATCGACGCCGGCGCGGACGACGCCGGCGACCTTCTACGTCAGCCGATCCTCGGGCAACGACGACTGGACGGGCCGGGCGGCCGCGCCCACGCCGGACGGCCCGGACGGCCCCTGGAAGACGCTGGCCCGGGCGTCGACGGATTACATCCCTGGCGACCGCCTCCTCCTGAAGCGGGGCGACACGTGGAACGAGGAACTCCGCCCGCGGGGCAGCGGCACGCCGGAGAGGCCGATCACGGTCGGCGCCTACGGCGAGGGCGAGCGGCCCGTGATCGACCGCCAGGACGATCGCCGGGACCGCATCGGCATCCACCTCGCCGACCAGGAAGGCTTCAGGATCGTCGGCCTCGAATTCAACCGGTGCATGACCGGCATCTACGCGGAGTACTCCGACGGGCGCCCCACCAAGGACTATATCTGGATCGAGGACTGCTATTTCCATGACTCGCGGGCGTACGGCGATTACAAGACCTACCCGAACCCGCGGAACATCGGCCTCGGGATCTGTTTCTTCTCGTGGGAGCGCGACAACCGGATCGTGCTGAAAGACATCACGGTCAAGGGCTGCGTCTTCCGTCGGCTCGCCTCCGCCGTGTGGACCAACAGCCCGGACAACTTCAACAAGAACGCCTCGTTCGTCTACAACTTCGGGAACATGACGCTCGAGGACTGCCTGTTCGAAGAAGGCTACCAGTGGCAAATGGGGATACGGGGCGTGGCGGGCGGGCGCGTCCGCCACTGCGTGACCCACGACATCGGCCGGGGATTCCGGGCCTGGAACGGCGTGGCCGGCGCCATGTTCTTCCGGTGCAAGGAGTGGGTCTTCGAGGACAGCGAGTGGGGCTTCATCTCCATCGGGCAGGGCAGCGGCGACGGCGAGGCGTTCGACTTCGAGGGCAACTGCAACCACATGGCCATGCGGCGATGCCTGTTCCACGACACGGACGGCCCCGGCTTCCTCCTCTGCTGCTACGCCTCCGACGGGCACCCCAACGAGGGGATCCTGATGGAGAACTGCGTCCTGAACGGGAAGTCCAAGCGGCCCATCGGCCTGCCCCGCTGCGAGATCATCAACACGACGGACTGGAACCAGGTGCTGTGGAAAGAGTGCCGATTCTACCTCTCGAAGGGCGAGGCCCTGATGAAGGTGATGGACCCCGAGAAAGAGAAACGGACGACGTTCGTCGCCTGCCGCAAGAAGAAACTCGCCGACGCCTGCTCCACGACGAACCTGGCGGCACGGGCTCAGGCGGCGGCGTCCTCCGCCGAGGCCGGGGCGCCCGCTGCGAAGGCCGCCGACGGGAAAGCGGGCACCGCCTGGGAACCCTCCGGCGAGGGCGAGGCGTGGCTCGAACTCCGGTTCCGCCGGCCGACGGCCGTCAACGAGTTCCGCATCCGCGAGGCCCCGTCCTCCTCGATCGTCCGCTACGCCATCGAGTACTGGGACGACGGACGGTCGCAATGGATGAGTGGCTTCAACGGCCGGGGCATCGGCCCGGCGTTCGTCGCCCCCATCGTCGGCCGGACGACACGGAAGGTGCGCCTGCGCGTCATGCGGACGCGGAGCGGGCCGCCCGCAATCGCCGAGTTCGAGGCGTACAACGACGGCCCCGGCGCACGCCCCGCCCCGAGGCGCCTCCCGTGGCCCACGCGCTGACATCGACGGATCAAAGCGCCCGCCCTCTGACCTGCCGCTAAGGCAAGGAGATGCCGAGGACGTCCGCGGAGCCATGCCGAATGCCGGGCACCCCACGCGACAGGAGGCTGCGATGCGTGCAGGAGGAGCACGGAAGATCCGGAGCGCGGCGCTGTGGGTCCTCGCCATGAGCCTGGCCGTCGCCGAGGCCGGCGCGGCCGGGCCGGCGACGGAGGCCGGCGCAGGCCACGTCGTCCTGGCGCACACGATCGATACGACGGGTTTCGGGACGACGGTCGGGCTCCGCCTTGGCGACCTCGACGGCGACGGGCGGGACGAACTGGCCTGCGGCTTTGCACTGCTCGATCACGACGGCACGAGGCTCTGGGAAGCCGACCTGCCGGGCCACGCCGACGCCGTGGCGGTGGGCGATGTGGACGGCAATCCGGCCAACGGCGCCGAG
>JAWODB010000208.1:0-10760 GCA_046483505.1 Phycisphaerae bacterium
CCGAGGGCAGCGCCGAAGGAGAGCGCCAGCGCCATCGTCCACACGATTCACGGGCTGGCGTTCGACGCGTCCCGCTCGCCGGCGGCAAATGCCCTCTACCGCTGGGCGGAGCGCCGGGCCGCCCGCCGGTCCCACCGCCTCATCGCCGTGTGCGAGCGTATGGCCGACCGGGCGGCCGCCGCCCGCCTCGCCCCCCGCGACCGCATCGACGTGGTCTACAGCGGGATGGACACCGCCCGGTTCCGCGCCGCCGCCGGCGAGCGCGACGCCGTCCGACGGGCGTGGGGCGTCCGCGAAGACGCGTTCGTGTTCCTGAAACTCGCGCGCCTGTTCCCGATGAAGGGACACCGGTTCGTCCTGCCGGCGTTTGCGGAGGTGGCCCGCCGGCACCGGCGGGCGGTGCTCGTCCTGGCCGGCGAGGGCGTCCTGCGGCGGCGGCTGGAGGGGGAGGCCGCCCGGCTCGGCGTGGCGGACCGCGTCCGCTTTCTCGGCCTCGTGCCGCGAGAGGACGTGCCCGCCCTGCTGTGGGCGGCCGACGCCGTGGTGCACGCGGGCCTCAGGGAGGGCCTCGCGCGCGTCCTGCCGCAGGCCGGCCTGTGCCGCCGGCCGGTGGTGACGTTCGACGTGGGCGGGGCGGCGGAGGTCGTCCGCGACGGCGAGAACGGGTACCTCCTGCCGCCGCCCCCGCCGGGGCCGTGGAAAGCGCATTGGCGCGGTGGGTCTCCGTACCCACCGCGCCGAGATCGCGGGCGCGGCGGGAGCGCGGCGGGTACGGAGACCCGCCGCGCGGGAAACTCCCAAGCCCGCCGCGCTTGCGACAGCATCAGAGTCCTCGCCGAGGCGATGGCCGCCCTGGCGTCGGACCCGCCGGCCGCCCGCGCGATGGGCGAGGCCTGGCGGGCCGAGGTCCTGGACCGGTTCGACTACCGCCGGGCCACCCGCGAAATCATGCAGGTCTACACCCGCGCCGGGCGGGTTTAACACTCCAACGCTAAGTCGGCCATTTGCGCGGTGGGTCTGGGTACCCACCGCGCCGAAATCGCGGGCGCGGCGGGATCGCGGCGGGTACGGAGACCCGCCGCGCGGGAAACTCCCAAGCCCGCCGCCCACGAGTTAGCGTTGTGTTGTAGGGTTAAGCGCCTGACCGGAGCGTCCCTCCGGCCTCGACGCACCAGGAACACGCCGACAAGGAACGCCACCCATGCGCTGCGCGCTCTCCACCGCCATGCTGCTCGCGGTGCTGACCGGCCTCGCCGCCGGCCAGGAGACCGTTGTCGAGACGCCGACGGTCCAGTCCCTGACGCGGCAAGCCGCCCTCCTTCAGGACGACATCCGCCGCTCGCACAACCCGGAGGCCCGCAAGCGGCTCGTCCAGCGGCTGGAACTGGTGTATCACCAGATGGGCCCGACCGACGCGAACGGCCAACGCATCCATTGCCAGGCGATGTGGCACGACCGGGCGCTGGAGCACCTGGGGCAGGAGATGAAGCGGCTGTCCGGCCGCGAGGTCCCCCTGGCCCAGGCCCAGGCCGGGGCCCTCGTCCGCCACGGCCGCGTCACCGTCCGGCGGATGGCCCGGGCCTGCCTGACCCACGGCTGGCGCATCTACCGCGGGTACGACAAGTACCAGGTCGACGCGTTCGGGCAGTACCTGGCCAACAACCTGGCCACGCTGGACGACCTGCTGAAGCGGCTGGGGAACCTCTCGGCGCCGGCCGCCGGCGAGGAGGCCGACGCGAAGGGGGAGACGGCCCTGGCGAAGGCCCGGGCCGGCCTGGCGCAGATGCAGGAAGCCGCCGACGCGTTGGCCGAGTTGCCGTCGGACCGTCCGGCGGCGCTCCTTCCGCCGCTCGGGACGTTCGTGGAGGGCCTGACGGCCGTCCGCGAGGCCGTCGAGGGCGTCCGCGGCCCCGACCCGGCCGAGGCCGAGACCGAGGCCCCGCCGCCCGCCGAGGCCGAACCCGCCGGCTCGCCCCCCATGACGGAGGCGGAGAAGGACCGGAGCGCCGCCATCCGCGAGACGGCGGCCGGCCTGACCGGCCCCGACTGGGCGCCCGTGGCGGAGCACCTCCAGCGCTTCGCCGCCATGATCGAGACGGGGTTCACCCTGCCGAGCGCGCGGCCGAAGGCCCGCGAACTGCTCGAGCAGACCGAACGGGCCGCCGGCCTGGCCAAGGACCTTGCCGCCGATACGCTCCTGGACGCGGCGCGCCGCGCCAGCCGCCGCGACCGGCTGCAGAGCGTGCTGGCCTTGATGGGCCGCCCCGCCGAACGCGCCACCGGGTACGCCGAACTGGCGCGGCTGTGTGACGAAGACGCCTTCCGGCGCCGGGTGAAGGCGATCGGCGTCTCGCCGGAGGCCGGCCGGGGTCTCGTCGACGTCTATTACCGCGTGGCGCCGACCTGGCGGAAATCGACCTCGGCCCAGGTGGTTCGCAACGGCGTGGCGATGGCGTCGGCGTGCGCCGGCATCGTCCGGACGATGGAGCAAATGCGCGACGGGCCGCCAGACGACATGGCCGCCGGTCTCAAGAAATGTTACGACCGCCAGAAGGACCTCTTCCGGCGGGAGGTGGAACTGGCCGGCGTCCGGGCCCACAAGGCGCCCGAGGACGCCCTGCCCCTGCTTCAGGCGGCCGATCAGCGCGGCGACGACCTGGCCCTCATCGTCCGGGCCGACACGGTCGTCCAGTCGATCCGGCGCTACCAGCCCCGCCAGGCCGGCACGATGTACCAGCAGGTCCTGAGCGCGGCCCAGGAACTCGTGGTGAACCCGGACCATGCGGCCCGGACGCGGGCCCACCTGTGGAGCCTGGTCCGGCCGTTCGAGGCGCTCGAGTCGTTCCCCGCGCCGGACCCGGCGCTGCGGCGGACCCTGAGCCGCCTCCTCGGCCAGGTGTACACGGCGGCGGTGACGAAACTCTCGCGCGACCTGGGCGCCGGCATCCACCGCGCCGCCGCCGGCGACCCCACGCCCCTGCGGATCGCCCTGCGGGCCGACGACCTCTTCCGCCTGGCCCGCACCCGGGCCCTGGCCGAGGAGGCACGCCTCCAGCAGGTGGGCGTGGCGAACCTGGCGGCCTTCTCGATGCCGCCCGAGATCTGGACCTCGTTCCGCGGGGGCCTCGACCGGCGGCTCCAGGCCCAGTTCACGGCGTACGTGCGCGGCGCCCGGACGACCCTCTGGTACACCGGCCCGCGCGACCTGGAGGCCGTCTACGGACCGGTGGTGGCGGCGCAGCGGCAGACCCGGGAGGCCCGCTTCCCGGGCGAGCCGGACCTCGATTTCCTTCTGCGGAACCTGGCCCGCGCGGCCGTGCCGAAACCGTCGGACCCCGCCCGTTACGCCTGGGCCGCCGGCTACCACGCCACCGAGGCCGCCGCCACCACCCTGGCCGACTTCGACGTCGTGGCCGACTGGCACGCCCGCCGGCTGCGGCCGTTCCGGACGTACCTGGACCGGGTGGACCTCTCGCCGCCGGAGGCACAGGAGGCGGCCGGCGGGACGTAGACCCGGACGCACCGGGATGGGCCACCCTCGTCGCGCCGCCATTTTATGGTTTCGTGCGCCGGCCGGTGCGTGCACAATGGGAACGGCCGCGCAGCCGCCGCGCGGGTTCCGACGAACCGCCAAGCAAGGAGTATCCCGATGAGTCATCCGTTTCCCACGAAACACCTGGCCGCCGTCCTCGCGCTGGCGGCGGTCGTCGCCTGCGGCACATGGGCGCCGGGGTGCCGGCGCCAGGAGGAGACCCCGGAGCCGCCCGCCGAGACGGAGCCCGAAGGCGGCGGCCAGGCCGAGCCCGAAACCCCCGAGGCGCCGCCCGCCGAGACGGAGCCCGAGGAGGCCGAGGCCGCGGAGGCCGCTCCCGACGCCCCCCAACCCAAGAAGGTCGAGCAGGTCCCGAGCAAGCCCGACGCCGAGGGCTGGGAGTCGCTCTTTGACGGCAAGACCCTCGGCAAGTGGAAACCGTCCGACTTCTGGAAGCCGGGCAAGTGCCACGTCGCCGACGGCCACCTCGTCCTCGAAACGGGCACCGGCGACCTGACCGGCGTCTTCTGGGGCGGCGACCCGGCCATGCTCCCGCGAATCGATTACGAGATCGAACTGCAGGCCATGCGCGTCGAGGGCAGCGACTTCTTCTGCGCCCTGACGTTCCCGTACAAGGAGGACTGCGCCAGCCTGGTCGTGGGCGGATGGGGCGGCGGGGTCATCGGCATCTCGTCCTTCGACGGCATGGACGCCTCCATGAACGAGACCACCAACTACATGGAGTTCGAGAACGGCCGGTGGTACACCATCCGCCTGCGGGTCCGCGAGAACCACATCCAGGCCTGGATCGACGACAAGAAGGTCGTCGACACCGAACCCGGCGACCGCGACGTGGACGTGCGGATCGAGGTGGAGGCCTCCAAGCCGCTCGGCCTGGCCGCCTGGAACACCAAGGCCGCCCTGCGGCACATCCGCCTCCGCCGGCTGCTGGACGAGTGAGGAGCGCGGCGTGGCATGGCCGCGCTTGAGTGGCCATGGGGCACCGTCCCGCGCGGTGACGCTCCTGTTCGCCGGCCCGCTTGCGGGCCGCGCGCCTCTGCCCACGGTTTGCTCGTCAAACCGTGGTTTGCGATCTGGAAGCACCGATTGACGAGCAATCGGCGGCACCCGGCGCGCGTGGCGTGGGCTGACCGCAGAACATGGTCACCCGACGGCGGATGACCATGCCACCCTCCATTGGGAGCCGCCTATGCGTGTGCTGCACATCGTTCTGCTGCTCGTTGTTCTCGCCGCCGCTTCGCCCGCCGGCGCCGGCGAGACCGTCGAGTGCCCCAAGGCCGACGGCTACCGCGGCATCTGGTACTTCAACCAGCCCTCCGGCGACGAATATAAATACAAGTACAGCGGCGGCCTCGGGACGTACCCGCAGCAACTCATCCCCTTCGCCGTCCATGCCCCGGAGGCGAAGAAGACCTTCTTCTGCTGGGGCGGCCGGCCGAAGGACGAAAACCGCGTCCTCCACATGGTCGCCTGGTTCGACCACGCCACCGGCACGGTGCCCCGCCCGCGCATCCTCATGGACAAGAAGACCAGCGACGCCCACGACAACCCCACCATCCTGCTCGGGCCGAAGGGGCACGTCGTCATCTTCTCGAGCGCCCACGGCACCGCCCGCCCGGCGTACATCCATCGCAGCGTGCAGCCGTACGACGTCGACCGCTTCGAGCGGGTCCTCGCGAAGAACTTCTCCTACGCCCAGGCGTGGCGCGTGCCGGAGCGCGGCATCCTGTTCCTGCACACGCGGTACGCCGGTCCGCGCCGGTTCCTCTACTGGGTGACGAGTCCCGACGGCGTGCAGTGGCCCGGCTGGGACGAGCCGCACCGCCTCGCCCGCGTCGAGCGCGGGCATTACCAGGTGAGCCGCCGCCGCGGCCGGACGGTGGGGACGGCCTTCAACTACCATCCCGAGAAGGGCGGCCTGAACCATCGCACGAACCTGTATTACCTGGCCACCGACGACCTCGGCCGGACGTGGCGCAGCGCCGCCGGCGACGCCGTCGCGGTCCCGCTGACGACCAGGGCCGAGGCCGCCCCCGCCCTCGTCCACGACTGGGAGGCCGAGGGACGGCTCGTCTACCTGAAGACCGTCCAGTTTGACGCCGCCGGCCGGCCCGTCCTGCTGTTCCTGACGAGCCGGGGGTATGCGTCCGGGCCGAAGAACGATCCGCGCACCTGGCGGACCGCCCGCTGGACGGGCGCCGCGTGGGACATCCGGCCCGTCACCACGAGCGACCACAACTACGACTTCGGGCCCCTGTACGTCGAGGCGGACGGGACGTGGCGGCTCATCGCCCCGACCGAGACCGGTCCCCAGCCGTACAACACGGGCGGCGAAATCGTCCTGTGGACCAGCCGCGACCGCGGCAAAACCTGGAAGAAGGTCCGGCAGTTGACGCGCGACTCCGAATTCAACCACACGTACGTCCGCCGGCCGGTCGACGCCCATCCGGATTTCTACGCCCTGTGGGCCGACGGCCACGGCCGGCGGAAGAGCCCGTCGCGGCTCTACTTCACCAACCGCGCCGGCGATCGCGTGTGGCGCCTGCCCGTCGAGATGACGGCCGAGACCGCGAAGCCCGACGTGGCGTGGTAAGAGGAACGTGCCGCGGCCGGTCTTGTCCGGCCGTGCGCCCGCCACATTTAGCCGCCGCGCTTGCGCGGCGCGGCCGTTGGAGGAGGCACACATGCACGCTTCACACTTCCGTACCCACCACGTGTCGGCCCTGGCCGCCGTCGCGCTCATCGCGGTGGCGACGAGCGCCGCCTCCGCCGCGACCCCCGACCGGGCCGTCATCGACGCCGCCGCCTATCCGACCCTCCAGGCCGCGCTGGACGCCGTTCCCTCGGGCGGCGGCCTCGTCCGCCTGCCGCCCGGACGCTTCGAACTCGCCGAGCCCCTCGTCCTCCAGCGCCCGGACACCCGCGTCGAGGGCGCCGGCCGCGCCACCCACCTCGTCAACACGAACACGAAGGGCGAACCCGCCCTCGTCGTCCGCGCCCCCGGCTACGGCGACAAGGCCCGCGGCAAGCGCGTCTGGCGGATCACCCTGGCGAACTTCCGCGTCAGCGGCTCCGAGACGAGCGGCGACGGCGTCCTGGCCCAGGGCGTCAACGAGGTCTTTCTCGACAACCTCGCCGTCGACCACAACGGCGGCCACGGCATCCACCTCGTCGACTGCTACGAGGACCCGCGCCTGGCCGACTGCATCCTCACGTACAACAAGGCGGCCGGCGTGAACCTCGTCCGGTGCCACGACATCGTCGTCGCCTCCAGCCAGTTCGAGGAGAACCAAGACGGACTCCGATGTGTCGATTCGTTCAACCTCTGCATGACCGGCAACTGCCTGGACGATCACCTCCGCCACGGCGTGGTCATCGAGAACACGTACGGCTCCGTCCTCTCCGGCAACATGATCGAGGAGTGCCGCGGCACGGCCGTCGTGCTCGACCGCGACTGTTACGGCATCACCGTGAGCGCGAACGTCATCGCCCACGAGGGCGGCGGCGGGGTGGACGTCGTGGACGGCTGGGGCTGCGCCGTCTCGGCCAACACGTTCACCATCGTCAAACGGTTCGGCGTCCGCGTCGGGCCGGAGGCGGGCCGCATCACGATTGCCGCCAACAACTTCTCGAACGCCCACATCGGCGGCGGGCGCCGGCGCGACGATGCCGCCGGCGGCGTCGTCCTGGAGGGCACGCAGGACGTGGCCGTCACGGGAAACGTCTTCACGGGCCTCGCGGAGTCGGCCGTCCGGACGAGCGGCGGGTGCAAGCGGGTACTCATCGAGGGGAACGTCCTCGCGGACCTCTCCCGCGCCGCCCCCGGCACGCACCCCGCGATGGACCTGGGCGGCGCCGACGCCGTCGAGCAGGGCAACCTCGTCGCCCCCAACGCGCGGGATGAGGGGAAGTGACGTGCCGAGAGCGCGGCGGTACGCTTTCGTCCTGTCGCGAAAGCGTTCAGGCGCGGTGCCCCGTCTTGGGCACCGCGGATCGAGCGCGGCGGGTCGGAGCCTGTCCCGAGCGTAGCCGAGGGATGCCCGCCGCGCGGAACCTGGCCCCGTGGGGCGCGGTGGTTACGGAGAACCACCGCGCGACCACTCGCCCCCCTACACCGCCTCCGCCAGTCCCCGGGCCAGGTCCTCGGCCGAGAGGCTTTGGTCGACAAGGCCCGAGAGGTCCGTCCCCTCCCCGATCGCCTTCCGGGCCGCCGGCATGGCCGAGGTGTCGCCCAGCAGGATCGCCCCGACGAGCCGCCCGTCCCGGAAGACGAACCGCCGGTACGTGCCGTCGGTCCGGCCCTCGACGACCTGGCAGGCGGGGTCCTCGGGCGCGACCGTCCCGATGCTGAAGACGTCGACGTCCACGACCTTCAGGATGTAGGCGGGCGGGATGCCCGTGAACGTGGCGTCCTCCTCGCCCGCCGCCGCCCGCCCCGCCGTCCGCCCCTGGACCCGCGACGCCAGCCACAGGCCGTACAGCGTGCCGGCGTGCTCGGCCCCGTCGCCGGCGGCAAAGACGTGCGGGTGCGAGGTCGCGAGGCGGTCGTCCACGACGACGCCGTCGCGGGTCTCCAGGCCCGCCTCCTCCGCCAGCGCCACGTTCGCCGCGACGCCCGTGTTGATGACCACGAGGTCGGCCGCCAGGCGCGACCCGTCGGCCATGACGGCCTCGCGGACGCGCCCCTCGCCGGCCAGCGAGGCCGTCATCGTGCCCGTCCGGACGGCGATGCCCATCCCCTCGATGTGCCCCTGGAGGACCTCGGCGGCCTCCGGCGTCAGTTGCAGCGGCATCAGGTACGCAAGACCCTCCACCACCGTGACGCGGGCGCCGTGGCGGCGGAGGGCGGCGGCGGTCTCCAGGCCGAGCAGCCCGCCCCCGATGACCACGCACGGGCGGTCCGCGAGCGACCCGTCGCCGGGCGGCCCGGCCAGGACGCGTTCGGCGTCCGCCCGCGTCCTGAGGCACGTGACGCCGTCCAGGTCGGTGCCCTCGATGGGCGGGACGGCCGGCCGCGCCCCCGTCGCCAGGACGAGCCGGTCGAACGGCAGCGACCCGCCGCCGTCGATCGCGGCCGTGCCGCCGTCCGGCGCGATCGCCGTCACGCGGACGCCGAGGCGGAGGGCGATCGCCCGCTCCTCGTACCACGAGCGGGGATGAAGCGGCAGGTCGTCGCGGCCGACCTCGCCGGCGACATATTTCGTCAGGTTGAGGCGGTAGTACGGGAGGTCCGCCTCGTCCGAGACGAGCGTGATGCGGGCGCCCGGGTCGGCCTGGCGGGCGGCCTCGGCGGCGCTGACGCCCGCGATGCCGGCGCCGACGATGACGATGCGGCGGCTGGCGGCGGCGCCCGTCTCGGAGGATGTGGGCCCGGGTGGCGGCGTCATGGAGCGGCCTTTCGCGGCGTTCGCGACGGTCCGCATTATACGAGCCGCCGGCGCACCCGCACAAGCCGCGCGGCGAAACGGCCGGGCGCCCCCGATTCGCCCATTTAGCCGGCGAGTTTACTCGCCGCGTGCCGTCGAGATCGCAACGCGGCGGGCAAGCCCGCCGGCTAACACTACAACGCTAGCTCGTGCGCGGCGGGTCTCCGTACCCGCCGCGCAGCCCTGAAAAGGGCGTCTCGAGCGCGGTGGGTGCCCAGACCCACCGCGCAAAATGCGGACTTAGCGTTGTAGTACTAAATGGTGGGGGTGGCATCTTCTCGCGCTCTCGCGAAAGCGTGGCACCCCCGCGCGCCGCCCCGTCCACCTTGATTTCCCCCGGAGCCGCCGATAGGATGGCGCCCTTCCTGGAGAGCGAAGCCGCGCATGGGCCCGCCCACGCAACCCGACGCCGGTTCCCGACGGGACGCGCCCGGCCCGGCCCGTCTGCTGGTGGTGGGCCTGGCGGCCCTGGGGCTGCTGGCCCGTCTGGCGCCGGGCCTGATGATGACGCCCGCCCAGGCCGCCCGGCTGCCGCACGCCGCGGCGTACCTGCACCTGGCCCGGTCGCTGGCCGAGGGGCACGGCTTCGTCCTGACGGAGACGCCGCAGGACAACGCGGCCGGCGCGGCGAGGGACACCAAGACGGCCGCGGGCATCGCCTACCACGCCCGCCGGATGCCGGCGTATCCGTCGCTCATCGCGGCCGGCAAGACCGTCCTCGGGGCCCCGTCGCGGACGACGCTGATCGTCCAGGCCCTCGCCGGGACGGCGTCGCTGGTCCTGGCGGCGTGGATGGCGTACCGCCTGGCGGGGATGTGGGCGGCGGTCGTGGCGGCCGCCCTGCTCGCGTTCGACCCGTACCAGGTGGTCCTGGCCTCGCTCTTCGCGCCCGTCGCGCTGACGGGCCTGGCGCTGTCGGCGACGGCGGCGGCGGGCGTGGCGTACCTCGGGGCCGTCCGGACGGACCGGCGGGCCTGGCCCTGGGCCGCGGCGGGCGGGCTGGCCCTGGCGGCGGCGGTGTACCTGGAGGTCTGGACGCTCGCCCTGGCGCCGGTGGCCCTGGTGGCGGCGGCGGTCGGCCGGCGCCGCCGGCGGCGGCTCGCCGGCTGGGCCGTCGGCGCCGCCGTCCTGGCGGCCGCGCTCGTCCCGTGGCTCGTGCGGAACGCCGACCGCGTCGGCGTCCCCGTCCTCTCAACGGACGTGGGCCGGCGGCTGTGGGCGGGCACCCGGCCGGTCCCCGGCGAAACGGCGCCGGATCCCGGCGGAGCCGGAACGGAGGCCGCGGCGCCCGCCCCGCCGGAAGGCCGTGACGAGGTCGGCCGGGGCGTGTTCTACCTGAAGGCGGCGGGGGCGCGGATCGCGTCGGCCCCCGGCCGGTGGCTCGGCCTGGCGGCCGGGCGCGTCGGCCGGCTGTGGTCGCCGGCGCCGCCCGAGGGGCTGGAGGACGGGCCCCTGGGCCCGGCGGCCGGGTACACGAGCCTCCTGCCGACGGCCCTGCTCGCCTTGGCGGGCCTCGGGCTGCTGCGCCGCCGCGGCGAGACGTGGTGGCTGCTGCTCGTGCCGGTGACGGCGACGCTCGTGCACGTCGCGCTGGCGGGGTGGGCGGGGGACCGGGCGGCCGTCATGCCGCCGCTGGCGGCCGTGGGCGGGGCGGGCCTGGCGGCCCTGTTCGGCCGGCCGGAAGAAACGCAAGACGAGGAGCGGGAGGCGTCGCTGTCATCCTGACACGACACCGCTGACTCGTGCGCGGCGGGTCTCCGCACCCGCCGCGCAGCCCTGCA
>JAWODB010000213.1:0-4833 GCA_046483505.1 Phycisphaerae bacterium
CCGAGTGTCAAGAGCGTGTGGAGCGAGGTCCTGCCGCTGCTCGGATGGGCCGCCGGCGGCTTCGCTTCCCAGGTCTGGTACACCTACTGGGTGCTGCGGGCCTCGTTCGCCGGCGTGCCCCATTTGCGGTCCGCCGCCATCCCGTACCCGGCCCCCAGCACCCAGTAGGTGTACCAGACCTGGGAAGCGAAGCCGCCGGCGGCCCATCCGAGCAGCGGCAGGACCTCGCTCCACACGCTCTTGACACTCGGGTCGGTCGCGGTGACCCAGGCGGGCACCTCGGGCACCTGGAAGCCGAACGCCCCCACGACGAGGTCGCGCACGGCCGGCAGCGTGTGCAGGGCCACGTACAGGGCCCCGATCACGATCACCAGGACCAGGAGGCCCATGATCGTCTTCAGGAGCGAGAACCGGCCCGTCCCCACCACGATGCAGGCGAACACCGTGACGATGGCGCCCCAGATGAGCGTGGAGTAGGCGCCCAGGGGAACGAGGGCCGTCAGAAACGTGGCGGCCGCCACCGCCAGGGCGCCGATGGAGGTGATCCCCGCGAAGACCTGGCCGACGAAGACGATCGGCACGAGCCAGTACCGGCCGGCGGGGGCGCGGGCGAAGCAGTCGATCATCCCCTCGCCGGTGGCCACGGTGTACCGGGCGCCGCAGAGGCCGATCCAGTATTTCAGGGCGATGCCGACGATGACGGCCCAGAGGACGGCCGTGCCCAGGGCCGCCCCCGTCCGCGTGGCGATGATGACCTCGCCGGAACCGATGTACTCGCCGCACCAGACGAGCGACGGGCCGAGCACCATCAGCATGCCCCACAGCCCCTTGGGCGCCTTCCTGGCCATGGCGTTCTCCTCGTGCTCGGGCGTGTGTTTGACGGCGCGGGGTGCCACGGCCGGTCTTGTCCGGCCGTGCCCCTGGGTTCCCGGCTATTTGCTTCGCTCATGGCCGGGCGTTAAAGGCAGGATACTCCGGCGCGCGGCGGCGTCAAGAAAGTTGCGGGGGAGGAGTCGTTCGAGCCCGCTGCGGGAGCAGCGGGTCATCTTCATCCGCCGTGGCACGTGCCCCGGCAGGCAAAGATGACCGGCCGCTTCCGCGGCCGGCTCGAACGGCGCGCGCCAGCGCCCGATCGTACCCCCGAACTCACGTTCGTGGCCCGGGTTCGCGGGCCCGAACGCCCCCGCGACTGTGAGCGCGGCGCAAAGACGCGCTTGCGTCCCGGCGGGCGGGGCCGTACACTGGTCCCTCCTCAAAGGCCGGGGGCACCGACGGACGCCATGCCGGATTATCCCTCCATGCCGGACGAGCGGCTCATGGCGCGGTTCGCGTCGCGCCTGGACCCGGCTGCGCTGGACGAGATCGTGGCGCGGTTCATGCGGCCGGCGCTGGCGGTGGCCTCCCGGATGCTGCCCGACGCCGCCCTCGCCGAGGACGCCGTCCAGGAGGCGCTGCTGCGGCTGGTGCGGAACCGGTCGGCGTACGACGCCGGCCGCCCGTTCGCCCCGTGGTTCTACGCCATCGTGCGGCACACAGCGGTGGACCTGGCGCGGCGCCGGTCGCGGCACGAGGCGGCCGTGGCGGACTTGGCGGCCAAGACGCCGCGCGCGGCCGTCGCCGAATCGCCCCGTCCGCCGGCCGACCCGGACGACCTGCTCCGGCACCTGCCGGCCGGCGAACGCGACGTCCTGGTCCTGCGGATCGTGGAAGGCCTCCCCTTCGCCGACGTGGCGGCCGCCCTCGACATCTCCGAAGAGGCCGCCAAGAAACGGGCCCAGCGGGGCCTGGCGCGGCTGCGGGAGCACGTCCTGGTGCCCGCGAAGGCGTCGTAAGGCCTTTCGGGCCGGCTGCGGAAGCGGCCGGTCATCCTCGCCTGCCGTGGCACATGCCACGCGGGATGATGATAACCCGCTGCTTCCGCAGCGGGCTCGAACGGCGGAGCCTCGCAACCCCTCAGCGCCCTTGGACCCCGCCGCATTTCTTGTCCCCGAATCGCCCCGCCCGGCGTACACCCCCACGAGGTGCGACCATGACCTGCCAAGACGTCCGCCGTCAACTGGCCCTGTGGGCGACCGGCGACGTGCCGCCGGCCGAGCGCCGCCGCCTGGAGGCCCACCTGGTCTCGTGCCGCGCCTGCCGGGAGGAGGCCGAGGCGTACCGGGCGGCCGTGGACGACGTCCGCGCCTCGGCGTCGCCGACGCCCGTCCGGGCGGGGGCGCTGGCGCGCCTGCGGTCGGCCGGCGCCGCCGCCGTCCGGGAGGAACGCCGTCGCACCCGGCGCCGCCGGGTCGTGCGGCTGGCGGCGGGCCTTGCCGCCACGGTCCTCGTCGGCGTGGCCATCGGATACGTGGTGGATGCCGTGCGCGGCCCGTCGGCCGAGGCCGGTCCGTCCGCGGAACGGTGGCGGCTGGCGGGCGTCGAGGCGGCGCGGACCTCGCCGGCCGAGAACGTGGTCGTGCGCGGCGACCGGCTGTATGCGGTCCGTCGCGGACCGTCGGGCGGGTCCGTGGTGGCGATCGATGCCGCCGCCGGCGAGGCCGTCTGGGAGGTGCCGCTGGCCCGGCCGTCGCACGTGGCGGCGGACGGCGAGCACGTCCTCTGCGTGGCCTCGGGCGAGCGGGGCTCGGTGCTCGTGGCCCTTGGGACCGCCGACGGCCGCCTCGCATGGCGCTATGGGCCGGACGGGGGCGAGGTGGCGCTTCGCCTCTCGCCGCCCGTGCCGCTGGACGGCGGCCGGGTGGCGTGGACGGTCGGCCCGCGGGTCTGCGTGCTCGACGCGGCCACCGGCCGGCCGGCGTGGACGCGGGCGCTGGCGGCGGGTCCGCTCTCGGCGGCCACCGCCGCGGGCGGGGACCTGCTCGTCGCCGGGTGCGGGGCCCTCTACGGACTGGACCCGTCCTCCGGCCGCGAGCGATGGCGGGCGGCGTACGGGGCGCCGCTGGCGCCGACGCTGGCGCCGCTGCTGGCCGCCGCAGGCTCGCGGGTGTACGTGGCGGGGGCCGAGGGGAGCATCGGCGGCCGGCTGCACTGCGTGGACCGCGCCTCGGGCCGGCTCGCCTGGAGCCGCCGGGTGCCCCGGCCGCGGCATCTGCTCGCCACGGCCGAGGGCGTCTACCTGCGGTGCGAGGACGTCCAGGCCCTGGACGAGGCGTCCGGGGAGCCCGTCTGGACGTGCCGGGCCGACGGGTGCGGGCCGATGACCTGCACGGACGGACTCATCCGGTTCGTGGACAGCGGCCGCGACGGCCGCCTGGTCGCCGTCGACCGCCGGACCGGCCGGACGGCGTGGGAGATGCCGGGCCTCCGGTCGTGCGGGGCGTTCGTGGCGGCCGGCGACACGGGGTACGTCCGGACGTGGGACGGCGTGGTGCACGCCATTGCGCTCGAGACGCGGTGACCAGGAAGAGATTGTTGCGCGGCGGGTCTCCGCACCCGCCGCGCACCGCGACGACGCTTTCGCGCGCCAACGACCGGCGACGTTCCGTCGCCGGCTCAACGTGGCGCAGCGCAAGGCGCGGTGGGTACACAGACCCGCCGCGCCCAAGCGATTGGGCGAGTAACGTGAGCACCATGCGCGGCGGGCCAGGAGGCCCGCCGCGCGGAGAGTCAGGAGGTGACCGTGTCCAGGCAGCGAAGCATAAGGATGGTGATGGCGGCGATGGTGGTCGTGGCGGGGCTCGGCGGGGCGGCGTCGGCGGAGGGGCCGGCGGCGTGGAGCCCCGTCGCCCGGACGGCCGAGCGGGTCCTGGCCGTCAAGGAAGCCGAGGCGCCCGCCCCGGGCGACGACGCGGCCGGCGGTCAGCCCGGCGGCGGCGGCGGCGACGTCCCGCCCGCCGACGAGGACGCCGGCGAGATCGTCATCACGGGCAAACCGGCGCCCGTGGAGCAGGGCGACCGGTCGCACCTGTCGGCCCTGCCGCCGCGCGACCTCTATCTGCGCCCGCTGACGGAGTCGCCCGGCCTGGAGACGGCCACGAGCATCGTCGGCGAGGAGTTCGTGGACTGGCTGGAGGCGTACTCCATCGTCGACGCCATGGAGTTCGTCCCCGGCGCCTGGACGGAGACCCGCGGCCGCAAGATCAAGCAGTTCTTCTCGGTGCGCGGCCAGACGTACCCGTACCCGGAGTTCATGGTGGACGGGGCGTATTTCCGGGAGTTCCACGAGACGGACTACTTCCTGCCGGCCCGGATGTTCGAGCGGATCGAGGTCCTCCGCTCCTCGGCCGTCCTCCTGCACGGGCCGGGCGGCATGAACGGCATGGTCAACCTCGTGCCCAAGCGGTTCACCGAGCCGGAGGGGTACCTGACGCAGATCTACGGCAGCCAGAACCTGTCGCGCACCGAGGTCTCCTACGGCGAGGGCGGCGAGAAGTACTCCTATGGCGTGGCGGCCGGCTTCCGCCACACCGACGGCGACAAGGAGATGAACGCCGAGGAGAACATCACCAACATCTACGCCAATCTCCTGTACGAGGTCTCGGAGGTCCTGACCCTCTCGATGACCCATGCCGCCTTCTTCGGCAAGCGCGAACTGGAGAAGGGCGAGGGCGAGGTCGATCCCCGCTTCCTGACCCGCGAAGATTCCTTCGACCCGATGCGGACGTACGTCTTCGTCGGCAAGGCCCACTATCACCCGAACGATCGCATGTGGACCGAGGTGACGGGCAACTTTGGGCTCCGCCGCTTCTTCGGGCACCGCAATAACAATCCCGGCTGGCTGGAGGAGGATTACGAGTACGGCGCCCGCGTCGTCCAGGGTCTGAAACCCTGCGACGCCAACACCCTGCGGTTCGGCACCACCTTCAACCGCTGGCGGACCCCCACCGGCAAGCG
>JAWODB010000160.1:0-10232 GCA_046483505.1 Phycisphaerae bacterium
TTTTGACCTGCCGATCGTCGATTCTGTCGCGTGAGGGACGATTTGGGGTCCGAATGTTAAAATGGGTAAGGCAAAACGCGCGACTTTTGCCCCGCTTTTTTCGGAAACGCGCGAAAACGCGCCAAAAATGCCCCGGAAATTTCGGCTTTTTGATCCATCATCGATGGGGGTCCATATGAATTAAAAGCGCGATCCAACGGCAGTCCCTGAGTACCTGAGTGCCTGAGTACCTGAGTAACAGCAACGCCCATAACCGCCCCCCGTGTCAAGGGCGTTCTGCCCCGAGGGCCGTTTCCCTGGTGCGCGTCGTTGAGTCGTTTTTGGTTGTTGGGACGGCGTGCCGTACAAACACCCATTCGCACCGTATCCGGAACGTCCTTTGCCGGACCGTGCATTATGCTTATCGAGGCCGGCGGGGCCCAATCAGCGGGACGGCGCATCGGAGCCGGCGCGCGGCCGTCTCCCTCGCCAGTTGCCAGTTCCGGGCCCCCGCCCGGCCGTGTGGCACGCCTCCTTCGTTCTCAGTGGGCCGCGACCGCCTCGGCTGCGGCCTCGCCGGCGTGGGCGCGATGCCACGCCCGCAGACGGACCCAGCAGATGCCGGCCAGTTTCCGGGCCACCGCCACCCGCGCCCGTTTCTTGCCCGACCGCCGACGCACCCGACGGTACAGGTTCCCGAGCGCCCGGTCCTTCCGCACGATCTTGATCGCCGCCTGCACCAGGATCCACCGCAGCCACCGCGACCCCTGCTTGGTGATCTGCCCGTGCCAGGCGCGCTCGCCCGACTGGTGCACCCGCGGCGTCAGACCCGCGTACGCCCCCACCTGCCGGGCGTCGCCGAACCGGTCCACCTCGCCCAGTTCCGCCACGATCAGCAGGGCCGAGTACGGGCCGATGCCGTAGAGGTCCAGCAGCGCCTCGATCTGCGGGAACTCATCGGCCAGCATCGCCAGGTGATCGTCCACCACGAGCCGCTCCCGCTCGAAGTGGTCCAGCCGACGCAGCAGTTCGTCCCGCCTCAGGTTCCCCCCGATGCCGAGGTCCTGCCGGGCCATCCACCGTCGCCCGCTCTTGCAGAACGCATCCCGATACGGCGAGTGGAGATTCCGCGACTGCAGCACCGCGTGCATCTGGTTCTTGGCCCGCGTCGCCCGCCGGCCCAGCCGCGCCCACGTCCGCGTCACCTCCCGAAGCACCTGGTACGGCTGCGGCGGGACGTACGCCTCCGGCACCAGGTCCGCCCGCAGCAACTGCGCCAGCAACGCCGCGTCCAACTTGTCCGTCTTCGCCCGCGCCGCTACAATGGCCCGCAGCCGAAGCGGGTGGGCCAGGATCACCTCGCCCAGCGGCTCCAGCAACGCGTACAGCCACCGGTAACTCGAGGACGCCTCGATGACCGCCCGGAACGGACGCAGCCCGCGAAACGCCTTCACGATGGCCGACTCATCCTCGCACTGGAACCGCCGCGTCCGGCCGACCGGCCCGTGGTCGTCCTCGACCGCCACCACCAGCGTCTTCTTGTGCAGATCGATGCCGACGTAGTGCATGGCGTGCTCCTTGCCCCTGGGGCGTTCGTGGGTTCGTACCGCAATCCCATCGTAACCCCCAGGGCAAGGAGCGTCAGCACTCCACGCCCGGTAAGGCGGTTATAGCATCAGCGAAACGGTAGGCACTCGGCATTTGATATTCGGTATGAGGCGACAACCATGGCAACGACGACCGCAGCGCCGCGGCCGGAGGCCGCTTTGGAGTGCGGTGCCCCGGCACCGCTTTCCTCGTCGCGAGGAACGGCAAAGGTGTCAGGCACCTTTGCGAACGGCTTAAAGGTTTCAGACACCGAACGGCCACGGCGAGATGCTTCGTCGGCCTGACGGCCTCCTCAGCATGACAGCGCGTCACTCGTGGCTTGTGGCTTGAGGCTTGTGGCTTGAGGCTTGAGGCTTGAGGCTTGAGGCTTGTGCCTTGAGGCTTGTGGCTTGAGGCTTGTGGCTTGAGGCTTGTGCCTTGTGGCTTGAGGCTTGTGGCTTGAGGCTTGTGGCTTGAGGCTTGTGGCTTGTGCCTTGTGGCTTGTGGCTTGAGGCTTGTGGCTTGTGGCTCGCGGCTCGGAGCCGGCGGGCTTCAGGCACCCGCCTGGGCCGTGGCGGCGCGGACGGTGTTGCGAAGGAGCATCGCCACCGTCACGGGCCCGACGCCGCCGGGCACGGGCGTGATCCGGGCGGCCGCCTCGGAGGCGCCCTGGAAGTCCACGTCGCCGACGGTCTGCATCTTGTTCCGGCCCTTCTCGTTCAGGACGGGGTTGCCGGCGTCGTCGAGGACGGGCACGCGGTTGATGCCGACGTCGATGACGGTGGCGCCGGGCCTCACGTGCTCGCCGGTGACGAGGCCGGCCTTGCCGGCGGCGACGACGAGGATCTCGGCCCCGGTGGTGTGGGCCTTGAGGTCGCGGGTGCCGATGTGGCAGCACGTGCACGTGCCGAGGGCGTTCGTGATGAGGCAGACGAGCGGTTTGCCGACGATGGGCGAGTGGCCGACGACCACGCACTCGGCGCCTTTCAGTTCACATCCGGAAAACTTGATGAGTTCGAAGGCGGCCGCGGCGGTGCACGGGATGAGGTCGGCCCCCTCGTAGAAGAGCAGCCGGCCGAGGTTGGCGGCGGTGATGCCCTCGACGTCCTTTTCGGGAGGGATGCGTTCGGCCATGTCGCGGGCATTGATGCCCTCCGGCAGCGGCATCTGGAGCAGAATGCCGTGGACGGCGGCGTCGGCGGCAAGGGCGTCGATCTTCGCGGCGAGGGCGTCGGCGGTCGTGTCGGCGGGCATCTCGACGAGGTCGTACGCGATGCCGGCCTCCTCGCACGACCTGGCCTGGCTGCGGGAGTAGATGCGGGCGCCCGGATTGTCGCCGACGAGGAGGGCGGCGAGTCTGGGCGGGGCGCCGGAGGTTTCCTTGACGGCCTCGATTTGCAGGGCGAGGTCGGCCCGGATCTCGTCGGCCAGGGCATTGCCGTCGATGAGGGTGGCGGGCATGGCGTCTCCTAGCATCTACATGCCAAGTTTATTCGTGTTTTGAACTGCGCGCTGCTGTGTTGTCATTCTGAGGAGCGGCGAAGCCGCGACGAAGAATCTCGCCTTGACGCCGCTCCCGCGGCGAGACCCTTCGACTCCGCAAGCGGAGCCTCAGAATGACAGCGTGGCATCATGGGGACACGTTGCCGTTCGGCTCGTCAGGCAAGGCCGGCGTGTTCGAGGAGGTCCGGCACCACGTCGTCCCAGCCGAGGGTCATCAGGTGCGCCCCGCGGCACATGGGTTTCATCCGGCGGATGAGGTCGCCCGCAATCTCCGCCGAGACCTTCTTGCGGTCCTCCTTCGGCGTATCGGCCAGGCGCTGGACGATGGGGTCGGGCACCTGGACGCCCGGCACGTTCTCGTTCATGTAGCGGGCCATGCCGGCGGACTTCAGGAGGACGATGCCCACCAGGACGGGCACGTCGATGCCCTCGGCCGCCGCCACGAACTGCTCGAACCGGGCCGGGTCGTACACGGCCTGGGTCTGGACGAACTGGGCGCCCGCCTGGACCTTCTTGCGGAGCTTCAGGATCTGGGGCTCCATCGGCTCGGCGCCGGGGGCGACGACGCACCCCTTGAAGAAGGTGGGCGCCCCGTCCAATTCGTTGCCGACCAGGTCCTTGCCGCGCTCCAGTTCCGCCGCCGTATGGATCAGTTGGACCGAATCCACGTCGTAGACGGGCTTGGCCTGGGGATGGTCGCCCATGAGGACGTGGTCGCCGGTCAGAAGGAGGACGTTCTCGATGCCGAGGACGGCGGCCGAGAGGAGGTCGCTCTCCAGGGCCAGGCGGTTCCGGTCGCGGCAGACGACCTGGTACACCGGCTCGATGCCGCGATCGACGAGGAGGCGGCAGACGGCGAGCGAGCCGGTCCGCATGACGGCCGTCTGGAGTTCCGTGACGTTGACGGCCAGGACGCGGCCCTTGAGGTGGTGCTCGGCCTCCTCCAGGACGGGTTCGACGTGGGTGCCCTTGGGGGGCCCGACCTCGCCGGTGACGGCAAAGCGTCCGGCCTGGAGCGCCTCGCGGAGATGGCTCATGCGGGTTCCTCTTGCGGTTTCTTCTTCTTGGGTCGCTCGGGCTTGGGCCAGCGGTAGGCCCGGGGATGATGGTGCCCGCTGTGGTCGTGCGGCGCCTGCATGTCGGCCACCTTATCGAGATGGCCGCGCGCCTTCAAACGTTCGTAGATGAGGAGCCAGGCGCAGTCCTTGTCGGGGTCGATCTCGCACTTGCCCTCCTCGGTATACCCGCCGCAGGCCCCGTTCAGGAGTCCCTTGGAGCAGCGGGTGACGGGGCAGATGCCGTCGGTCATCTCGAGGAGGCAGTCGTTGCAGACGGAGCACTTTTCCTCGTAGCGTCCGAGGGCCTGGACCTCGCCGACGAAGAGGCTCTCGGCGCCCGGGTGGACCTGCATCGCGTCGAGGCGGTCGCCGAGGCTCTGCACCCCCGTGCCGCAGGCCAGCACGAGGATGGAGTCGGCGGCGTCGATTTCGTCCTGGTGGGCCTTGATGCCGTCGCGGACGGCATTCCGGCGGCAGGCGGTGTCGAAGACGTGTTTGCCGGTGACGGTCTTGCCGGCCTCGGTGAGGCGGCGTTCCATGTCGTCGAGTTCCTCCTCGCCGCCCACCTTGCAGGCGGTGGCGCATTCGGAGCAGCCGGCGAGGAAGATCTTCTCCTCGTCGCCCATCCGATCGAGGAGGTCGGCGACGTCTTTCTGCTTCAAGATAATCATTTGAGATGTCTCGCTTTCTCCGCATACTCGTTCCCGGGGTGTCGCTTCGCGCAACCCCGGGGCGTGAGGCGATGCACGCCCGCCCTTGCCCACGATATTGTTCGCGCGCGGGGGCCGTTAGAAAAGCCCCACCACCTCACCGTTTTCGTCGAGGTCGACGTTCTCGCCGGCCGGCGTCGTGGGCAGGCCGGGCATCGTCTTCATCGTGCCGCACAGCGGGTACAGGAACCCGGCGCCCACGGAGGCCCGGATGTCGCGGACGGGGAACTCGTACCCGCTGGGCGCCCCTTTCCAGGCCCCCTCGTGCGAGAGGCTGAGGTGCGTCTTGGCCATGCACAGGGGCAGGTTCCCCCAGCCGAGGTCCTCGAACCGGGCGATGGCCCGCTCGGCCGCCTTCTCGTACGTGACGCGGGCGGCCCCGTACATCCTGGTGGCGATGGTCTCGATCTTCTCCTTGATGGAGGCGTCGAGGTCGTAGAGGAAACGGAAATCGCTCTTCTCTTCGCAGGCGTCGGCGACGGCCTCGGCCAGGTCGGTTCCGCCCTTGCCGCCCTCCGCCCACACGTTGGACCGGCGGACGGCGACGGCGCCGGCGGCCTCGGCCCGCTGGCGGATGACCTCCTGCTCGCTCTCGGCGTCGGTCTCGAAGGCGTTGACGGCCACGACGCACGGCACGCCGTGGAGGCGGACGTTCTCGATCTGTTTCTCGAGGTTCGCGCAGCCCTCGGCCACGGAGTCCGGGTCCTCCTTCAGGAGGTTTTCGTCGAGCGGTTTGCCGGCCGAGACCTTGAACCGGCCGCTGTGCATCTTCAGGGCCCGGACGGTGGCCACCAGGACCACGCAGTCGGGCTTCAGGCCGGAGTAGCGGCACTTAATGTTCATAAACTTCTCCATGCCGATATCTGCCCCGAACCCCGACTCCGTGACCACGTAGTCCGCCAGGCGGGTGGCGATCCGGTCGGCCAGGATCGACGAGTTGCCGTGCGCGATGTTCGCGAACGGGCCCGCGTGGACGAAGCACGGCGTGTGCTCCAGCGTCTGGAGCAGCGTGGGCTTGACGGCGTCCTTCATGAGGACGGTCATGGCACCGGCCACCTTGAGGTCCTCGCAGGTGACGGGCGAGCCGTCGCGGCGCCAGGCGACGACCATGCGGCCGAGGCGCTGGCGAATGTCGTCCAGGCCGGTGGTCAGGCCGAGGATGGCCATCACCTCGCTGGCGACGGAGATATCGAAGCCCGTCCGTCGGACGATGCCGGACCCCAGGCCCGTGACGACCTCGTCCAGGGCCCACCGGTCGCTGACGTCCACCACCCGCCGCAGCGAGGCGGCGTAGGGATCGATGTCCAGCGGGTTGCCGTGGTAGATCGAGTTATCCACAAACGCACAGGCGAGGTTGTTGGCGAGGCTGACGGCGTGGATGTCGCCGGTGAGGTGGAGGTTGAAGTCCTCCATGGGGATGACCTGGCTCCATCCGCCGCCCGCCGCCCCGCCCTTGATGCCGAAGACGGGCCCGAGGCTGGGCTGGCGGATGCAGGTGCAGACCTGCTTGCCGATCGCGTGAAGGGCCATCGAGAGGCCGATCGTCGTCACGGTCTTGCCCTCGCCCAGGGGCGTGGGCGTGATGGCCGTCACGTCGATATATTTGCCGCGCGGCGCGTCGCGGAGACGGTCCAGGACCGAGAGGGCCACCTTGGCCTTGTGGTCGCCGTAGCACTCCACCTCGTCGTCGTGGATGCCGAGGGCGCCGGCGATCTCGCGAATCGGCTTGGGCTGGACGGTGTGGGCAATCTCCAGGTCACTGGGCATGGGCGACCTCCCTCGCTCGAGGATCGTGTGCGCGTCTCGCCCCGGCCGGGGGCACGGAACGCGCGGCCGAGGGCCGGGGCGTTGCCGGCAATCCGCATCCGGGCGTGCACTCTATAAGGCGCCCCCTGGAACCGTCAAGACATTTCGGAGGCCGGCGGGCGGCAAAAGCAACGCCGTTAACCCGACAACGCTAACTCGTGCGCGGCGGCGCCGCGAGGAAGAATCTCGGCTCGATGTCTTTCGCACCGCGGCCGCCCCGGCCCCTGGGCGCCCCCTTGACTTTCGCCGCCCGTCTCCGTAGAGTACGGAGGCTCAAGGGCCTGGCCTCGGGACGCGCCCGCGTCCCCGGCAAGGCGATTTTTTCCGCAAGCCGGCCTGACGAGGGAGGGACCGGCGCCCCCGGCTGGGGCATGCCCCGGCGCGCCAGGGTGTGAGCACCTGATTTCCACACGGACATTCCGGTAACGTCGATCGGTTGCGTCGGGCGATGCCCATGAAGATTGCCATCAGCGGAAAGGGTGGTGTCGGAAAGACCACCGTGACGGCGGTCTGGGGCCGACAGTTCGCCGACGACGGCCGCGACGTCTTCCTGGTGGACGCGGACCCGGACGCGAACCTGGCCTCGGCCGTCGGCGTGCCCGCCGCGGACCTGCCCCGACCGCTCATTACCCTGAAGGACCTCATCCAGGAGCGGACCGGGGCGGACCCGGACCAGGTGGGCCAGTACTTCCAGTTGAACCCGACGGTGGCGGATTTGCCCGAGGCGTACAGCGTCCAGGCGGCCGGCCTGAAACTGCTCGTCCTGGGCGGCATTCGCGGCGGGGGCAAGGGATGCGCCTGCCCGCAGGGGGCGTTCCTGAAGGCGATGCTCAGGCACCTGATGCTCCAGCGGGAGGAAGTGATGCTGGTGGACATGGAGGCCGGCCTGGAGTTCCTCGGCCGGGCCTCCTGCCTGGGCACCGACGCCCTCGTGGCGGTCGTCGAACCCGGCCGGCGAAGCATCGAGACGGCCGAGGCGGTCGCCCGCATGGGCCGCGACCTCGGCCTCAAACGCTTCGGCGCCGTGCTGAACAAGGTGACGGACACCTCGCAGGTCGAGACGGTCCGGGCGGCCCTGCCGGAAGGGATGGACCTCCTCGGCCACGTGCCGCAAAGCCCGGCCCTGGCCCGGGCCGACCTCGAAGGCCGGAGCATCCTCGGCGTCGACCCGGCGGCCGAGGGGGCCCTGGCCGAGGCCCGCCAGGCGCTGGGGCGGCTCGTGGCGGCCGAACCGTCCGCCGCCCGCTGACGCACCGTCACCGCCTGCCCGTTCGGAGGAACCATGAGTCATAAGATCATTGCCTGCCGGGTGGACCGCTGCCTGGGCTGCCGCTCGTGCGAGATGGCCTGCGCGGTGGAGCACAGCGAATCGAAGACGCTCCGCGGGGCGGTGGCCGAGTCGCCCCGTCCGCAGCGCCGCGTGACGGTGGAACGCGCCGGCCGGGGCGGCCTGCCGCTCCAGTGCCGCCACTGCGAAGACGCCCCGTGCATCGCCGTGTGCCCGACCGACGCCATGCACCGCGCCGAGGAGGGCGGACCCGTCGCCATCGACGCCGACCGATGCATCGGGTGCCGGATGTGCCTCCTGGTCTGCCCGTTCGGGGTGATCGCGCTGCGGCGCGACGGCCGGGCCATCGTCAAGTGCGACCAGTGCATCGAACGGACCGAGGCCGGCCGGGCGCCGGCGTGCGTGGAGGCCTGCCCGACGGGGGCCCTCGTCTTCACGACGCCCGAGGAGTACGCGCGGCTGATGCGGCGCGAGGCCGCCGAGAAGGTCCGGTCCGAGACGTAGCCCGCGACCGGACGGACGGCACCATCGCCGGACACGACACGAACCACGGGAGAGACGCGCATGGCACCGACCGCGGCAGCGGAGATGGACCTGGCGCCGGCCGATGCGGTCATCGAGAGGTACGGTGCGGACCGGTCCTGGCTGGTCATGATCCTCCAGGACGTGCAGGAGGCGTACAACTGGCTGCCGGAGCCGGTCCTCGTGCACGTGGCGGAGCGGCTGGAGGTGCCCCTCAGCCAGGTCTACCACGTGGCGACGTTCTACGCCTCGCTCAGCCTCACGAAGCGGGGCGAGCACGTCATCCGCGTCTGCGACGGCACGGCGTGCCACCTGAAAGGCGCCGGGTGGCTGGTGGACGAGTTTCGGCGGCAACTGGATATCGCCCCGGGCGAAACCACCGAGGACAGGCAGTTCACCCTCGAAACGGTGGCCTGCCTCGGCGCCTGCGCCCTGGCGCCCGTCGTGACGGTGGACGGCACGTACTACGGCCAGATGACTCCGGAGAAGGTAAGGGATACGCTTGACCGTTACGGCAACCAACCAGGCGACTAGATTCGCCTCGCCCGAGGCGCTGGCGGCGTACCGCGACGGGCTCCGCGCCGAGCGGGACCCGCGGACGCCGTGCGTCATGGTGTGCGGGGGCACCGGCTGCCGCGCCAACGGCGCGCTGGACGTGGCCGAGGCGTTCCGCCGCGCCCTCGCGGAGCGGGACCTCGACCGCCGGGTCCGCATGCGCGTCAGCGGGTGCCACGGCTTCTGCGAACAGGGGCCGCTCGTCGTCCTTCAGCCGGAGGACCTCCTCTACACCCGCGTGACGCCGGACGACGTGGAGGAGATCCTCGACACGTCCGTCGTGGGCAGCGGCATCGTCGAGCGGTTGACCTACACGAACCCCGCCACGAACGAGCGCGTGCCGCACCAGTCCGACATCCCGTTCTACGCCGAGCAGCAGCGCGTGGCGCTGGGGCACAGCGGCCGCATCGACCCGGCCAGCCTGGACGACTACCTCGCCGCGGGCGGGTACGCCTCGCTGGCCAAGGTCCTGACGGCGATGGACCCCGACGAGGTCATCGAGACGGTGACACGGTCGGGCCTCCGCGGGCGGGGCGGCGGCGGGTTCCCCACGGGACGCAAGTGGCGGTCCTGCCGCGACGCCGAAGAGACGCCCAAGTACGTCCTCTGCAACGGCGACGAGGGCGACCCCGGGGCCTTCATGGACCGCAGCATCATGGAAGGCGACCCGCACGCCGTCCTGGAAGGCATGGCCATCGGCGCCTACGCCATCGGTTCCGACCGCGGATACATCTACGTGCGGCAGGAGTATCCGCTGGCGGTGGAGCACCTGGCGCCGGCGATCCGGCAGGCCGAGGAGGCCGGCCTCCTGGGCGAGAATATCCTCGGCACGGACTTCTCGTTCACGGTCCGCATCAACCGGGGGGCGGGGGCGTTCGTGTGCGGCGAATCGACCGCGCTGATGGCCTCGCTCGAAGGCTTCGCCGGCGAGCCCCGCGTCAAGCACATTCACACGACCGAGAAAGGCCTCTTCGACAAGCCGACGAATCTCAATAACGTGGAGACCTGGGCCAACGTCCCGGTCATCATCGAGAAGGGCGCCGAGTGGTTCGCGGGCCTCGGCAGCGAGACCAGCACGGGCACGAAGGTCTTCTCGCTCGTCGGCAAGGTGGCCAACACGGGCCTGGTGGAAGTGCCGATGGGCATGCCGCTGCGCAAGATCATCGACGACATCGGCGGCGGGGTGGCGGGCGGCCGGCCGTTCAAGGCCGTCCAGACGGGCGG
>JAWODB010000049.1:0-46899 GCA_046483505.1 Phycisphaerae bacterium
AACAACACGGTGTACCGCCATGGCAAGGGCGTGGGCGGTTCCAGCGGCAACCGGTGCGACGTGCTCGGCAACGTGTTCTCGGAGATCAAGGACCGGTTCCTGGCGAACAACCGGGTGGGCGACCCCTCGCTGGTCGGCGGCGGGGACGACGCCTCCTCCGGACTTCGCGGCGTGCCGTCGCTCGCCTTCGCCGGCAACGTCTTCCACGGCGAGGCCGAAGCCGGGGCGATTCTCAAACAGCGGTACGATAAACAGAAGCGTCCCCAACTCGACATTCCGCTGGAGATCGCCGCCCAGACGATCCCTGCCATGGCCGAGCAGATGCAGAAGTTCCCCATCCGCTGCGGCCGGCTGGGCGTGGCGACCGAGCAGCGCCCGATCGTCGGCTGCACCGCGCCGAAGATCGGCTCCAGCGCCGACGTCGACTTCCGCCTCCGCAACGGCTCCGCCGCGGTCGACCGCGGCTCGAGGTACTTCATCCCGTGGTCGCTGTACGGCACAGTGGGCGAGTGGCACTTCACGGAGAACGCCGCGGCCCCGGGGCGGGTTATCGATTACCACTGGTACATGAGCGAGGCGCACTTCTACCGCATGCTGTACGAGCAGGTGCCGACGTTCGACCTCCTCGCCGACGGGACCGGGTTGGACGACTTCGTGCCTTCGCCGAGCGAGGACTGGACCGACGGCGCCTTGCGCTTCGACGGCAAGCGGTTCGCGCGGTACCCGGACGCGCCGCTGCGTGAGGATTTCCGCATTCCGCTGTCGCGCTTCCGCGGGAAGCACGAGGATAAGATCCCCGAGGCACCGCCCTTCGAGGTTGTCCGGCCCGAAGACGGTAGGGAAGGGTACGTGCGGTATCCCGCCGAGCGCCGCAAGACACTCGCGATCAAGACCGAGAACCTCCTGCTGGAGGTGATCGTCAAGACCGAACCCGGCCACACGGGCGGCGTGATTCTGGCCAAGCACGACGGCACGAGCGGCTACCGGCTGACCTTGGATGAGTCGGGCCGGGCGGCGTTCGGGATCAGTTCAGGCGGCAAGCACGCCTCCGTCGTCTCGGACGATGCCGTGAACGACGGCGAATGGCATCACGTCCTGGCCGAGGTCGACCGCAAGACCGGCCGCATGACGATCTACGTCGACGGCAAACCGGCGGGCACGTCGAAGGCAGGCCTGCCCGCCGACGCCTCGCTCGACACGAAGGCCGACGTCCTCGTCGGCAAGGCCGCCGACGATTCCGGGCGGTTCGTCGGAGCGATCGACTTCCTCCGCGTTTGCCAGGGCACCCTCGCCGACGCCCGCACGACCATCGACGAACTCTACGCCTGGCAGTTCGACGGGCCGTTCCTGCGCGACTTCACCGGCCGCAAGCCCAAGGGGAAAAGGCGAGACGCCGGCGCCATCGAGGCCGCGGCAAGGTGACCGCCGGGCCGCGACGTTCCCGGCTTCCGGGTCAACGGTGTTCTACGGATGAACCTGGAGCACGGGCGGGCGGACGAGGCCCGTCGGTGCGAAGAGGTATTTCTCCGGCGGCTGTCGTTCCTTGCCGGGCCATCGCCAACTCCAGATGCCCGGCAGGCCCTTGCTGAAGTGCGGGCCGAGCAGGTTCTTCAGGTTGCCGGCCACGACGATCTCGAGCGTGTGTTTGCCCGCCGCGAGGGCATGCCTGATTTCAAGGCGGTCGGGCGGCCAGGCGATGACGCCCGCCTCCTCGCCGTCCAGGCGCACCCACGCCGCCGACCCCGACCACTCCGGCAGCGTGACCGCCACGTGCCCCGCCGGCTCGTCCAGCGTGAACGTGTAGCGGTACGCGATGCGCTGCGGGTAGAACGGCAGGCCCTGGTCCTTCCACGGGCCGGGCGCCAGTGGCCGGAGCCGCTCGATGACGAAGCCCTTCTCGGCCGGCGCGAGCGCGAAGTCGCCCAGAACGTAGACGGGCATGATCTCGCACAGCGGCCGCATCGGCCGGGCCGTCAGACGGAGCACGTTCCGCCCGGCCTGCACCGCTTCACCGACGCGCCGCTTGCGGATGTTCGGGTCGAACCACCGCGCCGGCGCCGCGTCCTGCTCCTCTGTGGGAAACGGCAGTGGTTTCCCGTTCAATGTGATCTCGTACAGCCACGGCCGCTCGACGGCGATTTCCAGGGAATTGCGCACGGCCTCCAGGGCATCCGGCGCGATCGTGAACGTGTAGGAGACCGTGAAGCCGGAGTCCGGCGGGAAGGTCTTCTCGATCAGCGTCCGGCGGAACTGGGCGGAATGGCTCCAGATGTTGCCGTCGCAGCCGTGGGCCTTCCAGTTCATCTCGTCGGCACGGGTGGTGTTTATGCCTGCGGCCCGGACGCCGGGGGCCTCCAGGTCGCAGAAGAGGCAGACAAGGACGTTCGGCGTCAGGCGGCGGATGCCGTCAGGCTCGAGTTCGATGCGTCGCCAGTTGGGTGTGGGCGTGGGCGCTACGTCGGGTCCCGGCTGGTGCCGCGTGACCAGGAGCGCATGCCCCAGGGCCGGCAGGTCAAGCGTCAGGACCTGTCCGTCGCGTCCATCCGGTGCCCGCCGTGTGGCCAACTGCCGAGCGGTACCGTGGACGGTGTCGAGCGCGACGGCGCTCCGGCCTTCGATGCGCACATCGACGTTCAGCGGCTCGTTCCACGGGTGGCAGAGGAACCAGACGGCGGAGCCGTCCGGCCGCTCGCGCCGGTGCCAGAGCAGGTTCTCCGGCAAAGGGGAGCCGTCCGGCCGGCTGAGGCGCGGCGGGTGGACCTCGCGCACCGCCGCCACCATCGCTTCGAGTGATGGGAGCCGTTTCCACCGGCCCGGGTGCCGCCGCGCGAGCGCCGCGGGGCCGGCGTCGGGTCGCCCCTCGACGAGCGTCGGCGACTCGCCACACGCGTATACGGTGCCGCCGGCGTCCAGCCACGCGGTCATGAGGCGGAGGGTGTCGGCGGTCCAGTTCGCCATCGCCGGGGGGACGACCACGGCCTCGTACGCGGCCCGGTCGACGCGGAGCCGGCCGTCCTTTACTTGGCCGAGTTCGGCGAGGGTGAGTTCGTCGCCGAGGTCGAAATCCACCTGCCCGCCGTGCAGGGCGCGGAGCAGGGCGTGCTGCGCCGCGCGCAGGGCCTTGAGCGGCGGGTCCTTCCGCTCCGCGCCGAGCAGGAAGTCCTCATGCTGATACCGCACCCACCCCGTGGTACACGGGTGGAGGACGAGGATGCGGTTCCGCTCCGTCCCCTGGGCCAGCGTGTAGGCGACGCGGCCGACGTGGTCCGCCTGGAGGCGGTACGCGTCCCACCACGGGGCGTGGTCGCTGATGGTCTGGGGCCAGTCGTACTTGCGGGCGCCGGCGAGGGTCTGGTACGAAAGGTGCGGCGCCATCAGCGTGATGCCGCAGGCCAGGGCGACGTCCTCGAGCGGTTTGAAGTCGCGAAGGGCCATGCCGTACCCGCCCGCCCCGGACGATTCGCAGAAGAGGCGCCGCCGGCCGAGTTGGTTTCCGATGCTCGAGAGTTCCTTCTGGTTCAGGTACGTCTGCAACTGGTCCTCGAAGGCCGTCGGGTGGAAGTGGAACGCCAGCAAGTCCGTGCCCGGCGCCTGCATCCATCGGTACGTGTGCATGACGACGGGCTGTTTCTCCGGCACCGGCCATTCGTGTTCCCACAGGTGGCCGGTGAAGGCGAGGTCGTGATCCTCGCACCAGGTGTAGATGGGCCGGACGAAGTTCTCGATCCAGAGGCGCGAGAGGGTCCGGAAGTAGTCGTATCGGACGGCCGGGGCGTCCGACCCGCCGAAGCAGAGCGCCTCCAGGCGGTCGCGCAGGGGGTAGCCGTGGTCGCGCCGGAACTCGTCCAGCAAGTAGTCCGACCACGGCAGGCCCTGCCGGCCGAGGAGGTTCGGCTCGTCCGTATAGACGTATCGGATAGCCTCGCCGAAACGGTCGCGGACGTGTTCGGCGTAGCGGTCGTGGGTGATGCGGAGGAAATCCTGAGTCGTCTCCGGCCGGAGGAGGTCCGGGTACGGTCGGCTGCCGTGCTGGGCCTTGGGGGCGACCGTCCGGACGACGAGGGCCCAGACGGGCCGGTCCTTCGTGGCGGAGGTGAGTGCCTCCTTGGCGACGAAGCGAGGCCGGGCGGCCCCTTCCGGACGGGCCGCGTAGGCGACAACCGGTTCGTCGGGCCGCTTCCGCGGGTCCGTGATGCGGACGGGTGTCAGGTATCGGGCGGCCAGGTCGGGGTTCTCGGCCACGACCTCGCCGCCGGCGAAGCCCGACGGGAACGTGTTCTCGTCGTAGATATGGCACTCCAGGCCGAGGCGCCGGCACTCGCGAAGGGCCCACCGCCACTGCTCGAAAAACTGGGGCGAGAGGTACTCGGTGACCAGGCCCGGCCGCTGGTGGACGAAGCCGCCCCCGATGCCGCGAGCGGCGAATTGCTCGACCATCTCCGTGGTGCGTTCGCGGTTCATCCGGCCGTTCATCACCCAGAGCATCTGCGGCCGGTACGTGGCCGGCGGGTCGGCGAAGCGACTCAGCCAAGCCGGCAGGTCCGTGCCGCTCTGCGAGTCCGCGCCGGCCGCCGAACTGGCCAGGGGCCCAATGGCCACGAGAAAAGTGGCCGCCAGATACGTGCGCCTTAACGGTATTCGCCTTGGCACGGTCGACTCCTTTGCGGGCCGGAGACCGGCGGTTGGCGCGTCGCCTTTCCGCGGGCGGTTCGCTGGATGATACTCGGCGTGTGCGTGACGGACAAGAGGCGGCAGCCGTTGCGGCCCCGCCTTCCTGCGGCTGGTCAAGCGGCGGCGGATGCCTGGTTGCCCGTGGCAGAATCCCTGGTATATTCCATGGGTGTGGAAGGGCCCGCAGCGCGGGAACCTGCGAACAATGGCTGAGGAGGGCGTTCCATGTTGAATCTGTCCCGTTCGACCGTTCTGTGCGTCGCCGTCCTGCTCGCTTGCAGTGCGACCGCCATGGCCGCCGAATCGGTGGACCCGGACCTCATCCCGGAGGCCCGGCGACTTCTCGACTACCTGCACGGCGTGTACGGCGAGAAGACGCTCTCCGGCACGGAGAACCACGGCAACGGCGAGACGATCTATGCCGTGTGTGGGCGGCGTGCGGCCGTCCACACCTTCGACGCCAGCGGCTGGAACAAGCCCAAGTGGGGCGAGACCTATCGCAACGTCCTCCAGCGTACCATGGACCGCGCCAAGGCATGGTGGCAGGACGAGGGCGGTATCGTCACCATGCAGTGGCACTGGATTACGCCCGGCTCGCCGAAGGGGTCCGCCTGGGGCGGCCAGAATCCCCGCGGGCAGATCGACGTCGGCAAGGTCGTCACACCGGGCAGCGACGAGCACCGGGCGGCCATGGACGACCTGAAACGCACGGCCGACTACCTCCAGCAACTCGCCGACGCCCGCGTGCCGGTTCTCTGGCGGCCGCTGCACGAGATCGACGGCGGCTGGTTCTGGTGGACCGACGAGGAGCACCCCGAGCACACCGCCAAACTCTGGCGGATGCTCTTCGACTACCTCGTCAAAGAGCGCAAGTTCCACAACCTCATCTGGGTGTACTCGGCCGGCCTCAAGACGAACGTCGACCGCCACGCCCCGCTTGCCGAGAAGATCGCCTTCCGCAAACGGCACTACCCTGGGCCGGAGTACGTCGACATCGCGGGCATCGACATCTATCCGAACTCCTACTTCGGCTGGTCGCATGATTATGACGACACGTATCCGAAGGCGCTGGAGATCATCCGGGGCGTGGCCCCCGGCAAGCCGTACGCGTTGTGCGAGTGCCGGTCCATCCCCTCGCCGGACATCATGCAGCGCGAGGGGCCCGTCTGGCTCTACGCCCTGCCGTGGTGGGTGGGCGGCGTGAAAGCGAACCCCGCCCCGTGGGTTCGCAAGACGTACACCCATGAGGCGGTTCTGACGCTGGACGAACTACCGGACCTGTCGCCGGAGCACAACGCCCACCCGGACATCTGCATCGCCGCGCCCGCCGACGGGGCCCACGTCCGCGCCGGCGTCGTCACCTTGAAAGCCGAGGCGGGCGACCGCGACGGCCGGGTGGCGTCGGTCGAGTTCCGGCTGCTCGGCCCGCAGTGGTGGACGTGGCCGTACCTTCCGAGCCGCTCGGCCGAGAAGGTGCTGGCTGCCTCCAAGCCCATCGGTACGGTCGAGGCGGCGCCGCTGAACGTGGACTGGAAGCCGGCCGCCCCCGGTCTCTACAGCGTCATCGCCCGGGCGACGGACGACCGCGGCGCCACGCGGTGGTCGAACGTGGTGCGCGTCGCCGTCGGCCTGGAGAACCTCGCCGACGGGGCGACGGCGTCGGCCTCGAACGGCCAGCACGCCGCCCGGGCCGTCGACGGTGACGTCTGGACTGCCTGGTCCGGCGACCGCAAGGCCCAGGACCCCCAGTGGCTGGCCCTGGATCTGGGCAAGGCCCGTCGCATCGGCGCGGCGGTGGTCGTGTGGGGCAAGGCCCACGGGGCGGAATGGGCGATCCAAGTCTCCGACGACGGCCAGGCCTGGAAGACCGCCGCCGAGGGCACGAGCCGCAACTGCCAGCCCGGCACCGTGACCTTCGATCCCGTCCGGACCCGCCACGTCCGCCTGCTTCTGACAAAGCGGGGTACGGACTGGGGCAGTTTCGCCGTGGAGGAAATTCGCCTTTTCGAATCCCTGCCGGCCGGCGGGGCGGGGGAGGAGACGAAGTGAACGCGCCTCCCGGTGCGCCGCCTGCGCCCTGGACCAGTTTGTGCCGCTTCCGCTGAGACGATAACACGAACTGGTGCGCGGTGGGTCTCCGTACCCGCCGGGCGCATGGCCGGGCGCTGCGTGAAACGCGGTGGGTCGGGAGACCCACCGTGCGAAACACGGACGTGGCGTTGCAGCATTGACACGGTCCGGACCGGACCTTGGTGCGACGGAGAATGACGATGAGCGAGATGACACGACGCGTGTTCCTGGGTTCGGCCGGCGCCTGCGCCGCGGGCGCCCTGGTCGCAAAGGGGCTGGCGGCGAAGGTCGCCGGCATGGACCTCCACGATCCGCGGCTGCGGAGCCCGCGCGACGTGAAGGTCAACGTCAAACAGGTCATGGCGGCCCTGCTGCACAGCGGCGACTGGCAGGGCCCGTGCCGCTGGCGGCCGCCGATCCCGGCCGAGAAGGAACGCGCCCGGGCCAAAGGGATTCTCCAGGGCCTGCACAAGCGGAACTTGGCGCAGTGTGGCCCCGACGCCAACGTTCTGCCGCCCACCTTCCTGGAGTACTGGGAGGACTTCGACCTCACCGAACCCCAGTTGCAGAAACTGGACGCCGATGCGCCGGACGTTGACGTGTACCTCGTGAGCAGCAACGACACGGCGGCCACGGCCGGCGCGGTCGTCGCCCGGCGGTACGAGAAGCCGACCGTGATCGTCGACGGCGGGGCGGACTCGGTTGACCTGGCCGGCTTCATGGCCGGCGAGGGGCTCGAGAGTTACCTGCCGGTGGACATGCAGGACTTCCGCCGGTTGCTGCGCCTCTTGAAGGCCCGCAAGTCGCTGGGCGAGACGCGCCTCCTGCTGGTCGGCGACCGCAAGGCGCCTCCCGCGGGCGTCAAGAGCACCATCTGGGACCTGGACGCCATCGAAGACGCGTTCGGCATGCAGACCCGATGGATCGGTCTTGCAGACCTTGCCCGCGAAATGGATCGCGTCCGCGCCGACGCCGGCTGCACGAGGCAGGCCGAGGCGCTGGCCGACCACCTCATCGGCAAGGCCGAGAAGACGTGGATCGAACGGCGGTACGTCGTCGCCTCGTGCCTGTTCTACCGCGCGGTGCAGGATCTGATGGTTCAACATGAGTGCAACACGTTCACCATCGAGTGTTTCGAGTTCTGCGTCTCGCGGCTGCCGGAGAAGTGGACGATCACGCCGTGCCTGGTCCATTCGCTGCTGAAGGACCGCGGCTTCGCGGCGGCGTGCGAGAGCGACCTGAGCGCCCTCATCACGATGCACCTGCTCCAGGCCGTCGCCGACGCCTCCTCGTTCATGGGCAACCTGAGTTTCGAGGACGAGAAGACGATCGGCCTCTGGCACAGTGTGCCGGGGCTCAAGATGGCCGGCTACGACAAGCCGGACCTGACGTACCACCTCGGCCACTTCACGCCGGCGGGATGGGGGACGAAGGTCCAGTTGTGTTTCGCCCAGGCCGAGGAGAATCGCGTCACGCTCGCCCGGATCAACAGGCAGGCCACCGAACTCGGCGTGGGCGTGGGCGAGGTCGTCACGACGAAGAACTACGACAAGGGCGACATCGTCGGCTGCAGCCTCCGGGCCCTGATCCGCGTGCCGGACGCGCGGGCGTTCTTCAGCGGCTTCGGCCCGTACGGCAACCACGCGGTCATGGTCTACGGCGACCAGGTCGAGTCGCTCCGGCAACTCGGCCGCATGGTGGGGCTGGAGGTGAAGCGGATCGGGTGACGCCGTGCCGGCTCCATATGTTCTGCCTGTCCTGGAGGCGGCGGCGCGGTGTGGCGCTACGACGCTGCTTCCCGCGCGGCGGGTCTCCGTACCCGCCGCGCAAAATGTGGCTTTGCTCCCCGGCCGGTCATCCTTTGGCTTCCGGTCACGTCCAGTTCACGTACTCCTTCCGATACGGCCGGGAGAGGAGGCGGGTGGCCTGCTCGTCGTTGGTGAAGCGCATCCGGTCGGCGTCCCAGAGAAGGGTTTTGCCGACCGCACCGCGGCGCATGACGACGTGCCCGAGATTCAGGAACTCCATCAGGGCCCCGGCGGAGTCGTGCCAGTTGGCCCGCGGGGCGTGCGGGTCGCCGGCCCGGCAGGCCTCGACCCAACTCCTGAAATGGTTGTACCGGGCGCGCGTGTACGTCTCCGGCACGTTTTTGACCTCCGGGATCATCGCCTGCATCCTCGATTCGGGCACGATGCGCAGGCCGTCGTTGTAGTTCTCGCAGATGGCCGTGGCCCGGTCGCCGACGATGATATGGAGGTTCCACATGCGCAGCCGCTCGCGGCGGTCGGGCTCCAGGTCCTCGGGGATCGGCATGCGGCTGCGGAGGAAGTCTTTCCCGCCGAGGTACATGCGGACCTTCATCGGCACGAGGCCCCCGCGCTCGGGGAAGGCGTACTCGACGATGACGTTCCAGGCGTGCTCGCGGTCGGCGGGTTGGCATTCGACGAGCGTCAGAGACGTGGGGTTCTTCAGTTGCAACGCCGGGACGTCGCCCGTGCAGCAGTGGGTGCCCCAGTTGCCCGTCAGGCCGGTGCCGAAGCCGACGACCGAGGCCCACCCCTTCTGGCCCTCGACCCAGTCCATGCCGGGGAACGGTTTCCTGGGTTCGACGCCGAGGAAGACGTCCCAGTCGAACGTCTCCGGGACGGGCTTGCCAGGCCTGTCGGTGGGGAGGTGCTTCAGGCGGTGCGGCCCCTGGGCGATGGCGACGTGCAGTTCGCGGACGGGCCCGAAGACGCCCCCCTCCACCCAGTTGCGGAACATCGCCGGCCCGTGGCGGGAGGCGCCGTGGTTGCCCATCTGGGTGACGCGGCGCGTGCGGCGGACGATCTCCGGCATCTGCCGGGCCTCTTCCACCGTGATGCCGATGGGCTTCTCCGTATAGGCATGCTTGCCCATTTCGATGGTCCACCGCGTGGCGGTGAAGTTGGCCCCGTAGGTCGTGGCCACGATGACGGCGTCGATCTCGCGGTCGTGCTTGTCGAGCATCCGGCGATAATCGCGGTAGTACGGCAGGTGGCCGAACCGTTTGTCGAACTCGCGGGCGTACTCGTCGCGGACGGGGTGGCCGTACAGGCGTTGCCGCGACCGCTCGTTCGGGTCCGCGAAGCACACGTAGTTGACGTGCTTCTGGAGGTCCTCGTCGCCGAACATCTTCGTGTACAGGTGGACGCCGCGCGCGCCGACGCCCATCAGGGCGACGTTGAGTTTCTCGTTGGGCGACTCGCCGGCCCGCAGGATGCCGAACGACGGGCCGACGGCGCCGGAAGCCGCAAGGGCGGCCCCGGCCTTCAGGACGTCGCGGCGACGGATGGGCGTTCCGGTCATGGCAGGGCTCCCTGGTTCGGATCGTTCGATACGGGATTGAACCGCCGGGACGGCGGCCGGTGTCGCCGGGTCGGCCGTGTCAGCCGGCTGGGCTCTTCCGCGCGCCCTTCGGCTCAATGCGCCGAATGTAGATGTTGCGAAACTGGACGAGGGAACTCAAGGGGTGGTACGCGTTCCGCTCGCGTTTCCACCCGCCGTGATGCTGGAGGGCGATGGGGCCTTTCCGGGGCGCCTCCGGCAGCCGGGCCCCGTCGACGACCGTGATGCCGTTCAGGACCACGCCGATGCGGTCGCCGACGAACCGGATGCGCATGGCGTTCCATTGTCCGAGGGGCCGGGCGGCCTGCTGCTTGGGCTGATACGTCTTCCGCACGGCCTCCGGCAGGTCGCGGTCGCTGCACTGGGGATGGATTTCGCCCGGCCCTCTCGTCGCCGAACTCGTGGCCTTGATGTTCACCTGCACTTGCCGCCGCTCGTTCGGGTTGCCGCGAAGGAGAATGCCCGAATCGGGCGTGTAAGGAATCGGCTCGCCCTCGGATCCCTTGCGGTCGCCGTAGACCTCCTCGTACGCCTTCAGGCGCCACTCGACGTGAAGGTCGAAGTCGCTGAAGGATTCCTCCGTCCATAGATGCTTCCCGGCCTTCGCATCGTAGTCGATCACGCCGTCGACGGCCTTCCAGGCGCCGTTGTTCTGGCGGGGCACCACCCAGCCGGAGAGGTCCTTCCCGTTGAAGAGCGGTCGCCAGTCTTCGCCCTCGGGCGGACCGGCCGGCACTGTCCCGGCCGCCGACAGGAGCAGGAGCGATGCGGCGGCGCGTGTGAGGCATCTCATTGGCGCTTCTCCAGGTTTCGGTTCCCGCCGTGATGCCGCAGACTCGTGCGGATCGGCGTGCCCGCGGCCTGCGCTGCTACTTTGCTTGTGTCCTCGGGCCGTAGTGCGGAGTAGGTCGGCCGACCTCGTAGGCGCCGAGGTCCGGCGCCTCGCCGGTGCAGTTGTTATTGACGTTCGGGATGACCACGCCGGCGTCGACGGGCGGGGCGTCCGGCTTCAGGCGGAAATCATAGTTCTCCGGCCGGAACAGGCTGCCCCGAGGGCCGAACGGTTCCCTCGCCACGCCGCGGAAGATGCCGTAATCCGGGACGGTGACGCTGTGGGCGGCATAGCCGGTCTTGGCGGCCAGGTCGGTCAGGGTGGCGGCCTCGCCGCTCCTTGCGGCGCGGTTCTCGACGCGGAAGACGGCCGTATCGCCCGGGGCCACGCGATGGCCGTTGTAGTCCAGCCGGCAGTCGGCTGTGCCGAAGCCCATCTTCATGCCGGGGCCGCATCGTCGCGACGCGCCCGCGCGCGAGGCCATGAACAGGTTATTGAGATACTCGGTGTGATTCGCCCGGAGGCACATGGCCGGGTTGCACGCGATCGTGTTGTGATAAATCCGCAGGCCGCTCGCGCCGACGACGTTTTTGAACGCGTGCCCGTTTACGACGACATTGCGAATCCAGTAAACGGGTCCGGGCGTCGGCCGTTGATTCGAAAGGGCCGGCCCGCCCGAGTTGAAACACCGGTTGCGCAGGATGCGGATGTTCGTGTACCCGCCATCGGCCTCGATGGCGTTGTCCGGGCTGAAGTCGATGTCGTTGTTATAGATGTCGAACGCCCAGCAGCGGAACGACGGGTCGCGTGTGCCCTCGGTCCACACGTCGATGACGTCGAAAAAGCGCGACAGGCGGTTGTGGCAGACGACGTGCCCGCCGCCGCAGAGGTTCACGCCGTACATCGAGACCATCGGCGCGCCCTCACCCACCTTCTCGTCCTGCGTGTACCGGCCGGTGAAAACGTTGTCGGCGATGATGAACTCGCGGCACCGGCCGTGGAACCCCACCACGCCGCTGTTCACGTCCTCGATGCGGCAGTTGCGGACCGTCAGGCCGACGCAGCCCGTCGTGTTCCACATGCCGGCCAGGAAGGCGATGTCGGTGTTCCGGACGGTCAGGCCGTCGAAGACGAGCCAGTCGGCCCCCATCACGTTGAAGCCGCAGTGGTTGCCGGCGAAATCGAGGACGACCTTGCCGTCGCCGGCGGCCTTGATGACGATGGGTTTTTCTCGCGTGCCGTCGGCCGAGAGGACGTTCGAGCCGAAGAGCACCATCCCCGACGGGTCGCGGTACCGGTACCGGTCGGGCTTGTACGTGCCCGCGTGGACGAGGACGGTGGTGCCGGGCGGGGCGGCGTTCTCGGTCGGCAGTTTGCCGGCGTCGTGGGCGCCCAGGTTCTTGCCTCGCAGGGCGGCGGCGATGCTGTTGAACTCCGGCTGCTTCTTGTTCCGCGGCCGGGGCGGATAGACGTGCCGGACTTCGCCGCCGGCCACCGGGGCGGGCATCGCCCGTGTCCGGACGGTGAGGGTGCGCCGGGCATCGCCTTCCACGCCGTCCGGGTCGGAGACCGTCAGGCGGACCTCGTAGTCGGTGCCCTCGTCCAGGTCGAGGAGGCTGCCGGCGAACATCGGCCGCTGATACCAGCCGTCCTCCTTGGGTTCCTCGCCCTCGACGCGCAGCAGCGGCATGCCTCGGCTCCATGCGCCTTCGCCGGTCTTGCGGTATTCGATGCCACACGCGGCGTTGCGGTTGTCGTCGCCCTCGAAGTGCCACTGAAACCCCAGGCAGATGAGGGTCGGCGGGTCCACAACGAGTTTGCCTGGCGGTACCTGTTTAGCGTCCCCGGCGTCACGCGACGGCGAGCAGACTATACAGTACCTGCATAATACGCCCCCCCCCCCCCCGCGAGGTGTCAAGGCTTTTTTCGTTTCTTCCGCCTTGGTGTTCCCCCGTTTTCTCTGGAGAACCGTGGGGGCGTCCGTCCGATAACCTGTATATGCCTGACCACGCTGAATGTCCCAACTGCAGAAAACTTCTCGCCGAGGTCCGAACGCTCCGACGCGACCTCGCCGCCGCCAAGCAGCGCATCCAGGCCCTGGAGGCCGAACTCCGCCGCGGCAAACGCCAGGCCGCGCCCTTCTCACGCGACACGCCGACGGGCCGCCCCAAGAGACCCGGCCGCAAGAAGGGCCAAGGCCCCTTCCGTCACCGCCCGCCGCCGCCCGAGGCCCAGATCACGACCGTCACCACCCCCCTGGAGCGGTGTCCGGACTGCGGAGGCCCCCTCCGGCAGCGGCGCACCCACGCCCACCTGCAGACCGACATCCCCCGCCCCGCGCCCGTCCACACCCGTTTCGTGACCGAAAGCGGCTACTGCCCCCGCTGCCGGCGGCGTTTCCGGTCGCGTCACCCCGACCAGACCTCCACCGCCACCGGCGCCGCCGGCGTCTCCCTCGGCCCGAACGCCAAGGCCGTCGCCGCCGACATGCACCACCGCCTCGGCGTCCCGTACGCCAAGGTCGCCGACTTCCTGCACGCGACGGCGGGGCTCGAGGTCACCCCCGGCGCCCTGTGTCAATCCAGCCGGCGGCTCGCCGACAGGCTCCAGCCCGTCTACCGGGACCTCATCGCCGCCGTCCGGGGCTGCTGCGCCGCCTACGTGGACGAGACGGGCTGGCGGATCGGCCCCTTGTCCGCTTGGCTCTGGGTCTTCACCAGCCGGCGCGCGACCGTCTACCTCATCCGCGAGTCCCGCAGCCACGAGGTGGTCGTGGAGGTCCTGGGCCGGGCGTTCCAGGGCGTCATGGTCGGCGACTGCTTCCTGGCCTATGACCACAAAGCCTTCGGCCAGTGGGTCAAACAGAAGTGCTTCGCCCACTTTCTGAAGGCCCTCTCGGAGATCGAGGCCGCCAAGACCCGCGGCGCGGTGCGGTTCCCGCGTCAGGTCGCCCGCGTCCTCCGCGACGCCCTGGCCCTCGCCAAGGAGAAATCGACGCTGCCCCCGCGCCGGTTCCGGCGCCGCCTGACCGAGATCCACCGCCGCCTCGACGCCCTCATCCACGAGGGCCGCCGGCTGACCGACCCCGACAACGCCCGCTTCGCCCGCCGGCTGCGCAAACAGCGGAAGCATCTGTTCACCTTCCTCACCCACGAGGGGGTCGAGGCCACCAACAACCGCGCCGAGCGGATGCTGAGGCCCGCCGTCGTCCTCCGCAAGACCGGCGCCTGCAACAAGACCCATCGCGGCGCCGCGGCCCACGGCATCATCGCCAGCGTCCTGGCCACGGCCAAGCAGAACGCCGTCGATGGGATCGGCTACCTGGCCCGCACCTTCACCGCCCCGGCCGAGCCGCCCGCCTTGCCGCTCCCGCCCCCGGCGCCCCTCTGACCCCTCCCAGACGCTAAACACGTACGCCTGGCGTGACGGCGTCTGCCGCATGGGCGGCTGTACCGGCCGACAAGGCGACAGCGAGCATCAAGTGGCGCGTTGGCATGGAGGCTCTCCGTTCTTTGGCGACGTGCCGCTCACCGGACGACCGCGACGACGCAGACCGGGTCGATGCCGTTGGCCGTGCCGACGATGTGAATGCCGGCGACTCGGGTGCCCTTGCCCAACGGCTTGCCGTCCGGGCCGAGCAGGTCGGCCGTCCGAAGCAGCACGCCCGCGACGTTGCCCGAGGCGACCGGGCTGGCGACGTCGGTGCGTCCCCACGCCCCGGGCGGGACGTAGAGCGGCTTGCCGACGGTCCGGCCGTCGAGGATGGCTGCGACGTGGATCCCGTCGTTGCCGCCGACCTCGAGAATCAGCACTTCTGCGCGCGGGCCCTCCGCGAAGTCCGTCACCTCCAGTACCCACTCGCCCTGCGTGGGGCTCGTGACGCCCTGACGCACGTTCAGGTTGCAGACGGCGGCGACACCCTCGGCGTTCTTCGACGACGCTTTGCCGACCCTCAGGGACGACGCAGGGATCCTCCGCCCCCCGACGGTCACCGCACTGATTGCCCCGGACCCGTCGACGGCGAGTTCCGTCACCGGCACGGATTTGGCGATGGGTCCGGCAGGGGCGGCTACCCGCCCGGATGCGGGCGGCGGCGTCGGGGCGCTCATGAGCGCGAGGACCTCGGCCAGGGTCCGCTCCGTCCGCGGACCGTAGTGGGGGACCGGCCGACCGGCTTCGTAGGCGCCGATGTCCGGCGCCTTGCCGGCGTAGTCGTCGTTGATGCCGGGGGTGCGGCAGCCGGCGTCGACGAGCGGCCCGCCGGGTGCGGGGCGGAGGTCCACCTCGTCCGGCGTAAAGAGGCGCGTCTTGTCGGTCTTCCACGACGATTCGCCGGCGCGGGCCAGAACGCTGAAGTCGCGGACTGCCACGCCGTGGGCCTCGGCGCCGGAGAGGTGGCCGAGTTCGGCCAGGCTGGCGGCGGCGTACGTGTCTCCGCCCAGTTTCAGGACGAACGGTTTGTCCGCCCCCTCCAGACCGACGCGGTGGGCGTTGTAGTCCATCACGCTGTCCGGATCGCGGAAGCCGGTCTTCAGGACGGGCCGGTCGCGGTCTTTCTCGTGGACGGGCTCGCCGGGGCCGAGGAAGGCGTTGTTACGGACGTTCCCGAAGCCCGTGTGTTCGTAGGCCGCCCAGTGGCCGGTGAAGGTGTTGTGGTAGGCGATCATGACGGGCGCGCCGCACGCCTTGAACGACTGGGCCCCGTTTGCCGCGTTGTAGACCACGTTGCGGATCCAGTACACCGGCCCGACGAAGATCGGCTGGTACGAGAGGGGCGTGGCCATGCTGTTGAAGCAGCGGTTCCGCAGGACACGAATGTTGTACAGGCCGCCGTCGGCCTCGATGAAGTTGTCGCAGATATTGTGAATGTGGTTGTTGTAGATGTCGATGCAGAGCGCCCGCATGTGCAGGGCCGGGTCCGGGTGGCCGGACGTGTTGACGTTGATCCCGTCCCAGTACCGCTCGGCGTAGTTGTAGCCGACGGCGTGGCCGCTGCCGAGGAGGTTGACGGCGTAGCCGCTGCGCGTGCGGCCCCAGGCCCCGCCGGCCGTCCGGTGGAACTGGTCGCCGTCGTTCGTACCGATGAACCAGTTGTCGAGGATGGTGAAGTCGCGGCAGCGGCCGTCGAGGCCGAGGACGCCGTTGGCGACGTTCGCGAAGACGCAGTCCCGGACCGTCAGCCCCTTGCATCCGCCCACGCGCCACAGCCCGGCCCGGATGCCGATGAAGGCGTTGCGGAAAACCAGCCCCTCGACGTGCAGGTAGTCGGCGGCCATGACGTTGAACAGGCACGGCGAGGGGTGCTCGCCCTTGGGGGCGGCGCCGTCGATGATCGCCTCGCCGTCGCCGGCGGCCTTGATGACGATCGGCTTCTCCTTCGTGCCGCCGAACGACAGGACCTGCGTGCCCCACAGCCAGAAGACGTGCGGGTCGCGGTAGTTGAACCGGTCCCCCCGGTAGACGCCGCCGTGGACGAGAATCGTGTCGCCCGGGCGGGCGTGGTCGTACGACACGTTGTAGTTGTCGCACCAGGGGTGATAGCCGCCCACGGCCCCCGCGATGGACCGGTACGCCGGTTCCTGCGTCGGCCCCTTCCAGTCCGGCGGATAGACGTGTCGGACGCGGGGCCCCGGCGCGGGTTGCGGGTCCGGGCGCGTCGCACAAACGATCGTCCGGACGGCCTCACCGCGCACGCCGTCGGGGTCGGCCATCTGGAGGCGGACCTCGTACTCGGTGCCGGGTTCCAGGTCCAGGACCGAGCCGACCAGCGCCTCGGGCACCGGCCAGCCGTCGTGGCGGGTGCCGTCGCTGAGTTCCCGGCCCTCCAGCCGCCGGCCGAGGCCGACGCGGTACAGCGCCAGCGACGACTGCCACGCTTCGGCGCCTTTTTTGCGGTACGTCACGGCCGCGGTGGCGTTGCCGTTGTCGTCGCCGTCGACACGCCACTCAATGCCCAGGCAGATGAGTGTCGGCGGCTGGACGATGACCTCGCCTGGCGTGACGGCGTCGTCGCCACGGGCCGGCAGGGCGAGGGCGGCGAGCAGCAGGGCGGCTGTGGCGATGGCGCAGGCGGACTTTGTCACGGCGTCTCCTTTGCGTCCGCGGTGCCGAGGCAGTGCAGGCCCCAGTCGCTGCGCAGGAGCAGCCGGCCGCCGGCCATCGGAACGGGGCTCGCGTTGAACCAGGCCTCGTCGTCCTCCAGCGTGTTGTGGGCGAGGACCTTGAACTCCGGGCTTGCCTCCACGACCCACGTGCCCAGCGCCTGCGACACATAGTACAGCCGCCCGTCGGCCAGGAGGGTGGAGGCGAAGATGCTCGCGCCGCGTCCGCGGCCGAGTTTGCTGTTCGGACTCTCGCGGTACGCGAGTTCGCGCGTTTCGGCGTCGAGGCAGCAGAAGCCGCGCGCTTCCGGCGGCCTCAGCCCGCCGGCGAACGCCGCCCAGTACAGGTACCCGTCGTGGTAGACCGCGGAATTGATGTTGGCGCCCGTGTCCTCGACCTTCCAGAGGACGCGCGCTTTGCGGTCGACGGCCGGGTTGAGTTTGAGCGCCCACGAGACCGCGTCGCCGTGCGAACTGCCGACGACGGCATAGAGCACGTCGCCGTGCCACGTGGGATTGTTGCTCGCGTAACCCTGCCGGGTGGGGAAGGACCAGAGCGTCCGACCGTCTTGCGGGTCGTAGGCATAGACGGCTCCGATGGAGAGGAGGACGATCTGCTTTGCGCCGTCGCCGGCCGGCAGGACCATCGGCGTGGACCAACTGCGGTTCCACTTGCTCCGGGTCTTGAAGCCGTCCGTTGTGCGCCATACCTCCCGGCCGGTGGCCTTGTCGACGGCGATGAGGGCATCGGCCTCGGAACTGGCGTTGATGAGCAGCAGGTCGCCGCAGGTTACGAGCGACGCCGCCGATCCCCAGATGTGGGCGATCGTCCCCGGCCGCATCTTCCACTGCTCGGCCCCGTCGTGGTCCAGGGTGAAGACCCCCGCCGGACCGAACGACACGTAGAGCCGGTCGGTGTCCACGTACGGCGTGGGCGAGGCGTAGCCGTGCAGCATCACGTTGCTGTTGGCCGGCGTGACGGGGCCGAGAGGCGAATGGTCCTTCCGCCACAGGACCTTGCCGTCGTCGCGGGCGAGGCAGAGGACGTGGAGCCGGAGGTCCCGCATCGACTGGTCCTCGGGCTGGTTGCCCTTGCCGCGCCGCTCCCCGTAACCGGAGAACGCCGTCACGAAGATGCGGTCGCCCCATACGACGGGCTGGGACGTGCCCGGGCCGGGGAGTTCCCGTTTCCAGAGGCGGTTCTCCGCGGCGCTCCATGTAAGCGGCAGGCCTTTGATGGCCGTCACGCCGTCGCAGCGCGGTCCGCGGAACTGGTTCCAGTCCTCCGCGCGCGTCGTGGCGGACACGGCGAGCAGCAGGAAGACCGGCAGCAACCGAAACGGTATATGCCTCATCGGTTCACCTCCGGCGGCACCAGGGTATGGACGTTGACGACGGCGTCCTCGGCGCCGTCCAGGGGAACCGCGAGCGGGGTGTGGGAGTTCGGCAGGACCACCAGTTTGCCGTCCTGGACGGCGACGGGCCCGTTGACGGCCCACAAGGCGGGTGTGGTGACGCCCCGGCCGTCCTTCGGCCAATCGGGGGACCGAACCTGGTTGGCCCCGCGGATGGCCCCCTCGTGTTCGCGGTCGGCCAGGCCGAACCGCCGCCGGGCGTGCCAGAGGACCTCGCCCGTCTCGGCGTCGACGGCCCAGAGGTGCAGGCCGCCGTCGAGTTCGTGGTGCCGCCCGGCACAGCCGTAGACCCGCCCGTCGTGCAGCACCACGTTGAACAGGGGCCAACTCGATTCCACCTGGCCGAAGGCGACCATCCGCCGGTCCGCGGGGGCCGCCAGGACTCGCCACGCCAGCCTGCCGTCGGAGAGGTTCACGGCGTAGATGCAGCCGTCGTGGGAGGCGAAGTAGACCCGCTTGCCGTCCGTCTGCAGCGGGCCGCGGTAGCCGATCCGCCCGCCTGCGACGAACGTCCATACGGTCTGGCCGGCGCGGGTGGCCGTGACGCGGTGCTCGTTGACGTAGCCGATGACGGTCAGGTCGCCGATGGTCAGCGGCTCGGTCTCGTGTTTGCCGTAGCCCCAGATCTGGCAGGAGCCGGTGGCGCGGTTCTTGGGATGCTTCTTGGGTCCGCCCCAGGTCATGCCCTCGCGTCCCGGCCGGAGTTTCCAGTCGAACGCGACGGCGCTGTCGAGGGCCTTCTTCTGGCGGTTCACGGGGGAGGCGATCGTTCCCGGATAGTCGGTGGTTCGGCGGGTGTCGTCGGGCACGGCCTCTACCTCGGCCGCGGCGCACAGGGCAACGGACCCGGAGAGGAACGGAATGCAGTTGCACGAGCCCTCCGGGTTGTACGTCGTGCCGTAGGCCGGCGTGATCTTTCCCTTGCAGGCGAGGCTGAACAGGCGCGTGTAGTAGAACGCAGGGTTATCTTCGGCGGCCGTGTGCTCGATGGCCTGAATCGCGTTCCACGGAATGTAGTTCCGCTGGAGGACCAGGTAGCGGCTTGTCGCGGTGCCGGCGCAGCAGTTGGACGTGCGGGGCGTGTACGAGGTGGCGGCGGTGGGGACCTCGCGGCCGGTGGCCAGGTCGAACGCCGTCGCCACGGCGGTCAGTTGCGCCAGGTACACCCGCCCGCCGACGATGTAGTGGTCGGCCATCAACTTATTGAAGCCGCCCGGCACGTTCGCGCTGGCCGTCGCCCACAGCCGTTTGCCGGACGCAACGTCCAGCAGCGCGACCACGGCGTGCGGGAACGTCTCGTCGGACTTGCGGCGGCGCGGCCGCTCGTTCCACAGGACGACGGGCAGGCGGCCGTCCGAGTAGCCGGTCAGTTCAAAGCAATGGACCTTGCCGCCGCCTTTGGCGAAGTCGGTGCCCTCCCACAGCCGGGCCCCGTCGTAGCGCCAGACCTCGCGTCCGGTGTCGAGCGACCAGGCCACCAGCGACTGGAACGGCGCGTTGAGCGCAATACGATAGGCGCGCTCGCGGTCGGCGTCGTCCTCCGCCACGAGGGCCACGACCACGCCGTCAGCCACCAGAAAGCGACTGATCCATCCGCCTTCGTCGGAGAGGTCCTTGGTCCACCGGACCTTGCCGCTCGCCTCGTCGCGGACGATCAGCCGCGGGCCCAAATTGTAGAGGAACCGGCCGTCGGCGACCGCCATGATGGCGTCGTCCTTGAGGTACTTCTTCAGGAACGGTTTGTCCCCGTCGTCGCGGAAGTTGCCGATGGGGAACCGCAGTTCGGTCTCACCGGTGTGGATGTTCCACGCCTCGATGGCGACCTCGCCGGCCCCGTCGTCGAGCCACCCCTCGGCGGGCGTGCCTCGGGTGTAGAGGAAGAGGCGGTTCTTCCCCACCACGCCCCATTCCAACCGGCGCGACAGGCCGGCCTTCAACGTCTGCCGCCGCGACCACAGCGTCACGCCGCTGAAGGCATCCTTGGCCACCACGATCATGGGGAGGTCGCGCACCTCCTCGCAACTCTTGTTCCCCTTGCCCGTGCCGGAGCGCAGGAACGTGATGCCGTGGGCCACGCGCGCGCCCAGGTAGCCGTTGTGGTCCGACGGTTTGCCGACCCATCGCAGGGCGTTGGGCGGGCCGACCAGGCGGTCGGGCGACAGGTTCGACCGCGTCGCGTCGTAGTGGTAGTGGGTGAACTCGGCGGCCTCTTCGGGCATCGGTCGGACGTGCACCCGCCACGCGCCGCCGCGCTTCACGTACGCCACGCCCTTGTAGCCGAGGACGCGAGTGATCTCGTCCATCGACGGCCCGGCGTCGCCGAGGGCATCAAGGTCGGCGACCATCAGATTCACCAGCCGGTCGTAGAAGGGGAGCGTCCGCAGGTCCGCGACGCAATCGACGGCCGCCTGGCCGTAGACACCCTCGGCGAAGAGGTGCTCGCGGGCCCGCCGGCAGGCGCCGGCGTCCGTGGTCAGGCCCTGGACGAGGATCTTGCCGTCGTCGGCCAGGCCGGCCTCCAGCCGGCCGTCGCTCGAGCCCAGGACGACGGCCAGGCCCGCCCCCACGCCCGTGGCTTTGCGGACCTCGTCGGCGGTCTGAGCGTCAGCCCCGGCGGAGAAGGCGAACTGGAAAGCGGCCGCGGTCAGGAGGACGGTCAGCATGGCGGTCCGTTGTTTCATGGTCAGTCCTTTGTCTCAGAGGAGGCGCCCGCTCTGTTGAATGCGGGCGCCGACCGCAGGTATCGCCGTCGAAGGCGTTTGCCGACATCACGAGGCGGACGTTGCCCTGGAGACCACCTCGCCGCGAAGCCAAACGTCCGGCTCGGCGTCCGGATCGCCGAAGTGACCGATGTAGGCCTGGTGCCCGCCCTGGTGGAAGTAGAGACGCATCTCCACCGGCTTGCTCACGTTCTGGAGGGCCGGGACCCGGTGCAGGGGGAACTCGACCTCGCTCGTGCCCTCCGCCACCGTTGCCGCCCCGACGGCGTCACCGGCGCCGAAACCCGTGGCCGAGGTCAGCAGCGTAATCGTCAGGCCGTCCGTCCCGCTCTTGACGGGCAGCACCAGGGACTTCAGGGCCAGCGTCTTTTCCGCCTCCGGCGCCACCGTGAACGTGACGTAGGCACCGGCCTGGCGGGCCGCCTCGAAGGACTTGCCGCGGGCGCCGGAGATAATCATGCAGTGGCGGAACGGCCGGCCGGCCGTCGAGGCGCCCGGCCCATAGGTGATGGTCCCTTTCGAGGCGCCGACGGCGTGGCTCTCGGTGACCGTGATGGCTGTTGCGGGCTTGTACTTCTCCGGCTCGCGGTCCTTGGCGTTGAGCGTGTACGGCGAGAGGTCCCACGCCAGGAGGACGGTTTTGCCCTGGATAGCGGGCGGGGTGATTTCGACCTCCGCGTCGGCGAAGTTGTACGTGGCGTCGAAGGTACGGACGACGAAATGGTTCGTCTCGCCGTCCTCCATCCCGCCCACGTGGAAGCGGTCGGCGTCCGGGGCCAGCGTCCCCTTGTACTCGCCGTTCAGGTACACCACCTGCTTCGCGACGCCCGTGTCGTCGGCGCCGGGCTTCCATCGGACGGTCCCGTGTTTGGCGCTCAGGGCCTCGGCCTTCGTGATGCGGGCGGCCCGGGGCCGGGTCATATCGTCAAAGGCGAACGCCTTGTCCGACACGGTCGTCGCGGGATACGTGCGGACGACGTCCCACGCCAACCGGGCGAGTTCCTTGCCTTCCTCGGGCGTCAGTCCCGTGGGCTTCAGCCCCTCCTTCAGGTTGAACGCGAAGACGGTCTTGTAGTCGACCGGCATGTCGACGGTGGCGGGGTTCCTGCGGTAGTAACTCGCCAGGTGCACCATGCAGGTGAGGAAGACGCCCTTGCGGCTGGTGTGGACGCTCCGGCCGCCGGCGTCGAGGAGTTCCGCGACGTGCGTCATACCGGCGCACTCGCCGTCGTCGGCGATGCGCCGGCCGACCTCGGCCATCGCCTGCGGGCAGGGGATGAGGTAGACGGGTTTGTCCGGGAATTCCTGCCGGAGGACATGGGCCAGCGGGTTCATGTGCGTGTCGATGCAGCGCCCCAGGCCCTTCAGGTACAGGTCGGCGTCGCCGCCGCCGTCGGAGAGGGCGGGTTCCATGTCCTTGAAGTGCCCGCCGCCGGGGCTGCGGCCCGAGGGCCAGGTCTGATAGAGGAGCAGCGGCGTGCCGGGATGATGCTTCAGCAAGTGGCGATACATCTGGGCGGCCGCGCCCGCCTCCACCTCGACCAGCCGCCGGTTCTGATAGCCGTGCGACTGGACCGTGAATAGGGTGATCGGGTTCTCCGCCACGTCCTCGAAGAACTCCTGCCGCTTGCCGGGGTTGTTCCAGATCCAGTCGATGGGGACACCGGCTGCGCCCACGTTCTCGGCCCGGTGCTCGGGATACCCGAAGATGTGCGCCAGCGCCGGCAGCAGGGGCGCCTTCTCGCCGTCGAGGTGCATGCGGCAGTTGTTCAACTGCCCCATCAGGCTGTTGCCTTCGTTCAGGAGGAAGTACCCCTTGCCGGGGTCCGGCACCGGCGGATGGGGATTTGAGGCAGCACGGACTCCGGCCGGGAGCCCGCCCAGCAAGACGCACGTGCAGACAACCAGCAGCCATGGGAAGCGTTTCATTGTGCCTTCTCTCCCTCTCTGGCAGGCAGCGATTCGTAGACGCCGAACTCGTACAGCCAATACCGGAGCGCCTCCTCCGCTGGTTCGTCGCGGACGAGGCGGATGGCATGGGGCCGTACGGGCGGGAACCGGATGACCTCCACGCCGCCCGCGCCCGATTTCGTTTCATGTACGGTCTTCCATTCGTCCGGTCCCGCAGCAACCTGGATGCGGTAGGCCCGCCCGGCATGCCGGCCCCACACGAGGACGACGGCGCCGACCTTCTGTGCGCCATCGAGGTTCACCGTCAGCGCCGTCTCGGCGTCCTTCTTGTCCGAGAGCCAGGCCGACCACAGGTCGCCGTCCGCGGCCATAACGCCCGCCTCCTGCCGCGACGACGCCTTCACCGCCTTGCCGGCGGCGAGGTTGTCGAGGCCCACGGTGACCCGGGCGGCGTTCGAGTATGCCGCTGCGCCCTTTTCATCCGTCGCTCTCGCCAGGACGCTGTAGAGGCCGGGCCGCGCACCGCGCCACCTGCACGTATAGGGCGGACCGTCGGCGGCGCCGAGCGGCACCGACCCCTGCAGTCGTTCGGCACGCTCGGCGGCGTCGTGTTCGTACCAGTTGTGCCAGGATGGCACCGCGAGGAACTCGACCTTGGCGACGCGGCCGTCGCGGTCGACGGCCTCGGCCCGCATCTCGAGATCGCCCGCCTGCAGGACGGCACCGTCGTGCGGCGCCGCGAGCCGCACGACCGGCGGCACGTTGTGCGGGACGAGGGCCGGCAGTTCGTCCAGCGTCACGAGCACCTCGTGCGGGTACGTTTTCGCGATCCAGTCCGCCCCGTTCCACGTGGACCCCGCCTCGCCGACCGTCCACGGCAGGCAGTAGAGCCAGCGAGGACCGTCGGCGGCCATCCGATCGGGGTTCGGCACGCCCTGGCACTCGCAAAGGGCGAGCATCTTGCCCGGCGTCACGCGGCGGATGATGTCCATCGCCTTCGGGTACGCGCTCTCGCGATAGTCCGGCCAACCGTGCCACTTGCTGACGTAGATGTCGATGCCCGAAATATCCACGTAGTCATCGCCGGGGTAGAAGCGGCGGCGGTAGTCGACGGCGGCGAGGTCGTCCCGCCCCTTCGGCCCGGCCTTCAGCGCGGCGCTGTAGACCCACACCAGGTTGTGCAGGCCGCGATCCTTCACCATGTAGTCGAAGATCATGCGCCAGAGGCCCGCGGTGTTCTCGGGCGTTTCGGTGTCGGTCCACCAGAACCAGCCGCCGTCGATCTCGTGCAGCGGCCGCCAGAGGACGGGGATGCGCGCCTCGGCGAGTTGCTCCAGATAATCGGCGTGGCGGGCCATGTCCTCTATGGCCGCCTCGTGCTCCGGCGTTCCGGGTGTGATGACTTTCTTGATGTCGATGGGATGAAACTTCGGCCGGCAGGCCTTGACGTTGCCCTCGTCGGTCAGCGGATTCGGCCAATGCCACTGCATCGTCAGGATCCCGCCGCGCCCGTGCCACCACTTCGCTTGTTCGATGCGGCGCGCGAGGACCGCCTTGTATCCCGGCGCCCACCGCTTGCCCTCGTAGGAGGTAAAGGCCGCCAGGTCCAGGCTGACGACGGCGGGGTGCCGGCCGGAGATCTGGTGCGCCATCTCAGCCCGCTCGAGCGCCTCCTGCCCCAGCAGCACGTTCGTGCCGTAGACCGTGTTCAGGTAGTCTAGGACCTTCCGAGCTTCCGGGATCAGGCCTGGGTCGACGGGCTCGGCGGCGCGACTCGTCGGGACGGAAAAAAGCACAACGGCCAGGACGAACCCAAAGGACCGGAGACGCATGGTGTTCCTCCCTCCAAGCCAACCACGCGGCCACAATGCGATGAGAGGAGGCGAGGCCGGCCTGTCGCGCGGCCTGGTTTCTCTCACATGCGTGAAACCGACTCCCTACAACGAGTTTCGGTCGAAGCCCTCGTGCGGGGTGGCGGCCGGTCGTTACTGCCCGAGCGGCAACGCCGCATTTGAAACGGGCGGTGCCGCATCAGCCCTCCCCCTCGCCGCGGGCAAGGAGAAAGAGGGTGTCCCAGGAGCGGATGGAAGGGACTTCGACGCACGTTTCCGCGCCTTCCTGCCGCGCGACCAGAGGCGACCCACCGTTGCGACGGAGGGCCTCGACGCGTCCCGGCCGGCCTCGGAGCCGCAGGGTGAAGGGTCCGGTGTCGTCGAAACTCATGTTGACAAGGAGCACGACCATCCGTCGCCCGTCCCGGCTCCGGCGGACAAAGGGGGCCACCCGCCGACACGCGTCGATGCGGACCGGCGTGCGTCTCCTCGTGAGCCAGTCCGCCAAGTTCAGGAGTTGGCGCCGCTTCGCCAACCGGCCGAGTTGCTCCCACGGGACGTAACTCGCAACCGCCACCCGGCCGCCGGCATCGTTCTCGTACGCCGTCAGGCACGGCCCTACCGGCCGGGCGTCGAACTCATGCCTCGCCTCGGAGAGGACCGCGACGCGGTCGCTGAGGGGCTCGAGCGGCACGACACGGGTGTCGGGAAAGCCGCGGCGTCCGTCGCCGGTGCCCGGGCCGTTCAGCGGATGGTCGGTCAGGTGTTCGTAGCAGTGCCGGAGTGCCCGGCCGGGGCGCACGCCGGTCAGGTTGCCCAAGCCGCGCGCGTGCAGGACGCTCAGCGCTTCGGCGTCCATCAGGACCGCGCCGGCGAGCACCCGCCGGAGTGCGTCGTCGGAGAACCCCTCCGCCACGCGGCCGGACAGAAGCGTGCCGCATGCCGCCTCCGGATACACGGTCAGGGGAAGGCCGACATCGGCTAGGGCATTCGGCCGCTGGATGTCGCAGGCCGAGTCGCGGTGGAACCAGCCGCGCCGGTCGACGCGGCGGCGGGCCATCAGGTGGACCGTGTCGGCGGGCCAGAACCCCACCAGGGGCAGGCCGCGCGACGCGGCGACCAGCCTCTCCCACACGGGCCGGTGAGCGGCCACCCCCGAGAAGAGCGGATGCAGTTCGTCGAAATGCGTGGCCCGTTCCCACAGGCAATTGAAGAGAACGCCGTTGCAGCCGACCATCATCGCCAGGGTGCACTCGTTGATGACCGTTCGCACGGATTTGTCGAGTGTCACGTAGGGCCAGCACTCCAACTCATACTGCGCCCAACGGACCCTCTCCGGATAGTCGCGGACCTGCCGGCCGACGTCCATGGCCTTGTCGAGGATGGCCCGAGGCCGGTCGTCGTGGTAGTAGCCGTGACCGGGCCGGCCCCGCGAGGCGTCCAGCGCCTCCATTAGCCGCGTGATCGGGTAATTCGCATACGTGCCTATGCTATAGCCGACGGTCATGAGGCCGAGTTGGACGGTCGGGTCGACCTCGTGCACGGCCTCGCGCAGCACCTTGGCGAGGCCGGTGAGCGACTCGGCGTAGAACTCGGACCACTCCCGCCGAAGCGCTTCGCCTGCCGGGTCATTCAGCCGCTCGACGAGCGCCTTGCGATCCGTGCCGTGGCCGAACGCTTTCAGGCATCGCTCGCAGAAACACGGATAGCGCATGCCGCCCGTGATGGAGCGGAAGTCGTCGTCGACCCAGAGGATGTCCGGCACGGCGCCGGCCATGGCCCGCATGTAATCGGCCAGGTAGGCGTGGACCTCGGGCGCGTTGGGGCAGACGCATGCCGGCGACCGCCGGCCTTCATGGCTGACCAGCGGCGGCAGCGGCAGATCCCGCAGGCCGCCCTGGATGCCATGCCCGAGCGTGGCGATTACGTTGATGCCCGCGCCGTCCAGGCCCGCCGACCTGGCCTGCTGCAGCCGCTCCTTGAGGGTCGCGGCCTTCTGGCGGACTTTCTCCAGAGCCTCGCCGGGGGCATGCACAAACGCGTCGAAAAGGGCGACTTCGTCCACGGCGCCGGGGAAGGCGTTGAACGTCGCGAGGAGCCGCCGGTAGACCTCCGGCCTCCGCCACAGGTCGGGCCAGACACGCCAGCCGAGGCGGACGGGAGAGGGTTCCGAAACCGCGCGATCCTCGGCAGTCACGCGGTCGGCGGCCTCGGCGGGGCGGACGCCGTACCCGACCGCCATCCCGCCCGCGACCGCGCCTAGGCCGCCGGTAAGAAATACGCGGCGGGAGATGGTCGGACAGTCGTGCCGGGACGGTCCTTCTGGAGGAGCGCTCATATGCGGCTCCTTCTTTGACCTCTTGCAAGCCGGCGAGGTCGAGGTGAGCGACCGCCCTCAGTCGCTTTCCATGGCCTCGGCCGGGCGGACCGCGCCGCGGACCTTGCCGTCGCCGTCCTGCCGGCGTCCGTAGCGGCCGGTGAAGGTGCCCGTCACGTCGGTGCCGGTGACCGCGGCATCGAGAGTGAATTCGCAGGTCAACTCCCGCCCGCCGGGCGGGAAGCCCCGGCCGGGTTTCAGGTCCACCGTCACGGTGCCCGTCAGCCGCGCGTTCTCCACGGCCAGGCCTGAGGCGTCCACGGGGTGCGTCTGGACGTTGCCGCCGCGCGCGACGGGGTCGCGGAACGTTCCGTCGATGCACTCGGCGTACAGCGTGAGCGTCTTGCCGCCCGTCAGCACCTTCTCCAGTGTGAAAACCCAGGCGGCGTCGGCGGGTGTCGGATCATCGAGTCCGACGGCCGTGCCGTGTACCGGCCGCGTGCCCCAGTCGTTCCCGTCCTTGCGCGTGGTGCACGTGCCGTCGACGAGCGAGCCGCCGCGGACAGCGGCGTCGACCTCGAAAGCGTACGGCCCGCGGGCGGCATCGCCCCCGACGACGCTGGCGCGGACGGTGCCGCGCAGCCGCTTGCCGTCGAACTCCAGCGTGCCGCCGTCGAAGCGGCCCTCGAAGCCCCACTTGCCGGTGCCCTTGCCGCTGGTGAACTCGCCGTCGACGGCCTTGCCGTCGCGCAGCGTGAACCGGACGGTGGGGCTGCGGATGTGGCCCCACTGGCTGAACAGGCTCCAGAAGGGCAGGGTGACGCGGACGGGCTCGCCGGCCTCGGGCCGGTCTCGCAGGTCGCCGCGGAGGGTTCCCCGGAGGTTCTCGCGGGCGCCCCTCGGGCCGTAGTCGCCCGCGTGCGAGCCGGTCACGACCCCGTCCCGGACGGTCGCGTCCACGCGGTAGCGGTACTCGACGGCGCCGATGACCGCGCGGAAGGAACCGGTGACGCGGTTGCCGCGCCGCTCGAGACGGTGTTCGATGCGCGTGTCGGCGCCGGCGGGCCCGTCGGCCCACCCGCGGCCGAGGGTGCCGTCGCGGCAGTGGAGGCCGACGATGAGGTGCCGGCCGTCCTCCGCTGCGCCGTCCAAAACGACGGTCACCTGTTCGTACGCGCCGGCGGGACGGACGGTCTCGGCGCAGGCAACGGCGCTCGCCAGGGCGAGAAGCGCCGTCGCCACGGCCGCCGTCCTGCACGCGCTGCACAGTCGCCACATGGGCGTGCCTCCAACGGTTGGTGCATGTACGGTGGTTGCGCGGCCGGCCTGGAGGCCCGCCGCGCCGCCTGCAGGAGCCATTCGGAGCGCGGTGGGTGCGGAGACCCACCGCGCACCAGGCGAGGGCTCCCGCGGCGTCACTCGTCTGCCTGCTGCCGCAGGTCGTAGCAGACGATCGTCCCCTCCTCGGTGCGGAAGTACAGGCGGCCATCGACGTACGGCACCTCGATGGGCACCTCGTAGCCGGTCGTCGCCGTGTGCGGGACCATCCAGCCGTGCGACAGGCGACTCAGAGTGCCGGACCCGCTCACCGCGAAGAGCGTGGCGCCGAAATTGCTCCGCCCGTGGGCCACGTCGTAGAACGTCAGCAGCCGGTCCTCCATCGGCAGGAGGGGATTGAAGCCCTCGTGCTCGGGCGTGTCCGGCAGGGGTTCGATCGCCTGGAGAATCTCACCGGTCGCCTCGCGGATCACCAGCAGCGCCTGGTCCCGCTTGCCGTCCGCCTTCGGTCCCCGGTGCCCGATGTAGACGACGCCGTCGCGGACGACGACCTTGCGGCGGGGACCGGCGTCGAGGTGCCAACCGAAGCCGTACCGCCGCTCGTCCGGGAGTTGCCACGCCGGCTCGGCCTTCTCGGCCGTGAACCGGTAGGCGCCCCAGCGGCCGTCGACGGACTTGTCGCGGTTGTCCGCCCCCGCCCGCCGCGTGTTCACCACCACGTGGGTGTCCGACGGTGAGAGGGGGCCGAGGTACGGCCCCAGGCCGTCGACGGTCCACCGGACCTCGCCGGAGTGCGGGTCGATGAGCCGCAGGTCGCCCCGTCCGGAGTTGACGAGCAGGGACTCCCGCCCGCCGGGACGGACGACCGCCGGCGTTGAGAACTCCGAGAGGACCTTCGGCCGCTGCCACAGGATGCGGCCGTCGGACGGGTCCACGCCCACCAAGCCGCGCGGCTTCGTGGCGAAGGTCGGCACGACGACGACGCCGTCGGCAACGGCCAGGCTGCTCAGCCAGCCGCCGAGTTTGGCGAAACGGTTCTCTTTGAGGGCCTCGGCCTTGGCCCGCTCGGCCATGGCGTGGGTTTCGCCGAGGCCGACCTCCCACCGTTTCTTGCCCGTGGCGGCGTCGTAGGCGTAGAGGCGGCCGGTGGTGCCGAGGCTGAACACCCGCCCGTCGTGGTAGGCGGGCGAGACGCCCCACCCGCCTCGCTTCAGCCCGGGCACGCGGACGCCCTTGCGTTGCTCGACGGCCTTCCAGCGGGTCCGGCCGGAGCGGGCGTCGATCGCCACCACCACATCGTGGGCCTCGATGGCCCAGACGTCCCACACGGCCTCGGGATTCTCGTCGCGCGTGCCGAGCGTGCGGATGGTGTCGCTCGCGTACGGCGGGCCGACGGGCCGGAACGAGGCGGCGAAGACGGCACCCTCGGCCACGATGGGGGTGCCCCGCCCGCCGGGATGGGCCTTCGCGCCGGCCGCCAGAAACCGCTTGAGGCCGTACGGCCCTTTGCCGACGCCGATGTCGTCTTCCTCGCTCACCCACGCGAGGCGGGCGTCCTTGAGGTTGCCGACCAGGTCGTGCCCGTACCGGTGCGGGACGAAGGTGCCGTGGGGGCCGGCGAACATCGGCCATCCGGCGGCGCCGGCCGGTGCGTCCGTCGGACCCTCGGCTGCGGACGCGCGCCGCACGGGCCAGGCGGGTGCCGCCGGCCAAGCCAGGATCATCGCTGCGGCCAGACACAACACCACCCACTCGCCCCACCGTTTCTTGCACATGGACGTTCCTTTCGGTCTCGGCCACGAACCATCGTACCGACCGAACGCCGTCGCGGCTACGTTATGCTCTCATGGGTGGGAGACCGCCGGCGCTGGAGCGGGTTGAGGATCCACGAAAGGCATTTCTGATAGAGGCGCTTTCGCCAGCTGTCACGTTTCCTCCACCATTTCTCTGCGCTCGAACCCGTCTCTCCTTTTCCGGCGCGCGTGCGGCTGTACACGGACCGCGCCGTTTTGGGCCGGTGTTCAAGCGGTTCTTGCGCGGGGCCGGCGCCGACATGGGGACTCGACGTCCGGCCCCGTCGGCCCGCCCGCGGCCGTTTCGTCTCTTTCGGGCCGCGGAAGTCACCCGCTGCAATGGCGTGGGGCACAGGAGAAGGGATGTGAGCCCGGGGGGTGCTCGCGATGGCGGGCGTGCGGGCGTAGCTGATGGGGGTGGACCCGCTCTACTGCGACGTCATCGTTCCGCGGTGGGAACAGTTCACGGACGGGAAGGCCGAACGCGTGCCGGCCGAGGCACCCGCCGCGGTGGGTGCGACGGACCAGGAGGAGGGACAGTGAGCAAGCCGGCCGACATCGTTTCTCTCTCCGGGGGCAAGGACTCGACCGCCATGCTGTTGATGATGCTGGAGCGCCGCGAGCCCGTTCACAGCGTGGTGTTTTTCGACACCGGCTGGGAATTCCCGCAGATGTACGACCATCTGGATCTCCTGGAGCGGCAGACGGGCGTAGACATCGTCCGGCTGAAACCCAAGCGGCCGTTCGGCTACTGGATGTTCGACCGGCCGATGAAGGCCCGGCGGGGCCGACACAACGGCCGTGTGCACCGGGTCGGCTACGGTTGGCCGTCGGCCATGAGGCACTGGTGCACGCGGCTGAAGGCCAACGCGCTCACCCGCTACGCCCGCAGCGTCGATGCCGGCCGCTGGTGCATCGGCATGGCCGCGGACGAACGGCACCGCGCCGAGGCACCGACGCTCAACAAGGTCGCCGAGGCGCGGTATCCGCTCATCGAATGGGACGTCACGGAAGCCGATGCGCTCGCCTACTGCCTTGAGCGCGGCTACGACTGGGGCGGGCTGTACGAGATCTTCCACCGCGTCTCCTGCTTCTGCTGCCCGATGCAGTCGCTTACCGAACTCCGGAAACTCCGGCGGCACTTCCCGGCCCTGTGGCGGCGGGTGCTCGACATGGACGCCCGCGCGCCCGCGCACAACCCCGGCTTCAGGGGCTACACGAGCGCTCACGCGCTACAGCGGCGGTTCGCGGACGAGGACCGGCAGAAGGAGTTCGGTTTCCAGGCTGACGAGACCCCGACGCCGAAGGACACGCCCGCGTTGGCGGGCGTGTGAGGAAAGGGTGCTGATGCTACGGCTACTTCGCCAACTGGAACTTGCCGCGCTCGACCTTCTCGAAACGGGACTCATCGCCCTTCTTCGATATCTCGCGGAGGATGGCCGAGTAGAAGGTATGGACAACATTGAGGAGTTGGGCCGCCTGAGCGGCCGTCAGCAAAAGGGCGGGGCCCACCCTATAGATGATTCGGACATGATCTTCCTCGATCTTCACCACTTTGACGAGGCTGCGGATGATTTCCCGGCGGGTGTTCATGTCGGCCTTGATAGCCCATGATGCGGCGGAAGCGTGTCTCGGTCGCCACCCACGCCGTTGGCCGGCGGCTCGGGCGGGCTCGGAGCCAAGCCAGGATACTGGGTTTTCGGTCGTTCTATAACCTCTTGCCAGGAAGTTACTTAGCGTTTTTCCTGCCCGGACGGGAGAAAAACGTTGCACCGCTGCGGGTCATATATGATATACTAAGCCCCCGGGCCGCTGCGATCCGCGCAGAAAGGAGCCCCGATGGCCATCAGCCGCACGTCGCTGCGCGAGCAGATTCGCGCGACGCTGGTCCAACGGATCGGCCGGGGTGAACTGGCCCCGGGCGACCGCATCGTGGAGGCGGCGCTGGCCGAGGAGTTCGGGGTCAGTGCCATCCCCGTCCGCGAAGCCATTCGGGAACTGGTGGCCATAGGCGTTCTGGAATCCGAACCGCACCGCGGCGCGTGGGTCCGCCAGGTCAGTCTCTCGGAGACGGTCCAGGCCCTGGAGGTGAAGGCGGTGCTGGAGGCCCTGGCCGTCCGGACGGCCACCCGGCGGCTTCGAAGCCGATGCCAGGCTCTCCGCAAGGCCGTCGAGCACATCGTTGCCGCGGCCGAACGGCGCGACTTCGCCGCGTTCCAGGAGGCCAACGAGATCTTCCACCGAACCATCGTCGAGGCCTCGGGCAATCGGGTTCTGCTGAAGGCCTGGAGGTCGCTCGCCTTCGACGTCCGCACGCGGTTCATCATGGACTACATGGAAACGGTCGATCCGGTGGCGATTGCCCGCGAGCACGAGGTCGTCGTCGCGGCACTGGAGGCCGACGACGCGGGGCGCACCGCCGGGCTGCTCGCTTCGCACGCCAACCACCTCGTGGCGTATCTGCGGGCGGAGCAGGCAAGGCACGAGACGTCGTCGCCGGGCAACGAAACGGCCGTGGCCGAATCGGCCGCGGCGACAGCGGAAGGAGACGAGGCATGAAGCGTCGCAACTTCCTGAAGGGCGGGGCCGCGCTCGTCGCGGCGCCCGCGGTGACCGTGACGTCGGCCCGATGGGCGAGGGCGGAGACCGCGCCATCTCATCCCCCTGAAAAGATGAAGCGCGTCGGGGCGACGACCGTGTGTTTCCGTTCGCGGTTCCCGCAGACGCGCCCGAAGAACGCGAAACCCGCCGAACCGGACCTGACACTGGAGGCGGTGCCGGCGATGTTCGCCCGGGACCTCGGCGTGCACAACGTCGAGATATGGAGCCGCCACTTCGCCGAGACCTCCGCGGCGTACTGCCAGCGGCTGAAGACGGCCGCCGAGAAGGCCGGCTCGCGCATCATCAACGTCCAGTTGGACAGCCCGGGGTACGACCTGTCGCAGGCGGACGCGGCCGAGCGGGCCAAGAGTATCCAGTTCGTGAAGGACTGGATGGACCGGGCCGCCGCGTGCGGCGCCACGTCGCTCCGTGCCAACACGGGCGGCAGGGGGCCGTTCGACGTCAACGTCACGGGCGACGCCTTCGCCCAACTGGCCGAGCACGGCAAATCGGTCGGCGTCCGGATCCTGGTCGAGAACCACGGCGGCCACAGCGGCAGTCCCGACAACATCGTCGCCATCATGAAGCACGTGGGCAGCCCCTGGTGCGGCACGCTGCCCGACTTCGGCAACATGCCGGGCAACTTCACGCAGGAACAGCGGGCGGCGTACCTGAAGAGACTCTTCCCGCATGCGTACCTCGTGTCGGCCAAGGGGATGGACTTCGACGCCGAGGGCCGGCACACGTCGTTCGACATCGGCGCGTGCGTCCGCGTGGGCGAGGCGTGCGGGTTCAAGGGCATCTACTCGGCCGAGCAGTGGTCGCCCGGTCCGATTCCGGTGAGCGACCTGGCGGCCACCCAACGCATCATCGCGGAGATCGTGGCAGCCATTTATTGAGCCCGGTAAAAGTGATCTTCAGGGGCTTGGCCGGAGGAGAACGGGGGCGGAGGCGCCCTGCGCGACGCGCTCCCCTTCGGGTCGCGGTTAAAAGGGCGCTCGGAGAGGTTCACCGGCCGAGCCGTGGCCGATGCGGCATGAAGATGAGTTTTGCAGGGCTTAATAACTCTGAAGGTCGGTGACATGGATACCAGAGCGGCCGATGGCGGTCGTCGGCCGCAGCCGGCGGAGAATCCCGGTCCGTATTCCAAGAAGTCCCGGCGACTAGTGGAGGCCACATGAAACTCTCAACCGAACTGGCGTTGGCGGCGGTCATGGTGTTCGGGCTTGTGCCATCGGCCCTGGCGGAGGAACCGCCCGTGCTTCCGTGGGAGCGGGAAATCCCGCTGCGCGAGGCGGCCCGGACCGTGGCCTTCGGGAACACGGTGGATCCCAAGGATCCTCAGCCGAATTGGAACAGTTATCCCCGCGGCAAGGCGATGACGATCTGCAACCTGAAGATGCGGACCACGCTCTGGGGCCCGCCGCAGCGCATCACGATCAGCCTGACCAAGAACAACGTCTGGGACCGGCGGGTCAACACGCGCGGGCTGACCGCCCCGACCCTGCAGGACATCATCGACGGCGCCTACTCGCCACATAACAAGGGCTTCGTGGGGAAACACCCGGGGTGCCAGCGTCCCCGAGGCTACGGCTACCTGCTGAAGGAGGGCGGGTTCTACGACCCCTATCGGCAGCCCATCGAGTATCCGATGCCCTGCCTGAAACCCGTGGGGCAGATCATCCTGGGGATGGACCCGCTGGCCGGTGCGGCCGCGCCCAAAGCCACCCAATCCTGCGCCAACGGTGTGGTGAGACTGGAGGTGGCCAAAGGGGGCGCCAAGGCAAACCTGCAATACGTGCTCGGCATGACGAGCAACCTCTACGCCGTCCGTGGCGAGTTTTCGGGGATCGATTCGCCGATCTGGCTGCGGCTGTACCGCCATCGCGATACGGCCCACATGAAGTACATGAGCGAGGACGGCAAGCACTACACCCGGCCGGGCACCGAGGCCGACAAGGCCTTCAACTACCCCATGGATCCGCCGACGAGCGGCAAGGAGGGGCGGTACTTCTGGATTCGCCAGCAGATGCCGCCGGAGAAGACGTTTCCGCAGGGCTTCGAGTACGTGCTGATGGGGGTGGTCCTCACGCCCGGCAAGGTGGACCTGGAAACGGTGGAAGGCCGCAGGGGGCTCGGCACGCCTCCCCCGGACGACAGGATCGCCCGGGCGCCCGGCGCCGCGGCCACGGCCACGTTCACGCCGGGGGCCCGCGGGAAACTGGAAGCGCTGGTCACCATCGTCACCACCATGGACGGTCCGGACGTGGTGGCCCTGGCCAGGAAACGCCTGGCCGCCGCGGAGGCCGCCGGTTTCGACGGCGTGGTCCGGGAGAACACCCAGTGGTGGAACGCGTTTTACGACAAGCGGGAGGACGGCCGCATCTTCAGGGGTCTGACCGGCACCGAGTGCACCGAGTACGTCCTGAGCATCTACCGCAGTTACGCCGACGGTCACGGCGGCGGCACCAAGACGGACATGCGCCGGTATGAGTGCAGCGCCTCCTACGTGCCGCCCGAACGCGACGCCCAACTCTGGAGCAGCGCTCCATGCTACAACGAGATCTTCACCACCAACCGCTTCGTCCGCCACTGGCCCGACAACCAGGATATGTGGAAGCATCTGCTGTGGCACTGGCTGCCCGGCGCCAAGGACAACGCGAAGAGCATGTTCGGCATGCCCGGCATGTGCTTCGTCCACGGCTACCAGCCGCCCATCAAGCCGGACAAGTACGTCCATACGACCCTCACGCTCGAACTGTGTTTCGATACGATGGCCCAGACCGTCAAACCCGTCTGGGACGAGTGGGACTACGGGGGCGACGTCGAGTTCCTGCGCGAGACGTGCTACCCGCTGATGCGGGAGATGGCCCTCTTCTACGCGGCCTACGCGAAGAAGGGCGACGACGGCTACTACCATATCGTCCCGTGCATGGAGCCCGAGAAGTGGGGCTACTACGCGGAATTCGCCCGCAACAAGGACATCATCAGTTCGCTGTGCATGTTCCGTTGGGCGTTGAACCGCACGGCGGAGGCGTCGGAGATCCTCGGCGTGGACGCGGACCTGCGCGAGAAGTGGCGCGAGGTCGCCGACAACCTGGCCCCCTATCCCACGTGGGACACCCCCGATGGCCCGGTGTTCTGCGCGGTTCCCGGCGTGGAGCCGAAGCAGGTTCCCGGCGACCATTTCGGCGAGGCGGCCGAATACCCGACGATCCTCGCCGACGAGATCAACCTGGATTCCCCGAAGCCGCAGAGGGAGATGATGCTCCGCACGGCCCGGAAACTGGCCAATGCGGGAACCACGCCGCAGACGTTGATCCTGCTGGGGGTCCCCGCCGAGCCGACGTGGGGCGGCTTCGATGCCGAGACGCTGCTCAACAGCCGCAGCGGGCGGATGCACCTGTTCCCCGCGGTCCCGCCCGGAACTGAAATCGCCTTCCGCCACTTCCAGGCCCGCGGCGGCTTCCTCGTCTCCGCGGCCAGGAACGCCGAGGAGGTCTACTTCCTCGAGGTCCAGCCGCGGAGGGACAACGTGTGCCGCATCATGAACCCGTGGCCCGGCAGGCCGGTCGGCGTCCATGAGGTGGGCAAGAGCGAGCCCGTGGCGGTCGAGGTCGACAAGCGCAACGGCGAATGCCTGGTATTCCCCGCCGTCGCAGGGAAAACGTATTCCATCGAAGCGAGGCAGCCGGACCGCAAGACCGCCTTCGGGGACCCGGACAAGGTCGACGTGCTCGTGGTGACGGGCGGGCATGGCTTCGACCGGGAGCCGTTCTTCGCCCTCTTCGACGGATGTGACGACTTCCGATTGGTCGAGGCGCCGCTGAAAGACGACAGCGAGGTGTTCGAGGACGTCGGCGACTGGGGCTACGACGTCGTGATGCTCTACAACATGACGCAGAGCATCTCGCCGAGGCGGCGGGAGAACTTCGTGCGGCTCCTGCAGGAGCGGGGCGTCGGCGTCGTCGTGGTGCACCACGCGCAGGCCGCGTTCCAGGGCTGGCACGAGTACCACCAGATCATCGGCACGGCGTACATCTACTTCGACGTGGAGATCGACGGAAAGCCCTGGCCGCACTGCAAGTGCAAGGGCAACCAGGATATCGCCGTATCCGTCCGCGACCGCGAGCACCCGATCACCCGCGGCATGAAGGACTTTACGATCCACGATGAAACCTACCGGGGCCGCTGGTGGGCGGAGGGCAACCACGTCCTGTTGACCACAGATCACCCGGAAAACGACGCCCCGGTCGCCTGGACGCGCCGGTATGGGCGCGCGCGGGTGTTCAACATCCAGTTCGGCCACGACAAGCAGGCCTACGCCTGCCCGCAGTACCGCGACGTGCTCGTCCGCGGCGTCCGCTGGACGGCCGGGACCCCGAGCGCTGCGGATAAACCCAAAGTCGAACTGCGCCGGACGTCAGGCAGCATCGATGTCCTGGTTGATGGCAGGCCTTTCACCAGCTATGTCTACCAGGTTGATCCGGTCAAGCCCTTGGCCGCCAAAGGTGTCTTGCTCACGAAACCTGTCCTGTTCCCGCTCCGCACGCCATCAGGAATCACGGTTACGCGCGGCTGGCCCTTCGAGAAGATGGAAGGCGAGTCACAGGATCACCCCCACCACGCGGGGCTGTTCTTCACCTACGACCAGCCTGACGGCAACAGCTTCTGGAACAACAGCAGGCAGCCCCTGCCCGCCATCAAGCATATCCAGGCCGAAGTTACCACCGACGCCACGGGCAATCCGGCCCTGGCCACTGTCATGCACTGGATCGGCAAGGACAATGAGGCCCTGCTCATCGAGAAGCGGCTGACCCGCTTCATCGCGGGCCGCGACCAACACATCATCGACTTCGACATCGAATTGAAGGCGGTCGCAGACACCGTCGAATTCGGGGCCACCAAGGAAGGCATGTTCGCCATCCGTCTGGCCCAATGGCTCACCGAGAGCGGCGGAACCGGCGCCTACCTGAGCAGCAACGGCGATGAGAAGGAACAGGGCGTCTGGGGCAAGCGAGCCGAATGGGTTCGCATCCAGGGCGAGCACGACGGCGCGACAGTCGGCATCGCCATCCTCAATCATCCCACCAGCACCAACTATCCGACCTACTGGCACGCCAGGGGCTACGGCGCCTTTTCCGCCAATCCCTTGGGCCAGTACGCCTTCGAGAAGTCGCGCAAGGTTGAGAACCCTCAACCCTTCAACCTGACCCTCAAGAAGGGCGAAACCGCCCCGTTCAAGTTCCGTGTGATCCTCTACGACGGCTCCAGAACGAAACAACAGCTCGACAGCGAATTCCGGGAATACGCACGCTAGATCAACGGTTTAGTTGCTCATTCAAGGGAGAGTATTGATATGTCACAGACCACCAGACGCACATTCCTGAAGAACTCACTGGCCGCCGGAACGGCATTCATCGTCTGCGGCAGCCGATCCACGAAGGCTTTGGGTGCCAATGATCGTCTGCGCATCGCCGTAGCCGGCGTGCACGGCCAAGGCGGTGGGCACGTCAACGCCTGGCTGGGTCAGGACAACGTGGAACTCGCCTATCTGATTGATCCCGACGAACAGGTCCTGGCACAACGATTGGCTTACGTGAAGGAGAAGACCGGGGACAGGTTTGCCTGCAAGGGTGTGGCGGATGTGCGGAAAGCGCTGGAAGATAAGAGCCTGGACGCCATTTCGATTGCCACGCCGAACCACTGGCATTCGCTGATAACGATCTGGGCGGCCCAGGCCGGCAAGCACGTGTACGTGGAAAAGCCCATGAGCCACGATGTCCAGGAGGGGCGCGTCGTGGTGGAGGCGCAGAAGAAATACGGCGTGGTCATTCAGCACGGCACGCAAAGCCGCAGCAGCGCCCGGAACGCCGGACTGCACGATCTCATACGGTCCGGCAAGTTCGGCAAACTGAAGATCTCGTACGGGTACTGCTGCAAACCGCGCGGCAGTATCGGCTTCAAGAGTCCTTCCGCTCCCCCGGCTCATCTGGACTGGAATCTGTGGCGCGGACCCGCGAGGGTCGACGCCTACCACGGCAACTACGTCCACTACAACTGGCACTGGTTCTGGGAGACCGGCAACGGTGACCTGAACAACCAGGGCACCCACCAACTCGACATGGCCTACTGGGCCCTGGACAAGGGGCTGACCAGCCCGATCCGCGCCATGGCGATCGGCGGACGCTTTCTCTGGAACGATCAGGGGGAGACCCCGAACACGATGTTGGGCATAGCGGAGTATCCCAACGGACAGTACGTGTTCTTCAACGTTCGCAACGTCAACTATGACGGGTACCAGCGCCAGGTCGAGAACCAGTACTACTTCGAAGATGGCGGCAGGATCATCGGCGGACAGTACTATCCCAAGGGCAGCGACCAGGGGGAGAAGATCGATGTCCCCGACGGACAGGTCACCCCGGGCGGACAGTTCGGCAGTTTCATCGCGGCCTGCCGAGCCGGCGACCCCCACATGGCCAACGGCAATGCCATCGATGCACACCACAGTTGTGTCCTGGGCCACCTCATGAACAACTCGTATCGCCTGGGCAAAGGCGTTCCCTTCAATGCCAAGGCGGGCCGTTTCGGCGACAACCAGGACGCCCACGAGCATTTCATGACGCTCCACGAGGTCATGAGCAAGGGCGTAGGCATTCCGGAAGACGGGAATCAGTACACCGTGGGGCCCTGGCTGACCTTCGATCCTCAAACGGAACGGCATACGGGTGAGTTTGCCGCTGAGGCCAACGAACTGCTGAAGGATGCCAATCGCCCCGGATTCCAGTTGCCTGATCCCAGGACTGTGTGAGAAATCTACACATGACACCCGCTCAGAAAAAAGGGTTCATCACCCAATTTCGGGGTCGTGCAGGCCCTGAGCCTCAGGTCCGCCACGCCCGTGCCCCTGGGGGAGATTCCATCTCCCCCAGACCCCCTCGGCCCATGCCCAACGCAAGGGGAGGGGTCCACCCCGGAGGCTCCCCCAAGCCCCTGGAGCCCCGTCGCGTCGGCGTCGGCCTCGCCCCACGCCCGCAGGGCGCCGGGCCGGCGCCGAGGCGACGGGGCGAAAGGGGCGCCCCTGGCAGCCTCAGAGCCGAGGCCGAGGCTTTCTCCCCGGTAAAGGGACTTGAGCCGAAACAAGTCGGCACCGGCCATGACAACCGAAGCGTTCCGATCAAGCGCCGGGGGTTCCTGTGCAAAACCGGCGCTCTGGCTCTGGGCGCCGGACCTGGCTTGCAACTCACGGCGCTTGCTGACGCGATCAAGCCCGGCCGGCCCAACGCAACGAAACTCGGCTGGAAGATCAGCGTCCAGCATTACACCTACCGGCGATTCTCGCTTTTCGAGGCGCTGGACAAGGTGGCAGCCGTCGGCCTGCGCCACGTCGAAATCCGGACGAACCTGAAACTGGACTCGAAGCGGCCCGGCATGAAGTCAGACGAGAACATGCCGCCGGAGGCGCGCAAGGAACTCAAGGCCAGGCTCGCCGACCGGGGAATCTCCGTCCCCACCGTATTCGCCGATTTCAACGGCAAGCCGGATCAGGCCGAACGCATCTTCGCGTGCTGGAAGGGCTTCGGCACGGAGATCATCGTGGCCGAGCCGCCCGCCGATGCCTTCGACACGCTCGAGAGGCTTTGCGAGGAACACGGGATGCGACTGGCGCTTCACAACCACCAGAAGGGGCAGTCGAAGTACTGGCACCCGGAACTGGTGCTGGAGGCCTGCCGGAACCGCAGCCAACGCCTCGGCGCCTGCTGCGACGACGGACAATGGGTGCGATCGGGACTGGACCCGGTCGAATGCCTGCATCAACTGAAAGGCCGCATCATCAGTTTCCATCTCAAGGATGTCGCCAGGAAGGGCGATCCCCATTCACCCAACACGGTCATCGGCCAGGGGCAGGCCGATAACGCCAGAACGCTGAACGAACTCAAACACCTGGGGTACACCGGGCCGGTCGTTATCGATTTCGAACACGACACACCCGCGCTCCAGGAAGACATGGCCAAGAACATCGCCTTCGTCGAGGAGCAGGCCCGGCAGCTTCTGGCCGACTAGCATCGTTCAGAAGCCGTTCCCGAAACCACGCATGCGATCATTGGGAAAACCATGAAAACAGAAATGAACCGACGGAAGTTCCTCCGAGGAACAGTTGCTTCGGCCGCCGCGCTTTCGATTGTGCCGCGCCATGTGCTGGGTGGGGTCGGACATATCGCCCCAAGTGAAAAGATCAACTTCTCGCTCATTGGCTGCGGGACAATGGGATTGGGGCATCTCATGGGCAGGGTGAGGACGCCGGACCTGCACGTGGTCGCCGTGTGCGATCCGGAGAAGGACGGCGCCAACTACGTGGACTGGTCGCGCGACGGCCTGCGGCGGTCCATCGCCGGGGCGTTGGGCAAACCCGATTCGTGGAAAGCCGGCTGCATTCCCGGAGGACGGGATATTGGCCAGGCCCTTGTTGAGGCCGGCTATGCCCAGCGGCGGGCTTCGGGCCGGTTCAAGGGCTGTGCCTCGTATGCGGACTTCCGCGAATTGCTGGAGAAGGAGAAGGACCTTGATGCGGTCGAGGTGATGACGCCGGATCATCTTCACGCGACCATTGCGATTGCCGCGATGAGAAAGGGAAAGCATGTCGCAATGCACAAGCCTCTGGCGAACAGGCTGCAGGAGGCCCGCCTGGTCATCGAAACCGCCCGCAAGACCAAGGTCGGCACCCAGTTCCATCCGGCCAGTGTCGATCCACGGGTTCGCCAGGTAGCCGGCTGGATTCGGCAAGGTGCCATCGGCACCCTGCGCGAGATTCACAACTGGTCGAACCGGCCGGTATGGCCCCAGTATCCGACGATTCCCACCGATACGCCGCCCGTGCCGAAGGGCTTCGACTGGGACCTGTGGCTGGGACCATCGCTGGCGAGGCCCTATCACCCGCACTACACGCATGCGGTCTTTCGCGGCTGGTACGAGTTCGGCGGCGGGGCGATTGCCGATATGGGGCACTACAGCCTGTGGCCTGTGTTCCACGAGTTCCGTCTGGACAATCTGTCCATGGTGGAATCGACGCCGAGCCACCTCTGCGCCGTCGTGGATGGCGTCAGCAGCGAGATCCACAACGATTACTCCTTCCCGGTCGCCTGCACGGTCCGGTTCAAGTTTGCCGCCAAGGCCGACCGCCCGGAAGTGGACCTGTTCTGGTATGACGGGGGTATGAGACCGCCGACGCCGGAAGAGATCCTCCGCGACGACAAGGGATTGCCGTCGGAAGGCATGATGTACGTTGGCGACAAGGGCAAGATCCTCGCTGGTTTCCGCTGTGAGAACCCACGGATCATCCCGGAGCGTGAGGCGCCGGAGTCTGACGAAAAGGCCACAACGGGGCGGCGCGAGTGGGAACGCGGCGGCTCGTGGATCGAGACGTTCAAAGGCGGCGAGCCGACCTGCGCCGATTTCACGCTGGGTGGCCCGATCTCCGATGCCTTCAACCTCGCTGCGGTCTCGCTGCGGCTGGGCGGCAAGCGGCTGATCTGGGACCCCGCCGGCGGCAGGATCACCAGCCCGGAGTCGGCCAATAAGTACCTGACACGCGAGTATCGAAAAGGCTGGGAACTGACCGCCTGAGGACATCCGGTCCAGTGACCAGAACCCAGGACTTCTATGGAGGTTCTACGATCATGAGCAATCGTCGAGGTTTCATGAAAGGGTCGTTGATGGCGACAGCAGCCGTGGCCGCCTCCGGCATCGCCACCACAACCGGTTCAGCCATCGCTGCCGGCGACAAAGGCCTTCCGGTATCCTCCCGTCTCGGGATCGGGGCCGCCAAGGCCGCCGGAGAGCCGCCGATGAGGTTGTCCGTTCTGTCCTACTCATTTCGAGGACTGCTGGAGCAAGGCAAGATAGATGTGTTCGGGTACCTGGAAGCCTGCAAGTACCGATACAACCTCAGTATCGCTGATATCTGGAACGGCTTTCTGGCCAGCATGGAGGAGGACTATCTGAAGAAGGTTCGTGAGGGGCTCGACGAGCGAGAGCTGGAACTGGCCGATCTGTGCGCCGACGGAGTCACTGTCTGGGAGGACAACCCGGCCAAACGCCAGAAGACCTATGAATACGCCTTGGCGAATCTGAAGGCCGCCAGGATCCTCGGGGCGCAGTTCGTGCGTTTGGATGCCGGCGGGAGCGGTCTCACGTGGACCGATGAGCAGTTCGATCACATCGTCAAGCGGTACAGGGAATACGCCGGATTTGCCCACGACCACGGCTTCATGGTCGGCGCCGAGAGCCATTGGGGCCCCGAGACCGTCTGGGCCAATATGCAGAGGCTGTTCCACGCGGTGGACCACCCGGCGTTCGGGGTTTCCTGTCACATCGGCGGCTGGCATGGCACACAGGCGGAGAAGGACCAGGCCGACCGGGAGGCGGCGCCGTGGATCTGTCACACCCACTTCGCCTGGAACATCGTGGAAGGGCCGCTGGAAGAGAAGATGAAGACCCTGTATGACGCCGGCTATCAAGGCTCCTACAGCGCCGAGTTCCACGCCGGCAGGCACGAGTACGCCCACGTAGCGATCCAGTTGGCCAAAATGCGGGCGGTCTTCGACGCCTGGCGGACCAAGGGCTCCTAGAGTCGATAGAACTACGGGAGATCTCATACGTGTCCAACGTCAACGGCTTTGGCACAAGGATGAGCGTTTGGTGAACGGCCTCGGCGCCTGCGTCCTGTATGACAAGAGCGACCGTCCGGCGGAAGGGCGCTCTTGCGAGAACGTGGCCGCGGGGGCAGGATTCGATACGGATTCTCCGGATTCCTGGGAGTGGGAGAAGGCCGAACTGCCCAAGCCGTCCCGTTAGCAGTGTAGCCTTCCGCGAAGGCAAACAGTCTTCCGCAAGGGCGGAACGCCCCCACCTTCACACCGTCCACGGCGCCCGCATCGCGCGGCCGAGGAGGCGATTGGCTTCATCGTCGTCGACGAACGTCTCGGCGTCGGGGTTCCAGCGAAGTTTGCGGCCGAGGCGCATGGCGATGTCGCTCAGGAGACAGAGAGAGGTGGACCGGTGCGCGACCTCGGCCGGGGCAACCGTCTCGCGGCGCGAGCGGACGCACTCCAGGAAGTGGACGGCGTGGTTGTCGCTCCGCATCAGGTGGATCTCCTCGGGGCCGATGACGGACCTCAAGAGCGACGCCGGCTCGGCCTTGATCGAGCACGCGTTGCCGTGGGCCATGACCCAGCCGTCGGTGCCCTCGAAACGAGCCCCGACTTCCGGCGAGTTCACGTGGTTGTGTGTGCTCGTAAAGATGAGTTTGACGCCATTGGCGTAGGTCATCTCGACGTGCCAGTCGATGGCGGTATCGTTGAAGCCGTCGGTCGGGTACACGCCGCGGCCCTCGATCTCGACGGGACCCGTGCGGTCGGTGCCGTTGCCCCACTGGGCGATGTCGAGCGGGTGGACGCCGCACCCGGAAATCCACCCGGCCGAGTAGTCCGACCGGCACTGCCACCCGACGCCGCCGGCGGCCTGGCCCACGTAAGGAATCTCGGGCGCCTGCCCGAGCCAGAGGTCGTAGTCGAGGTCGGGCGGGACGGGCAGCGGCGGCCGCACCTTGTCCGCCCAACTGCCGCGCTCGCATACGCGGATGGTGTGGACCCGGCCGATGCGTCCGTTCAGGGCCATCTCGCACGCCAACCGGAAGGGCCCGAACGACCGCTGGTGCGTCCCGTGGAGGAATACGCGTCCGTGGCGTCGGACGGCGTCGCACAGGGCGCGGCCCTCGCGGATAGACAGCGAAAGGGGCTTCTCGCAGAAGACGTCCTTGCCGGCCCGCACGGCCGCCACCGCCATCGGGACGTGCCAGTGATCGGGCGACGCCATGGCGACGGCATCCACGTCGGGTCGGTCGATCAGACGGCGGAAGTCCTGGTAGGCCGCCACGCCGGCGCTGAGGCGGCCGCGCCAGGCCTCCGCCCGGTTTTTCCACACGTCGCAGACGGCGACGGGTTCGCTGACACCCGGTCGGAGGAAGTGGTTCAGCGTGCCGCTGCCTCGCCCGCCGAGGCCGATGAAGCCCATGCCGATCCGTTCGCTTGCGGGCCAGGCGCCGTCCGACCCCAGTGTCGTGGACGCGACCACGTACGGCGCCGCGGCCGCGGCCTTCAGGAACGCGCGGCGTGTGACGTGAGCGGATGCCATGGTTCACTCCTCTGGCTATAACATTGCCGTGCCGCCGCAGGCGCGCCACGCACCCGCGCTACGGCAAGAGCACCGAACGCAGGGCCTTCAGGTACGCCCCCTCGGGGTCGCCGCGGGTAGGGACCAGGTACCCGCCCTCACCATACTCGTTCCATGCGTAGAGGACCATGAGTTTCTTGGGGGTCACCTGGTCGGGGTGCCTTTCGATCCATTCGACGGCGTCGCGAAGACCGGCCGCGAACTCCTCAGGCGTCCGGTCGGGGTAATACCAGCAGCAACGGCCACGGGCGGGGTCGGCGGGTTCCCACGGGCGTCGGTCCCAGCCGACGCTGAGGCACGGAATGTGAGGCTGGTCCGGCCGCCCGCGCCACGACGCCTTGTGCGCCTCGACGAATTCGCGGTACTTGTGTGCCTCCAGACCCTTTTCCCAACCGGGCACGACGCTGTAGTAGGTCGTGTGGGTGTATCCCATGTCGCGGGGCGCCTGGCCGACGCCCGCGACGGCGACGCCGGGCAGCCCGGCCTTGCGGGCGGCCTGCTGGAGGTAGTCCAGGCCCGCCTTGTCGCCGCCGGCGGGGTTGAACACGATGAGGAGCGGCTTCCCGCCCACCCGCAGGGACCTCGGATGCGTAAGGTAAGGCATCCAGAGGGCGGTGGCCCGCCGCCACGCCGTCTCACCCTGGATCTCGAAGCCGGCGTGGTTCGCCACGAGCAGGCAGAACCGCATGCGGCCGTTGTTGGAGGCGTTGAGGAACAGGCGGAGGCCCGTGTGCTTGGGGTCGTCGCGGACGGCCTTCTCCGTCTCGTGCCAGTACCAGCAGAAGGCGAAGAAGGCAAGGCCGTGGTCGGCGGCCAGGTCGATCTGGCGCTCCATGATCGGGAGGGTGTCATCGCGCCAACCCCAGAGGGGCTCCCGGTCGGCAAACTCTGTGGCCAGACGCTCGGTCAGGTGCGTGGGAGCATTGCGGGCCCAGTCGGCCTTGCCGTCCTTAGGATGGGTGCCGGCCCAGCCGTCGAAGTAGTAGGCGCCGACGCAGGCGCGCGGCTTGCCTTCGGTCGGTGCCGGGGCACGGGTCAGAGCCTGGGCGCGGATGGGGTCGGACGTCGGGCCGGCGGACGTGGCGCCAAGCAGCGCAAGCGTGGCCAAGGCAGCGGCGGTGGGCAGCATAACGGCTCCCAACGGTCCCAGTTTGGCAGATGATGGCGTCCGGCTGCCGTTCGCCTGGGGCGCGGAAGGCGTCTTCGATGCGAACAGCGGTTCACGGTAGACGAAGCACCCGCGTTTGTCCGGCTGTTCGAGCAACCGGTAGGCGATTTCCGGTGGGAGATAGTCGCCGAGCAGCGCGGCCGTGCAGGGCTGGGTTCCCGGCCGACCGCCGAAGTAGTACCACCCCGTCCCGCGCTCGGGATGATACCCCGCGTAGTGCGGCTTGAACCGGTTCTGCGCCCCGCCGAACTGCCCGTCCACCGTCTGCAGGGCGTACAGGAGCCAGTGCAGGTCCAGGATCATCTCCGCCCGTTTGCGGATCACCGGGTCATCAGCGTGGTAGGCGAGGTTGTAGGTTCCCTCGACGTTCGACAGCCGGTAGATCATGTCCTCGGCCCAGAGGCCCTGCCGGGCCATCCACCGCAGGCGGTTGCGCCACATCCGCCGGGCGCGCTCGGCGTAGTCGGCGAGGGTGATCTTGGCAAGCTCCGGCCGGTCTTCGTAGCGGTCCCCCCCCTGGCCGAGGGGCACGTGCCTGACCGGGTCGAACTGCCGGGCGTACTCGGGCGCATCCTTCAGGACCCTCGCCGCCG
>JAWODB010000052.1:0-5788 GCA_046483505.1 Phycisphaerae bacterium
CCTGGAGCCCCGTCGCGTCGGCGTCGGCCTCACCCCGAGGCCCGAAGCCTGGAGGGCTGACGCCGAGGCGGCGGGGCTCCAGGGGCTTGGGGGCCTGTTGCGTTTCAAAGTTGAATCCGCAGAAGGGCCGGGTCGTCGCCACGCCCAACATGAACCTGAGCGACACGCAGATCGTGGCCCGCCTGGAGGCCCGGTTCGGCGTCCCGGTGGCGCTGGGCAACGATACGGACCTCGGGACGCTGGGCGAGACCTGGCTGGGAGCGGCCCGCGGCGCCCGCAGCGCGTTCGGCATCTTCGTCGGCACGGGCGATGGCAACGACGTCCGCCTCCGCGAGGACGCCGAGGCCGGGGCGTCCTCGCATGCGATGCGAAGAAGCGGGCGGCCCCCGGACCGACGGGCACCCCACCTCCGTCTCCGCGGGTTCTTCCCTCCGACCGTTGACCCGGACGGCACCGCAGGTCATAATCATACGCGCAACGACAGACAGGAGGCGCCACCCCGTGCAATCCCGCGAACGGCATCGCACCCGGAGGCCTGAAGATACCGGGCACGGGCCCGCGGCGGACCGGTCCGTCGCCCAGACCGACGCTCAGGCCTCGCTCATGGAGGGTAGGGCTCTGCTCGAGCGGCTCTTCGATGCCTTCCACGTCCTCATCGCCTACGTGGACACCGAGTTCCGCTTCGTCCGGGTCAACCGTGCCTACGCCCGTGCCGACGGGCGAGAGCCGGCCGACTTCATCGGCAAAAACCACTTCGACCTGTATCCGAACGAGGAAAACGAGGCGATCTTCCGGGAGGTCCTGCGGACCGGCATCCCCTACGCCGTCACCGAGAAGCCGTTTGTGTACCCGGGCCACCCGGAGCGGGGGGTCACGTACTGGGACTGGAGTCTGCGACCGGTCCATGACGCCGACGCTCGCATCACCGGACTCCTGCTGGCCCTGGTGGACGTGACGGAGCGGGTCTACGCCCGCAAGGCCGCCGAGGCGCAGCGCCGCCTCCTGTACGATGTGATGAACGTGCTGCCGGGCCTTGTGGCCCTCGTTGCCCCCGACCAGTACCTGGTGCAGTATGCAAACCGTCATTTCAAGGAGGTACTCGGCGACCCGAAACGGCTGCCCTGTTACACGCTGCTCCGGGGGCGGGACCGGCCGTGCGAGGACTGCCACTGCCGACGCATTCTGGAGAGCGGCCAGCCCGCCGAGTGGGAACGGACCGTGCCCTCCGGCCGCACCTATCACATGCTGGGGTACCCGTTCAGAGGCTCGGACGGCTCCAACCTCGTCCTGGAACTCGGCGTGGACGTCACGGAGGAGAAGCGGCTCCGCAACGAGGTCGTCACGGCCAGCGAACAGGAACGCCAGCGGGTGGGACAGGATCTGCACGATTCGGTCGGCCAGGACCTGACCGGCGTGGGATACCTGGCCGAGTCGCTCGCCGGGCGCCTGGCAGCGGAGGGGTCGCCCTGCTCCGACGAGGCCCGGCAGATCGCCGACCTCATTCAGAAGGCGTGCGACGAGGTCCGGAGCGTGGCCCGCGGTCTCTGCCCCGTGGAGGTCCGGGAGGGCGGCCTCGTCGATGCCGTCCGCGACCTGGCCGAGCAGACCCGTGAGATTTATGGCATCGCCTGCCACTTTGAATGCCCGGGGCCCGTCCCGGTCGACGACCTCGCCGCCGCCAGCGACCTGTACCGCATCGTTCAGGAGGCCGTCAACAACGCCGTCCGGCATGGCGATCCCGAACGGATCACGATCCGCCTGTCGGCGGGCGACGGCACGATCGCCTTGGCCGTCGAGGACGACGGCGTCGGGCTGCCGGAGGAACGCGACCCGGAGGCCGGCATGGGCCTGCGCGTCATGCAATACCGGGCCCACCGGATCGGCGGCGTGCTGGAGGCCAAGCGCCGTCCCGATGGCGGCACGGCCGTCTCGTGCTTCGTCCACCTGCCGCCCGACCAGGACGAGGCCGCCCGGACCGCCGCCGAGCGGAGCGACCCACCGGCCGGCGGCCAGGGGTAGTGGCCCCATGACCGACCGCGACCGCACGAGCGTGTACCGCGTCCTCGACGCCAACGCCAACCGGGCCCGCGAGGCCCTCCGCGTGGCCGAGGAGGCCGCACGCTTCGCCCTGGAGCGGCCGGACCTCGCCGAGTCCCTCAAGACGCTGCGGCACGACCTGCGGGCCGCCCTCGACCGCTTCGACGCCGCCGCCCTCCTCGCCGCCCGCGACACGGCCGGCGACGTCGGCACGGGCCTCGCCACCGAAACGGAAGGCCGCCGGGCCGGGACCGCCGACGTCGCCCGGGCCGCCATGAAACGCCTGACCGAGGCGCTGCGGGCCATCGAGGAGTACGGCAAGACGGTCGACTCAGGCGCCGCCGCGGCGGTCGAGGCCATCCGCTACCGCGCCTACGACCTGGAGAAACGGCTGGCCGAGGCGCTGCGGCCAGCGGGACGCCTGGCGGCCGGCGGCCTGTGCGTCCTGCTCACCGAATCGCTCTGCCGGCGGCCGTGGGAGAAGGTGCTGGCCGCCGCGCTCGCGGGCGGGGCGGCCGCCGTCCAGGTCCGCGAAAAGGACGAGGCGGACGGGGCGCTCCTCGCCCGCGCCCGCACCGCGGCCGAGGCGTGCCACACGGCCGGGGCCCTCTGTATCGTCAACGACCGGCCGGACCTCGCGATCCTTGCCGCCGCCGACGGCGTCCACGTGGGGGTGGACGACCTGTCCGTTGGCGCGGCCCGGCGCATCGTCGGCGCAGGCCGCATCGTCGGCACGAGCACGCACAGCCTGGACCAGGCCCTCGCGGCCGCCGAGGCCGGGGCGGATTATATCGGCTGCGGACCGATGTTCCAGAGCACCACCAAGCCGCAGGAGGTCATCCCCGGCCCCGCCCTGTGCCGGGAGGTGACCGAGCGCGTCGGCCTGCCGGTGATGGCCATCGGCGGCATCACGGCGGAGAACGCGGGGGAGGTCCTCGCCGCCGGCGCCCGGTGGCTTGCCGTCTCGGCCGCCGTCTGCGCGGCGGAAGACCCCGAAGCCGAAACGCGCCGGCTGGTCGAGAGCATTGGCGCCAAGGAAGCACAAACCTGAACCACCCTCTTTTGCTTTGCCCGCACGAGCCACGTCCGCTAGACTGCCGTCTGAGAGCCTATCCGAATAACCCTGTGGCTTCGGTTGGCTGCCGCAACCGCAGCCGGCGTTAGGCTGACGAGGTGCGATTCGGATAGACTCCGAGGAGGAATCACACATGATCCGAGGCAAGGCCCACGCCTTCGGCGACGACGTCAACACCGACGAGATCATCCCGGCCCGGTACCTGAACCGCATCGACGCGGCGTTCCTGGGCGCCCACTGCATGGAGGACGCCGACCCGGAATTCGTCGAACGCATGGCCCCGGGCGACGTCATTGTGGCGGGGGAGAACTTCGGGTGCGGCTCCAGCCGCGAGCACGCCCCGCTGGCCATCAAGGGCGCCGGGCTCGGGGCGGTCGTGGCCCGCAGTTTCGCCCGCATCTTCTTCCGCAACGCCATCAACATCGGCCTGCCGATCGTGGCGTGCCCGGAGGCCGTCGACGACATCCGCGCGGGCGACGAGGTGGAGATCGACCTCTCGGCTGGCCGCCTCACGAATCACGCAACCGGCGGCACGTTCTCGTTCCCGCCGTTTACGGAGGAGATTCAGGCGATCATCGAGGCGGGCGGCCTGATGCCGTTCGTCAAGACGCGGCTGGCGGAAGCGTAGGCTTCGCCGGCGTCGCGCCAGGCCGTGCCATGGAATTTCGGTTGAAAACGGGCCCTCCGCGAGTAGCATGAGGCCCCGGTCCGACTGACGAAAGGAAACCCGCGATGGCCAGCCGCTCTGCGATCTCCCTGTGCACCGTCCTCCTGGGCGCCGCGTGCCTGTGGGCAACCGGCTGCGGGTCCGACGAGGGCGAACCCCCGCCGACCTCGGGCGAGGAACTGAAGCGCCCCTCTCGCCTGTGGCCGGACGTGCCCCCTCCCCCGGAACCCCGCCAGGGCGTGACGGGCAGCCTGACGGCTCCGACCGGCGAAACCACCGGCGGCGGTGAGGCCACAACCGGCGGCGCCGAGGGCGCTACCGAAGGCGACGAGGCGACGGGCAGCGAAAGTACCACGGGCGGCACGTCGACAGATGAGACCCCGGCCGGCGGCACCGCGCCCGCCGGCGGTGCAGGCGGCGCCGCCCTCGACGGGCAGCCCGCCGCCGTCAAGCAGGCCGCGGCGGCCCTGTCGGCCAAGACCCCGGCCGTCCAGAGTGTGGCGTTCGACATCAAGGTCAACGAGTCGGGCGGTCCCCAGGTCAGCGGCGGTCCGCCGATGCCCGGTCCGCCCCAGGACGGCCACGTCGAGGCCATGCCGCCCGACAAGATGCGCCTCGAAGGCACGGGCGACATGGGCGGCAAGCCGGCCAAGATCCTCATGGTCATGAACGGGTCCAAGACGTGGATCCAGGCCAGCGACCCGGAGACCGGCCAACCGGCGCAGGTCATTAAGATGGACCTCTCGTCCATGCCGGGCGCGAAGGCCTCGGGCGGCGCCATGCCGTTCGTCTCGCCCCGCTGCGACGCCGTCCTCGCCCAACTGGGCGAGGAAACCACGTTCGACAGCGTCGCCGACGCCGACCTCGACGGCGAAGCCTGCCAGGTGTTCGAGGGCAAGGGCGCCGGCACCACGACCCGTGCGTGGTTCAGCAAGGCCGACGGCATGGTCCGGCGCATCCAGGACACCGACGCCGACGGCAACGCCGTCTCCGACACGCGCATCAGCAACATCCAGGTGAACCCCACGCTCGCCGCCGCCCGCTTCGACTACACCCCGCCCGACGGCGTGCCCGTCATGGACATGGGCGAACTGATGAAGCAGATGATGGAAGGCATGGGCGAGGCGATGAAGGAAGGCATGAAGGCCATCGGCGGCGCCATGCAGGAAGGGGCGACGCCCTGAGGCTCCCACGCCCGTAAGGCATCCGGCCCGCCGCGGCTTGCGGTTTGACGGCCGCGGTGCCCGCCACTGACCTGGTCCGCCGCCGACCCTCGGAGGACCGATGGCCAACGAGGCCTCCACCCCCGCCGCCGACGGCGGCCCCATCCACGTCCACGGGGTTCAGGAAGAATACTTCTACATGATGGTCCACCCGTGCGCGTGCGGCGGGCCGTGGCTCAGCCAGTCGCAGGAGGTGGAGGAAGACGGCGGCAAGGTGCTCCATCGCGTCTCGGCCGCGTGCTTCAAGTGCGGCCAGGAGCGGACGTTCCACTTCGAGTTGGACGAGCGGCCGGGGCCGAAGGACCCGATCCGCGCGATCAATCCCACAGAGGAACCGTCGCGCGCGCTCGACCTGGCCGAGTGGCTCGGGCTCGCCCAGTTCTACCTGGGGCGCATCGAACGGCTCGACGCGCACGTGGAGAAGGCCCAGTCGCTGCTCGACGCCCGCCAGTGCCTGGAGGAGGCGCGGAAGTTCTTCGGACCCCAGGACGAGGCACCGCCGGCGTCGGCCCTCTGGTCCGAGAAGAGCCGACAGGCCGCCGCCGCCCAGCCCGAGGCGTTCCGGCGGTCGACGATCGACGGCATGCTCGAGCGGCTGCCCCCGCTGGAGCGGCTGCGACAGGCGGACTCGCTGGACCAGAAGACGTTCAAGCAGGCCGTGCGCGAGCGGGCGCGGCAGCGCGTCGGCCGGAAGTGGTGGCAGTTCTGGAAACTCTTCCGCCGGTCGTAGCACGTCGTTCGAGCCGGCTGCGTAAGCAGCCGGGTACGCTCATCTGCGGTGTCGTG
>JAWODB010000062.1:0-11336 GCA_046483505.1 Phycisphaerae bacterium
CTTAGCATTGTAGTGCTAAGCGATCCGACACGAGTTGTGCGCGGTGGGTCTCCGCACCCACCGCGCTCGAAACGGCCTTTTCAAGGCTGCGCGGCGGGTACGGAGACCCGCCGCGCACGAGTTAGCGTTGTAGTGCTAAGAGGCTGTTTCAGAACCCCCTCTCCCTTGACGGGAGAGAGATGTGAAACAGCCTCTTAGCCCCAGGCGCAAGCCGGGCGGAACCGTGAACCGCACACACACACCCGTTGTTCTTCCGGAACCCCGTAAGGGGCGACTGACGCCGACGCCGCTGACGCCTCAATCGCCCCTGCCGGGGCTCCTGAAATACACGGGCCCGGCCGTCCCACGGGCTCGCGCCCGTCGCTGCAGAACAGCCGTGCCTCCGGCACGGACATTTTGCCGCCCGGCATCCCCCATCCCCCATTCCGCGTTCCCCATGTGGCGTTCCGCCTTCGGCTGCCGCGGCCTTGCCCGCCGCCCTCGGCCCGGCCTAGAATCAGGGGAACAGGAGGACGCACGATGGATTACCGGCCGATACTCATGCTCGCCTGTGCCGCCGCACTCGCCGCCGTCGGACCGTCCTGCCGCGACCATCCCGGTGAGGCGCACGAGGGGTCGCCTTCCCCCGAAACGTGCATGACGTGCGGCCCATCCGTGCCCGCCGCCGAGGGCGGCCGGGGGGCGGACACCGACAAGGAGTTCCCCGTGACCAAGACCGACCAGCAGTGGCGCAAGCAGTTGACCGACCTCCAGTACCACGTCACCCGCGAGGCGGGCACCGAGCGGGCCTTCACCGGCAAGTACTACGACACGAAGACCCCCGGCGTCTACCGGTGCGTCTGCTGCGGGCAGGCCCTGTTCAACTCCGACGCGAAGTTCGACTCCGGCACGGGCTGGCCGAGTTTCTCCCGGCCCGCCGACCCGGACCACGTCGCCGAACGGGGCGACGACAGCCACGGCATGCAGCGGACGGAGGTCATCTGCTCGCGCTGCGGGGCCCATTTGGGCCACGTCTTCGCGGACGGCCCCCAGCCGACCGGCCTCCGGTACTGCATCAACTCGGCCGCCCTGAACCTGGAGCCCCGCGGCGAGGCGGACGAAGAGGCGGTCGAGGGCGAGACCACCCCGCGCGGGGGGTCTCCGTACCCACCGCGCAGCCATACGGAGGCCGACTGACGCGCGCCGGGTGCGGAGACCCGCCGCGCACGAGTTAGCGTTGTAGTGGTAACCTCGCCGCCGGCGACGTGGGGCGCGTCTCCGGCGGCATAGGAGAAGCCGCCGGCCGAGCGAATCGGCCGGCGGCTTCGGGTCAGGCCCGCATGGCCCCCTGGTCGGACCGCTTTGGCGTTCGGTGATACGCGCCGGCCCAGGCCGGCGGCTGAATCTGGCACCCCGTGTATGATCGACGTTTGCCGTTCCGCCATTGGGGTTGTCGTTGTCTGCTGTTCAGCCGTTGCCTGATGCCGAATCCCGAATGCCGAGTGCCGGGCCTCATCGCGCTTTTAATTCATATCGACCGACGCTGATGATCGATCAAAAACCCGAAATTTCCGGGGTATTTTTCGCGCGTTTTCGCGCGTTTCCGAAAAAAGTGGGGCAAAAGTCGCGCGTTTCGCCTTACCCATTTTAACATTCGACCCCCAAATCGTCCCTCACGCGTCAAAATCGACGATCGGGAAGCCAAAAAGGGCCATTTTCGGGGTCACGGCGAAAACGCGTTTTCTTAAAGTGTCGAAACCCAGGCACTCGGCCCCGGTCGGAATGCCAAACGGCGGCTGCCCGGCGCTGCCTGCAGGCCGCAGGCCTGCCTGGTCAGCCACCTTCGCCGAGCGAAGGCTTCGGCGGCCAGGTTGGGGCTGGCTCATCGGGCATTGGCCGTTCAGAGCGTCTGCACCTCCACCTCCGCCCCGCCGCGCTCGTCCGAGAGGTACGCCGAGTAGATGACCGCGATCGTGTCGGCCCCGAGCGACGACGACCCCTCCGGCTCCTCGCCGTACGCCACGGTCCGGTAGAACGCCTCCATCTCGTTCGGGTAGCCGTTGAAGTAGTCCTCGTCCGGGGCGGGGTTCGACCAGCCCTGCTTCGTGCCGGTCTTCTCGACGACGTAGATGTCCTTGAAGTACTCCTCCCGCTCGTTGTAGGTCTGCATGACGGTGTTCGGATTGATGTTGCAGATGGTGCGGTGGTTGTTGGCGGCGACTTCGAGGCGGTTCCGCACGCCGCCGAGCAGGATCTCGCTCGCGAACACGTCGGCCACCATGCCGTCGTCGAACACGATGTGGATGTGGCCGAAGTCCTCCACGTCCTCGTAGTCGGACCGCAGGTGCCCCTTGTCGTCGTAGTTGGGGTTGGCGGTCAGCCGATGGGTGCGGGCCGTGACGGCCTTCGGCCGGATGGGCGTGCCCAGGCGGTTGCGTCCCTCGACGCGCTTGAAATACAGGATGGCCGACAGGGGATGGCACGACTTGCCCATGAGCGACCCGCCGCCCGAGAACTTCCAGATGCCGTACACCGGCGAGTGCGAGCCGGCGTGCCCCTCCTCGCCGTTCATCCACAGGATCTGGGCCCCGGTCTTCTCGATGATCTCGCGTTCCTTCTGGATGGCGGGGGCATAGATGAAGTTCTCGGCGTAGCAGATGCGGGCCTGGCTGGCCTGCTCGGCCTCCAGCATCCGCTGGATGGAGGCCACGGCGCCCTCCAGCATCGTCTCCTTCGAGAACGTCTGGCCGTTGAACTCCTCCGACCCGTCGCCGAAGTACCCCGTGAACGGTTTCTCGACGATGACGAACGTGTCGCGCTCCAGGGCCGCGACGGCGACCGGCTCGTGCGCGACGGGCGGCACGCAGGCGTGGACGACGTCGCAGGTGTCGATGAGTTCCTCCAGCGAGTCCACCGCCACCAGGCCGCGCTCCGTGGCAAACGCGGCGGCCCGGTCCGGGTCGGTGTCGTAGACGCCCACGACCGCGACGTCGGCCGAGTGGACCCGCTTGACGGACTCGAAATGGAAGTCGGCCGCGAACCCGGCCCCGACCAGTCCCGAACGAACGGTCTTGCGCTGCATGGTGGACCTCCTGTCTGGTGTGCGGACGGTGCGTGCAATTCCAAGGACCGCCATTCTAGCGGAAACGGGCCGGCCTGTGCCAGCAAAAGGCAGGACGACGGGCTTCGTTTCGGCATTCGTGCCCGTCCGATAATCCGAAAACGGTTGGCGAAACCCTCCACCCCCGGCCGATACACGGGGTACGAGAGCGAAACGGATTCCCTGAAGACGGCCGTCTCCGGCGCCGGCGGTGCGCGTTCGCCGGCACCCATCGCGGCAGGAGCGCCCCGCGCGCGCCGGTCCACCGGTTGCGGCCTACCGGAGTCCCGGCACCCCGTTCCAGGAGGCACGTATGCGGACCCATCGTTGGCGGATCGTCGTCGGTTGTGCCGTGGTCGCTCTGGGGGTCCTGGCGTCGGCGAAGGGGGCCGAGCCCCAGCCCTCCGCCGCGGCCGACGCCGGCACCTCGCCCCCGGCCCCCGCCGACCTGCTGAAACGCATCGAGCGGCTCGAGAAGGCCCTCAAGGCCCAGGCCGACACGACGCCCGACCGCCTGGAACGCGAGAACGCCCTCCTCCGCAAACGCATCGGCGAACTCGAAACCGAGATGCACAACCTCCGCAAGACCCTCGCCCAGCACCGGGCCGACGCGAACCAGCCCGACCCGGAACTCGAGAAACTCCGGGCCGCCATCGACGCCATCCGGACCGACCTCCGCCTCAGCGACAACCGCCGGCCCGTCCTCTCGAAACTCGACCTGGAACTCTACGGGTACGTCAAACTCGACGCCTCCTACGACACGCACGAGATGGCCACCGGCAACTTCGCCCTGTTCGTCCTGCCCGAGGGACCGCGCACCCGCGACAACGAGTTCAACCTCACCGCCCGCCAGACGCGCCTCGGCCTGCGCATCAAGGGACCCGACGTCGAGGGCGTCCAGACGAGCGGCGTCGTCGAGGGCGACTTCTACGGCGCCGGCGGCGCGTCGGAGAACCGCTCCACGTTCCGCATGCGGCACGCGTTCCTGCAACTCGACTGGCCCGAGGACCGGTTCAGCCTCCTCGCCGGCCAGACGTGGGACGTCATCAGCCCCCTCTACCCGGGCACGCTGAACTTCACGATCAACTGGGACGCCGGCAACATCGGGCACCGGCACCCGCAGGTCCGCCTCACGAAACACGTGTCCCTCGACGCCGAGCAGACGGTGGACCTGACGCTCCAGGGGGCCGTCTCGCGCACCATCGACCGCGCCTCCATCACGCAGACCGATACGGGCGCCGATTCCGGCCACCCCACCGTCCAGGGCCGGGCGGCCCTCACGTTTCCGCTCGTCGACGGCCGGCCCGCCACCGTCGGCGCCTGGGGACACTGGGGCCGCGAGGAGTTCGACGTCAACGCCGCCGGCGACCACGAAACGCTCGACTCCTGGTCCGCCGGCATGGACGTGGCGGTCCCCGTGGCCGACTGGCTGACCCTGAAGGCCGAAATCTGGACCGGCGAGGCGCTGGACACGTACTTCGGCAACATCGGGCAGGGCCTCGACGCGGGCCGCGACGCCCTCGGCGGGTGCGGGGGCTGGCTCGCCGCCGCCCTCACCCCGTGGGAAAAGTGGACCTTCCACATCGGCGCCGGCGTCGATGCCCTCGACGACGGCTCCCAGGCCCCCGGCACGCGCATCCAGAACCGCAACGTCTTCGGCAACGTCATGTACGCCATCAACGACCAGACCACCGTGGGCCTGGAGGTCTCGCACTGGGTCACGCAGTACGAGGAGCGCGGCACGGGCGACGCGCTGCGGCTGCAGAGTTCGCTGATCTACAAGTTCTGAGTCGTGGTGCCGGGCACCTTCAAGGCGTTCCGGGTGCCCGGCACCTCTTCCCCGTGGCCCCGAGGGATCGCCCGGGGCCGTTCGAGCCCGCCGCGGGAGCCGCGGGTCATCCCAACCCGCCGTGGCCCGTGCCACAGCCGATGAAGATGACCGGCTGCTTCCGCAGCCGGCTCGAAGGCGCTGTGCGAAAGCCCCCCGCACCTCCCGCCCCCTTGAGCCTGGCGCGTCTCTGTGGTACACAGGAACTTTCCGGCACCCTCCTGGAAGGAGCGCGACGTGAAGCCCACGGGCATCGGTACAGCCATCCTGACGGGGACGGCGATTCTGGCGGGATGCGCGGTCGCGGCGGCCGGCGAGCCCCCCGCTGACGCTCCCTCGCCTGAGACGACGGACGCCGCCGCCCGCATCGTGGAAGCGAGCGGCCGGGCCGGCGGGATGGCGGCGGTCGTCGGGGCACGCGGTCCGGACCTGCCCCTGGCGCTGGCCAAGCAGGGCCGCTTCACCGTCCAGGCGCTCCTCGCGGACCGCGAGCGGTGCGACGCCGTCCGCGAGGCCGTCCACGCCGCGGGCCTCTACGGCACGGTCTCGGCCGACGTGCTCCGGGACGGCCGCCTGCCGTACGCCGGCAACCTCCTCACCCTCCTGGCGATCGAGTCCTGGCCGGCGGCGGAGAAAAACGACGCATGGCTGGGGGAGGTCCGGCGGGTCCTCGCGCCGCTCGGCACGGCCTGCGTCCGCACGGCGGCGCCCGAGGGCCAGGGGCGCGTCGTCACAAAAGGGCTCGCCGGCGCCTGCCGCGACGCGGGATTCGCCCCGGTCTCGACCCTCGACGCCGGCACCGCCGGCACGTACATCCGCGGCCGCAAGCCCTGGCCGGACAACATCGACGAATGGACACACTATCTGCACGGCCCGGACGGCAACCCGGTGGCCCGCGACACGGTCGTCGGCCCGCCGCGGCGGTACCAGTGGACGAGCGAGCCGACGTGGATGCAGTCGCACGAGACGGACTCGAGCGTCAGCACGCTCGTGACGGCGCGCGGGCGGCTGTTTGCCATCGTCAACCGGGCGCCGACGAGCCTGGCGGGGCCGAAGTCGCCGCCCGACGCGTGGGTCCTCGAGGCCCGCGACGCCTTCAACGGCCGGCGGCTGTGGGACGTGCCCATCCGCCGATGGGGCTGGCGCGAGTGGAAACCGTCCTGGTTCACCACCCGGCCCGGCGACGTGCCGCTGAACCTCCAGAAACGCCTCGTCGCCCACGGCGACGCGGTGTACGTGACGCTCGGCTACCACGCGCCCGTGTCGCGGCTGGACGCGCGGACGGGAAATATTCTCCATACGTATGAAGGGACGGAGCGGACGAACGAGATGCTCTTCGTCGCCGATGCCCTCTCCCCCGGCGGGAGAGGGCAGGGTGAGGGGGATGGGACACTCGTCCTCTCCGTCCTCCGCGGCAAGGGCGTGCGCGTCATGGCCGTCGACGCCGCCACCGGCAAGACGCACTGGACCACCGAGAAGATCTACCGCGGCACCACCGTCGATTACATCCGCTGGAAGGCGATGCGCGGCGGCACGGAGCCGGCCGACCTCGACCCCGCGCCGAACATCGCCACCGACGGACGCGCGACCGTCGCCCTCATCGACGGGCCGAACGTCGTCGGCCTCGATTACGGCTCCGGAGAGGAGCGGTGGTCGACCGCCTTCCCGTCCGATCCCGCCGACGAGGGCGCGGGCGGCATCAAGACCGGCGGGAACCTGTGGAACGGCACGATGATCGTCACCGGCGGCGTGGTCCTGCACGCGAGCCCGCACGCGCTCGGGGCCCTCGACGCCCGCACCGGCCACGTCCGCTGGACCCGGCCGAAGGCCTACATCGGGCACCTCTGGTATGAATGGAAAGACATCTTTGTCATCGACGGCCTCGCCTGGACGTGGGGCGAGGACCTCGCGACCGAGCCGCTCGCGCGCGGCCGGGGACGCCACCGCCGGTCGCGCTTCCCGCAGAGCCTGTGCGGGTACGACCTGGCGACCGGCGAGGTGAAACGCACGGTCGCCCTCGGCCCCGTCTTCAAGACCCATCACCATCACCGCTGCTACCGCAACAAGGCGACGCGGCGGTACATCCTCGCGAGCCGGCGCGGGACGGAGTACGTCAGCCTCGCGGGCGGCCCGCACACGATCCACAACTGGGTGCGCGGCACGTGCCACGTGGGGATGATGCCGGCGAACGGCCTCCAGTACGCCCCGCCGCACCCGTGCGTCTGCTATATCGATGAGAAGATCAACGGCATGAACGCCCTGGCGCCCGCGCCGGAGGACGAACCGCCCGCGGCCGCGCCTGCCACCGAACCATCGAGGCTGACACGCGGACCGGCCTACGACACGCCAATCCGCAATCCGAAACTTGCCCGCCGTAGCCTTGGCGAAGGCGGGTCCGAAATCCCAAATGCTTCGGACTGGCCCACCTTCCGCCACGACGCCGCCCGCACCGGCTCGGCCGCCACCGAGGTCCCCGCGGGCGCGAAGCGGCAGTGGCGCGTGCAGGCGGGCCGCCGCCTCTCGCCGCCCGTCGCCGCCGGCGGCCACGTCTTCGCCGCCCTCGTCGACGAGCACGCCGTCGTGTGCCTGGACGCGAAAGACGGGCGAAGCCTGTGGCGCTTCACGGCGGGGGGTCGGATCGATTCGCCGCCCACGGTGCACGGCGGCACGGTCCTCTTCGGCTCGGCCGACGGGCGGGTCTACTGCGTCCGGGCGGCCGACGGCGCCCTCGTCTGGCGGTTCGACGCCGCCCCGCGCCGCCGCCTGATGGGCGCCTTCGGCCAACTCGAATCCGCCTGGCCGGTGCACGGCAGCGTCCTCGTCCTCGACGGCCCGGCGGACGGCGGCGCGGATGCGAGCGCCGAGGCGCGCGAGCCAACGGACGCCGCCGCCACCGTGTATTTTGCGGCGGGACGGTCGTCGCAACTCGACGGCGGCATCCACCTGTACGCCCTCGACGCCGCCACCGGCCGCGTGCGCCACCACCGCCTGCTCGAAGGCCCGGACTACGTGGCCGAGGACATCGACGAGAACTACCGCCTGCCGATGGGCAGCCTCGCGGGGCTCCTGATGAGCGACGGCTCGAACATCTACATGCATCAGGCGGCGTTCGACCGGTCGCTCGCGCCGGCGAGCGGCAAGCCGGCCCTCCAGCCGCGGGCCGGGTTCCTCGACGACGCCTACTTCAAGCGGACGCCCTGGCGGTTCGAGGGCGCGGGCGACTGGGGCCGACTCATCGTCCACGACAACCGGTCGGTCTACTACGTCCGGATGTTCGACTCGCTCCAGGGGCTGAACCCGGACGTCTACTTCACGCCCGGGGCCGCGGGGTACCTGCTGTTCGCCCGCGACGCCGGCGGGACGAAACGGAACTGGATGGAACGGGTGCCCGTCCGCATCCGGGCGATGGCCCTGGCCGGCGGGCGCCTCGTCGTCGCCGGGCCGCCCGACCTCGTCGACCCGGCCGACCCGCTCGGTGCCTTCGAGGGACGCAAGGGCGGCCGGCTGTACATCGTGGACGCCGCGAGCGGCGAGCGGCTGGCCGAGCACGCGCTGCCCTCGCCGCCGGTCTTCAACGGCATCGCCGCCGCCCGCGGCCGCCTGTTCCTGGCGGCGGAGGACGGGAGCCTGGCGTGCTTCGCCAAGTGATTGCCGCGCCGGGTGCCACCCTGGCACGGGTACGGCTCGTGCCGTGGCCGGCTGGCGGCGTGCCCGCCAGTGCGTCCGCCAAGGTGGCACCCCGCGCGGATGCGCGGTGCCCAGTCCTGGGCACCGCGATCGGAGCGATGTCATTCTGAGGCGCGGCGCAGCCGCGACGGAGAATCTCGCCTTGTCGCCTTTCGCACGGCGAGATCCTTCGGTCCCCGCAAGCGGGGCCTCAGGATGACAGGCCTGGCGGAAGCGTGTGCCAGAGACGCGGCGGGCAGGACTGCCCGCCGCGCACTGGTAAGTTGATTTCAACGAAAGGACCTCGTGATGGAACCGGACGCGGACGTCCTCGTCATCGGCGCCGGGCCGGCGGGCCTGACGGCGGCCATCTACGCGCGGCGGGCGGGCCTGGAGACCAAGGTCCTCGAGAAGTTCGTCCCCGGCGGCCAGGCCGCCCTGACCGACGCCATCGAGAACTACCCCGGCTTCACCGAACCCGTCCAGGGGCTTGCGCTGATGCAGGCGATGCGGCAGCAGGCCGAGGGGTTCGGGGCGGCGCTGGAGACGGCCGAGGTCCTGGGCCTGGAGCCCTCGCCGCCCGACGGCCCGCACGCCGTCCGGCTGAAGGACGGCGACCTGTCCGGCCGGGCCGTCATCATCGCCAGCGGCGCCCGCCACCGGCGGCTCGGCATTCCCGGCGAGGACCGACTCTGGGGCAAGGGCATCTCCTGCTGCGCCCAGTGCGACGGCATGTTCTACCGCGGCAAACGGGTCGTGGTCGTGGGCGGGGGCGATACGGCCATCAAGGAATCGATCTTCCTCACGCGTTTCGCGGAGGCGATCACCGTGGTCCATCGGCGCGACCGACTGCGGGCCACCCAGGCGCTCCAGGACAAACTCTTTACGTTCGGCGACCAGGTCCGCGTGGCGTGGAACACCGTGGTCGAGGGAATCCGCGGCGAGGACGGCGTGACGGGCGTCCGCCTCCGCAACGTCCAGACGGGCGCCGCCGAGACCCGCGACTGCGACGGCGTGTTCATCTACGTGGGGTTCCGGCCGAACACGGAGGCGTTCCGCGAGACCGTCGAGACCGACGCGAAGGGGTACATCGTGACGGACGAGGCGATGGCCACCTCGGCGGGCGGCGTGTTCGCGGCGGGCGACTGCCGACGGAAGGTGCTCCGGCAGATCGTCACCGCGTGCGCCGACGGGGCCACCGCCGCCTTCGCCGCCGAGCAGTACCTGGAGCACCAGCGCCTGGACGAGGACAACGCCGGGCCGCGGGGGTAGGATGGCGATACCGCGTCGTGCGCGGCCCGTACGGCCGCCCAGAACCGCCCCGGCAGGGGCGGAAGAGGGTAGCCCCGCCCGCAAGGGCGGGGTACGCATCCAGGGATGTGCGACCCCGAAGCCCCGGCGGGTGCGTCCCTTGGCCTGTTGAGCCGGCGACGGCACGTCGCCGGTCGTTTTTCGCCATGCGACGCTTCCCGCCATCGCGGCGACCTGCGGTCGCCGGCTCATCGCGCGTCACACGGTTGGTGTCGCCGTGGTTATTGGCGTTTGTCGTTGCCGGTGGCGAATACCGATTGCCGATTGCCCGTTGCCCGGGTACACTGGTCGGAAGCGCGCGGCACGGTGGCCGCGGCAGGGATTCCAGACGGAGGACACGGCGTGGCCGGATTCAACGACGTCAACGTATCGCGAACCATCCTGGACGCGTACCACGAGCGGCTCTCGGCCCGGATCGAGAACGACGTCCTCATCGTCGGCGCCGGCCCGGCGGGGCTGACGGCGGCGGCGCAACTCGCCGACGGCGGCCTGACCGTCACGGTGCTCGAGAAACGCCTGTCGATCGGCGGCGGCATCTGGGGCGGCGGCATGGCGATGAACGTCGCCGCCGTCCAGGACGAGGCCCTGCCCATCCTCGACGACGCGGGCATCCGCCACGAGCCTCGCGCCCACGGCCTGTACGCCGTGGACAGCATCGAACTGGCGACGGCCCTGTGCGTCCGGGCCCTGCACGCCGGGGCCGCCATCTTCAACCTGACGACCGCCGAGGACCTGTGCGTGAGCGGCGGCCGGGCCACGGGCGTCGTCGCCAACCGCTCGCTCCTCTACGAGACGCTGCCGGTCGACCCGATCATGCTGTCGGCGAAGGCGGTCATCGACACGACCGGCCACGAGTCGCACATGGTGGCGGTGCTGCGGCGGCGCGGGCTGGTGAAGCCGGCGGTGGAGGCGGCCGTGGAAGGCCCGCTCGACGCCGCCGCCGGCGAGGCGTTCGTCGTCGAGCACGCGGGCGAGGTCTTCCCCGGCCTGTGGGTGGCGGGGATGAGTGTGTGCGCGGCGTTCGGCGGGCCGCGGATGGGCCCGATCTTCGGCGGGATGCTCCTCTCCGGGAAGCGCGTGGCCGAGCAGGTCGCCGAGGCCGTCGGCGCGCCGGGCAAGCACGGGGGCTGACTGAGCCCCGCAAGAAGACCCTTCATGGTTGTCATTCTGAGGAGCGGCGAAGTTCACCCGCCGGAGGCGGGCCGCGACGAAGAATCTCGCCTTGATGGCGCTCCCGCGGCGAGATTCTTCGGTCTCGCAAGCGAGCCCTCAGAATGACAGTGCGGATTCAACTTTGAAACGCAACATCCCAAACGACGCCTTCAGGCGTTTGAGGGCCTCTGCCTCGGCTCCGAGGCTGCCAGGGGCCCCTTTCGCCCCGCCGCCTCGGCGTCAGCCCTCCAGGCTTCGGGCCTCGGGGTGAGGCCGACGCCGACGCGACGGGGCTCCAGG
>JAWODB010000233.1:0-17422 GCA_046483505.1 Phycisphaerae bacterium
GGCCGCCGGCCTGTTCGCCTCCGGCTTGCTGACCGCCGGCCTGTTCTCCACCGGCTTGCTGGCCAGCGGCCTGTTCTCCACCGGCCTGCTGACCGCCGGCTTGTTCTCCACCGGCTTGCTGGCCAGCGGCCTGTTCTCCCCCGGCTTGCTGGCCGCCGGCCTGTTCACCGCCGGCTTGCTCGCCGCCCGCCTGCTGACCGCCGGCCTGTTCAGCACCGGCTTCCGCCCGCTGGCCGAGGGCCTGTTCGGCCCCGCGCTGCTGCCCGACGGCCTGGGCCAGGTTGCCGCTCTCGATGTTCTCGGCGGCCTGGTGCATGGCGGGGGACTGGTCGGCCGCGATGGGCGTGCCGGCGGCGTCCTGGGCGAGTTGCTCCTGCTCGGCGGCGAGGTCCTGCAGGGCCTGGTCCATCTGGCTCATCTGGGCGAGTTGCCCGCCCTGGTCCGCGAGGCCTTGCTGCTCGGCCTGGAGTTCGCGGGCCTGGGAGGCGAGGTTGGCCGCGGCCTCGGCGCCCTGGGACAGGGCGGCCTGCTGGGCGGCCGGGATGTCCTGGACGAATTCGCCGACCTCCCCCGCGACGCCCTCCTGGGCCTGCTGCCAGGCGTCGTCGGCGCTGGCGCCGGCCACCTGCTCGGCCAGGTCGGCCTGCTGGTTCGCCAGGTCGTCGAGGGCCTGGGCGAGTCCGGCGGCGTCGGCCATGCGTTGGAGTTCCTCGAGCATCGCCTCGGCCATGGCCTTGGCCTCGTCGACGTGCCGGTCGGCGGTGGCGGCGGCCTCGCCGCGCTCCGCCGGCGAGTCGGCCAGTTTGACCTGCCCGGCCTGGCTCTCGGCGGCGGAGACTTCCTCGCCGAGGTCCTCCAGTTTCGGCGCCATGCCCGGGAACGTGCCGGAGGTGGCCCGCGGCATCATGTCGCCGACCTCGGCATCGGCCTCGGCGAGGTGCTCGCGCATGCGCTGGACGCGTTCGGCGACGCCCTTCTGGAGTTCCTCGGCCCGCGGCGCCTCGTCCGTGAGGGGGGCGGAGTCCTTCTTGGTCTCTTCGAGTTCCTCGATGACCTTCTCCAGGCCCTCGCGGAGGGCCCGCTTGTCGGCCTCCAGGCGCTGCATGGCGTAGGAGGCGGCGGAGCGGTCGATCTCGACCGTGATGGTCCGCGAGTAGTCCTGGCCGGGCCCGCGCAGTTCCTTCGGCCGGTTGTCGGCCACGCGGATGCGGAATGAGAACTCCTTCGCGCCCTTGAGCGGCAGTTTGGAGAGGACGAGGAAGCCCCGGTCGCTGGCGGAGCGCGGCCCGCCCGTGGCCTCGGCCGTCTCCGCCTTGGGCAGGGGGATGCTGACGGTGCTCCGTTTGCGCGCGTCGGTCTGGACGAGGAACTCCGCCTCGGCCAGGCCGAAGTCGTCGGTCATGGCGTAGTCCACCGGCAAGCGGTCCGACGGTTTCAGGCGCAGGCGGTTGTCCAGCGGTTCGAGCACCTCGACGGTGGGCGGGGCGTCGGCCAGCGCCTCGATGCGGTGCTCGGCCGAGGTGTTCGTGAACTCGTATTCGTCTTCCATCGCCAGGGCCCATCGGCCGCGGAGGCCCGGCTTCAGACGGACGGCGAAGCGGCACAGCGTGGTGCCGTCCTCGGCACGGCTCAACTCGACGGGCTGCTTCGTGATTTCCCGCCCGTTGATGCGGAGCGCCGCCTTCGTCACCCGCTTGTTCAGGCGTGCGGTCACGGTCACGTCGGTGCCGGCCAGGGCCTGGATGTCGCCGGGGATGTCCTCACGGGTCTCGGCGGGCCGGCCCGTGTAATCGGGATAGTCGTAATGGGCGTCGATGCGTTTGACCATGGGCGGCGGGACGACCGTGACGTCGTAGTACCGGCTGAGGGCGTCGCCCGCGTGGACGCGGTATCGGAAACTCTCGCTGCCCGGCGGCAGGGTCATCGTGAAACGCGGGTGGCCCTGCTCGTCCGCGGGCAGGGTGGTCATGTACTCGGCCTGCTCGGTGCCGTCCGGCATCCGCCGCCGCAGGCTGCACCGCTTGACGGCGTCGTTGGCCACGGTGACCTGGACCTCCATGCGGCGGCCCTCGGGCAGGACGGCGTCGCCGGGCTGGACGGTGAGCATGTCGGCCGAGATGTTCGGCAGGTTCATGAACGGGGCGATGGCCCTGGTGAAGAGGCGCGGCATGACCGACGGGAACACCGCCCACAGGGCGCCAAGGATCAGGACGGTTCCCACGGCCGCCAGCATGTACGGCCGGGCCTTGCGCAGGGGAATCTCCATTCGCGGCTGGACGCGGACGGCGTCGCGGCTGGCCTCCTCGGCCAGGGCGGCAATCAGGACCTCGGACCCGCGGATTTCCGGGATGTCCTTGCTCGTCAGCAGTTCGACGGCGCTGCTGAGGCGTTCCTGGAGTTCCGGGTGCCGCTGCTCGATGGCCCGGGCAATACCCGCCAGCGTGATCGTTTTCGCCAGCGGAATCACGAGGAACCACAGGGCTGCCGCCCCCGTGGCCGCCAACGTCACGATCGTCAGCACCCACCGGAACGTCTGGGAGAAGAGCGTGAAGGCGGCGTCGATGGCCATCACCAGCAGGACGCAGCCGATGGCCGTCGCAATCACGGCCGCCAGGCCCCGGATCAGGATGACGCCTCGCACGCGATGGATGAGCCGGCGCAGGGCCTTGGCGATCGGTTCAGGCACTTCGCCGGCACGCAGGAGAGAGTTCCCGGTCATTATGCCAACCCCACTTTCTTTCTGAGCAGCCATTCGGCCGTGGCCACCGCCACGACGAGCAGCAGCATGGGGAGCGAGTCCCACAGGACGTATTCATGGCGTTCGATTTCCGTCTCGGTCACCGGGCCGAGGCCTTCCAGGGCCCGCTCGGCCCGCGGCGGCGCGGTGACCGTGCCGCCCGTCAAACTGGCGAGGCGGCTGAGCAGGCCGCGGTCGGGCGTCAGTTCCGTCTGCTCGGCCGGCGTGGCCGGGTCCACGGAGAACTCCGTGCTGACGGTCTCGGCGTTCTGGCGGCGGAGGATCGGCTCGGCGGCCGGCGCGTCCAGTTCCACCCGGTACGTGCCGGCCGGCAGGGTGCCCAGGTTGCCCTGGTACATGCCGGCCGAGCCCTCGACGAACTCCAGCGTCCGGGCCATCACCTTCTCGTCGCCGGCGTAGACGGCGACGGCGACGTCGTCGCGGCCGAGGACGGGTGTGAAGTCTTCCTGGGCGATGCGGGCCGAGACGCGGATGGTCCCGCCCGGCGCGTACCGCGTCCGGTCGGTGCCGATCTTGACGGTCTGCGTGCCGGCCGGCAGTTTGTTGGCCGTGGCCCACCGCAGGACCTGGCCCCAGAACCGGTGGTGATAGGTGTCGCCCACGCGGTACCGCAGCCGCCACGTCCGGTCGAAGCCGAGGAACATGACGCGGCCCGTGGCCACGGTGTGGTGGGTGATGAGGGCGTGCCGGCGCCGGAACTCGCGGCGCTTGGCGAGGGTCTCGGCGTCGGCGGCGGCATCGTCGGCGGCCGGCGCGGCCTCGCCGGTGGCCAGGGGGGGCATGTAGTCCGGCGCCGACGGCGGATGGGCATACGCCAGGACGGTGGCCCCCTCCTTGGCCGGCGCCTCGGGATGCCGCCAGTAGACGGCCGGCACCTCGGACCAGACCCGGAGGTTCTCCACCGGGTTCACCTTCTGCCGCATGACCACGCTCTCGCGTCCGTCGGTGGAGAGGACGAGGTGGAACTTCTCTTCCGGCGGGGCGGGCACGGGGCCGGGAACCGGCGTCGGCGCCACCGGCAGAATGTCGGCAAGCGGCCCGTTGGCGAACTCGTGGGGCATGGCGGTCGGCCCGGCCACCACCACCAGTGTGCCGCCGCGCTGCTCGACGAACGTCTTGATGATCTCCTGTTCGGGCTCGCCCAGGACGTCCGGCGACACGTCGCCGAGGACGATGACGTCGAACTTCATCCACTCGGCCTCCGTCTCGGGCAGGGCGGTGGCCTCGACCTCCTCCAGCGGCCGCGACGCCGACGCGTGGACCTTCGGGGGCGAGGGCACGCCCGCGATGGCGTCCGGCTCGATCAGCACGTACTGCAGGTGCACCGTGCGGTCGCGGCTGGCGAAGAGGTTCTTGATGTAGCGGAACTCCCAGCGCGGCCGGCCGTCGATGAGCAGCAGTTGCGTCCGTTCGTCCGACACGCTGACCGCCAGCGGGTAGGTGTTGTTGGTGGCCAGCACCTCGTTGTCGAACTCCTGGACGGCCACGGTGTAGCGGTGGAGGCGGGCCTCCTCGGGCTTGTCGGCGAGTTGGACGCGGGCGCGGTACGAGTCGGTGGGCACGCGGACGGTCTCGGCGGCGACCTGGTCCTCGCCCTCCAGCAGCGCCACCTTGACCTCCTGGCCGGCCAGGCCGTCGAGTTTGACCTGGGTGGTCACCAGGACGCGGTCGCCCTCGGCAATCGCCTCGGGGGCCGACACGCTGATGATGCCGGCGTCGATGGGCGGCCGGTCGCCGCCGAACACGATCGAGGAGACCGGCACCTGCTTGATGCCCAGCCGGCGGACGAGCGGTTCCACGCTGCCGGGGGCGTTGTGCCGGCCGTCCGAAAGCAGCAGGATGCCCGAGAGACGTTTGTCCGACATCTGGCCCATGACCTCGTCGAACACGGCCGTCAGGTCCGTCTGCTGCTGTTCGGGCGGAAGGTCGGCGGCCTCGGTCGCGATACCTTCGCCCTCGGCGTAGTCGCGGGCCATGCGCTGGACGTCGGTGGGGACCGGCTCGGAGGCGAAGGTGTAGATCTCGACGCCGTAGCGTTCCTGGAGCCGGTCGAGGAGGCTTTGGGCCGCCTCCGCCTCGGCGTTGTCCTGGGTCTGGCCGGCCTGGTCCTGGGGCGCTTCCGTCGCGGCCTTCCCGGGCGGGCGGCTGAACAGGACGTCGCGGGCCAGGGCGAGGCGTTTCTTCGTGGCCATCGCGTCGACGCGCTTGCGGACCTCCTCGGTCAGCGAGGCGTAGGCGGCGGCGTCGAGGGCGGCACCGAGGGCCTCGATGTCCGAGACCGTCTCGTCGAGGTCCTGGACGACGTCGCGCAGGGTGTTCAGCAGCCGCTGCCGGCCGGCCTCCAGCGCCGGGGCGTTGTCCTTGCCGGTGAGGGTGTCGGCCTCCTTGAGTTTGTCGCGGATGGGGCCGGTCAGGCGATTGCGGACGGCCTCGAGGTTCTGGGTGACCTCCTCGTCGAGTTTGAGACCCGACTCCAGGGGTGCCGCCAGCCTCTGGGCGTGCTGGACGAGCGCCTTGCGGGCCGCGGTCACGCTTTCGTTCATGGCGGGGCGGCGTGCGGCGAGTTGGCGGGCGCGGTTCTCGGCGTCGACGGACGCCAGGCCGGCCAGCCAGGGGGCCTGGGCCTCCAGGTCGCTTCGCAGCCCGCTCACGGCCTCGGCCACGCGCTCCAGGGCGAAGGGACGGTCGGCGCCCTCGACGCCCAGGCGCTCGGCCAGCCGCAGACGCTGGCCGGGGGCCATCTGCGTGTCCGGCACGTACATGGAGGCGGAGGTGTCGAGCAGGACGGCGACCCACCGCTGGATCGTCTTATCGAGATTCCACGGACGGACGGGCTGGGCCAGCATCACGACCACCAGCGCGACCAGGAGGCCCCGCATGCCGGCCAGGGCAAGGCCGGCCCGCCGCGACACGGTCCGCCGCTCCAGGGCGTACAGGGCCACGACGAGTTCGACGGCGAAAGCGGCCAGGAGGGCGAGCGGCCACAGCCACCAGTTCGTCGCCAGCACGAGCCCGCGCTGCAGCGCCTGCCACAGCGCCTCCATCGCGCCGAAGCCGACGAGGACGCAGACGGCGAAGCGGAGGGCCCGCGCCGCGGTGCCGCGCGGACGACGCCACACGAAATGGATCGCGATCCAGACGCCGATCGCGGCCGCCGCCAGGGCGTACACGGCCGGCGTCGGAATCGACTCGGGCAGCACGTAATGCGGGGGAGTGGGGGCGGTCATCCTGGGCGCTACCTCGCAGAATCCTCGGTCGCAGGCGCCAGCATCTCTTCGGCGCGGGCGCGGAACGTTTGCGTGTCGGGCACTTCCGGCCCGAACGAGACGGTATCAATCGCATGCATCCGCCGCTGCGTGGCGATCCAGCGCGTCAGGCCCACCTCGGCCAGCAGGCAGACGACGGCGGCCAGGGCCAGGTACTTCCAGAGTTCCTCGCCGGGCACGTCGCCGGTCACCGCCTCCAGCACGCGGTCGGTGCTGTCGGTCCGGAACAGGTTCACGTGCTGCGTGGCGGCGGTCAGGTCCGCGTCGGTCAGGGGGACCAGGCGGCCTTCGTCGGCGCTGTCGCGGACGACGAACGGGAGGCCCGCCTCCGGCGCGGGCGGGACGGCGAACGCCTCGCGGATGGCCTCCGGCAGCCTCAGCCGGTACAGCCCCGGCTCGTAGGTCTGGGCGAAGCCGACGCGCAGGCCCTTGGGGGTGGGTTCCAGGTCGGCCAGGAGCCGCTGGTTCCGTGGACCGATGACGTAGGCCGAGAGGTCGGCAAAGGTCTCGGCCTCGTTGGCGCCCTTGGCGGTGGTGGCGGGCAGATCGAGCGTGAACTCCGACCCCGGCCTCACGTTCAACTCCGCCAGCGTCGGGGCCGCCAGGTAATACGCCAGTTCGTGGACGAGCGGCACGTAGCACTTCAGCGACGGCAGGTTGGAGGCCCGGCGGTCGAGCGGCATGGCGGTCATGAGGACGTACCCCTCGCCGACGCGGCGTTCGGCGAGCAGGGGGTCGCCGGTGTCGAGCCGGCCGCCCACCCGGACGGAGGCGTCTTTCTCCGGCACGTTGAGGGTCCAGTAGGTCTCGATGAGACCGCGGTCGGCGTCGGAGTTCGGGGCGTCGGCCAGGAGCGCCAGGGCCGGGTGACTCAGCGTCTTCAGGCCGATATGGGCCGGGGCCTCGGTCATGGACCGCTTCTGGCCCAGCCGCGCCGGGCTCAGCGGCCGGCCGGCCGCGGTCGTCCACTCGGCGTAGAACTCGGCAACGGTGTTCGGCCCGGGGACGATGAGCAGCCCGCCGCCGGCCGTCACGTACCGGGCCAGGCGGTCGGCGGTGTCGGCCGGCAGCCGGGGGACGCCCGCCAGGATCACGAGGCCGAACGGCTCGAAGGTCTTGACGGCCCCGATATCGGCCGCCGCCACCCGGCGGGGTTCAACCAGGTTCCCGAGGGCGGGCTCGTCGAGGGCGGCAGCGGCCTCTTCGTCATCCTCGGCCTCGTCGGTCTCCGGCTCCGGCAAGGCCGCCTCCAGGTCCTCGTCCACCGGCGCCAGGGCGATCTCGATGAACGAGGCCGCGCCGTCCAGCGGCCGGGGCGACGGTTCGCCTTCGACAATCAGCACCGGCAGCCGGTCGATGACCGGCACGATCCGGATGGAACGGTTGTCGAGGGGCAGGCCGTCGTCGGCCAGGACGCGGGCGAGCACCTCGTGCGGACCCGGTTCCAGGAACCGGTGCTCGAAGCGGACGGTCTCGGCCGCCTGCGAGGTCAACTCGCCGGTGTCCTGCCGGCCGGTGGCCACGCCGTCGATGACCAGTTCGACGCTGACCGGTTCGATGTCGGTGGTGCCGGTGTTGAAGACGGTGGCCTCGATGCCGACGGGCCGGTCGGTGCCGACGATCTTGCGCGAGAAGCGGATGCCGCCGACCGCCGCGTTGCGGAGCGTCTTCGGGAGGGGGAACGTGCGGCAGACGACCTGCGGGTCGGAGGGCAGGGCCCCGAGGCCCGTGGCGAGGAACTCCCACCGGGAGTCGTTCCGGCCGTCCCAGCCCACGTTCTGACCGTCGGTCAGCAGGACGATCTTCTTGGCGGGGTTATGCCCTTCGGCCAGGCTGGTGGCGGCGGCGTCGATGGCGTCGACGGCCTGCATCGACCCGCCGGACGGCTCCAGGTCGTGCAGGGCCTGGAGCAGTTCGTCGCGGTCGGTGATCGGGTTCGGGATGACCGGCCGGGGCACGGGTCCGGCCAGGATGATGCTGACGGCGTCGGCGGGGCGGCAGGCGGCCAGGATGGCCCGGGCCTCGTCGACCGCGCGGTCGAAGTTCCGCTTGCCGTCCACGGGGACGGTCATCGAGGCCGAGCCGTCAATCAAGATGGCCACGTCGCGTTCGCCGCCCGCCAGCGACCACTGCTTCTCCTGGAAGGCGGCCTCCAGGGCGGAGGTGCCGAGGGCGAACAGGATCAGCAGCCCGGCCACCCCCAGCAGGGCGTAGCGTGCGCGGCGGCTGGACCAGACGGCCGCCGCCACGCCGATGAGGATGGCGGCAACGAGCAGCGCGGGAAGGACCGTGGCCCAGGGAATCGTGGTGCGGGTCGGCAGAAACGGGCGGGCCATCGCCAGGACGAGCAGGGCCACGACCAGGCACCGCAGGGCCAGGAGGATGATCTCCTCCAGCATGATCCGCCGCCGGCGCATGGTCAGCGATTCCAGGAGGAACCGCATGGCGCCCCAGTCGACGAGGGTCGCCCGGTGCCGGTTCAGCAGGTGGATGATGATGGGGATGGCCACGGCCGCCAGCCCGGCCAGCATGGCCCAGTTCAGGAATGTCATAGTGGCTTCAACCCCTATACGAAGGCGGCCCTAACGCGTCGTGCCATTGGCCTCCGGTTGTCGGCAATCGGCATTCGATATTCGGCATCAGGCGAACGGCAACGGCCAAGACAACAGCCAAAGCCCCGGCAACGACCATCGCCCACAAGGGAGTCTGATCCCGGTTGCGGTCCCTCGGTCATTTGCGTCGCACGTTGCCTATACGGATTCGGATTTCCTCAGCGATCGCAGGAGTCCGTGCAGGAGACGAGCGCCATTGCTCGCCTCGTCGCGCAACGCTTGGACCTCCTCTCCCGCGACAAATGCCAGGTCCTCTGCCAGAACCAGTTGAGTCTGCATTTCGTAGAGGCTGCCGCGGGCCATTTGAAGAAACCGGATGTAATCCCGGAGGCTTCCCCGGCCATACCCCTCGGCAATGTTCGACGGGACGGATACAGCCGCCCGTCGCAACTGCTGGGTGAGCCCGAAGCGTTCCGCCTTCGGAAAACGCTCGCTCAATTCGTACACGCGACGCACCAGCGCCCGGGCTCCCTGCCAGACCAGGAGATCCGTATAGTTTCGAATCTCTGCGAGCGGTTCCGGCTCCCGGCTGTCCCAAGGCTGCTCCGCCGCGGCTTCAGGCGATGCTCCCCGGTGGGCGTTGTGGGCCACGATGTCGTCCCCCTTGCTCCAACAGCACCACATGGCTGTCGTTCGTGACCCCCGTTTTGTCCGTTACCTGGTCCGCCCGTGTCCGGTGATACCTTCGCTGCCGTTGGTGCAGTTGCCTTTGCCGTTCTTGCCGTTGCTGTTGCCTAATGCCGACTCCCCGATGCCGAATGCCGGTCCGTCTACTTGTTGCCCACGCTTTTCGTCCGCATGCGCCGGCTTGCCAGGTAATGGGCCAGGGCCACGGCGAAACTGCGCTTGGTCGAGAGTTGGACGTAGTCGACGTCCATCCGCCCGCAGCCGGCCCGGATTTCCCGTATGAAGTCGCGCACGTGTTCCAGGTAGGCCGCCCGCACGGACCGCGGGTCGAGTTGGACGCGGCGGGTCAAGAGTTCCAGGTCGCGGAACTGGCTCCACCGGTCGAACGGGAAGGTCAGTTCCTCCTCGGCCATCACGTGCAGGACGAGCACCTCGTGTTTGCGGTACCGGAAGTGGTGCATGGCGTTGAGGATTTCGCGCGGGTCGTCGAACAGGTCGGAGATGATCACGACCAGCCCGCGCCGGTGAATGCGTTCGGCGATGTCGTGGAAGACGGGGGCCAGGTCCGATTCGCCGCCCGGCTCCGTCCGGACGAGTTCCTCCAGCGCCACGCGCAGGTGGCTGATGCGCGACCGGGACGGAATGTACCGGCGAACCTCGGTGTCGAACGTGACCACGCCGACGGCGTCCTGCTGGTTGATCATGAGGTGGGCGAGCGAGGCTGCCAGGAACCGCCCGTACTCGAATTTCGACAGGAGCCGCCCGTCGTGCCGGGCCGCCTCCTGCCCCGTGTACCGCATCGAGCCGGAGGCGTCGAGCAGGATGACCGACCGCAGGTTCGTTTCCTCGATATACTGCTTGATGTAGTACCGGTCGCTCTTGGCGTAGACGCGCCAGTCGAGGTCCCGGAGGTCGTCGCCGGGCACGTACTGGCGGTGCTCGGCGAACTCGACGCTGAAGCCCTTGTACGGGCTGCGATGGCGGCCGGAGACGAAGCCCTCGACCAGGCCGCGCGCAATCAGTTCCAGGCGGTGGATCTTCGCCAGCGCTTCCGGGTCCAGCAGACGCATGTACGTCTGCTGGTCGGGGTCGGTGTGGCTCTTGGCCATGGGTCGTGGACGCTCCCGTTCGGATTCCTGTGAGCGGGGCTCGGCGCGCCCCGCATCCCCTCATGGTAAGCACGCCGCGCGGTGAGCACAACGGCCCACCGCGCTTCGGCGCGGGCGACGGCGGCGGAGGCCGGCCGGTCAGGCGATGGCGGCTTCGGCCGCCGGCTGGATCTCGGCCAGCAGCCGCTCGACCACCTGGTCGGGCGAGATGCCGGCCGCCTCTGCGTTGAACGTCGTAATCACCCGGTGCCGCATCACCGGCAGGGCCATGGCCCGCACGTCGTCGGTCGTGGCGTGGTACCGGCCGTGGAGAATGGCCCGGGCCTTGGCGGCCAGGATCAGGTAGATGCCGCACCGCGGCCCGGCGCCCCACTGGACGAGTTCGTTGATGAACTCCGGCGCCTCGGTGCGTCCCGGCCGGGACGCCCGGGCCAGGTCCCGCGCGTACTGGACCACGTGGTCCGCCACGGGCACGCGGCGCACGATCTGCTGGAGACGGAGGATGTCGTCGCCGGTCAGGGCCGTTTCCAGTTTGGCCTCGTACGTGCCGGTGACCTGTTTGATGATGGCCATCTCCTGGTCGCTCGTCGGATAGTCGACCAGGATGTTGAACATGAAGCGGTCGAGTTGGGCCTCGGGCAGGGGATAGGTGCCTTCCTGCTCGATGGGGTTCTGCGTGGCGAGGACGAAGAACGGCTCCGGCAGGCTGTAGGTCGTCTCGCCGCAGGTCACCATGTGTTCCTGCATGGCCTCGAGCAGGGCGGCCTGGGTCTTGGGCGGCGTGCGGTTGATCTCGTCGGCCAGGATCATGTTCGAGAAGATCGGCCCGTGGACGAACCGGAAGACGCGCTTGCCGGTCGTCCGGTCTTCCTCCAGGACGTCGGTGCCGGTGATGTCCGACGGCATGAGGTCCGGCGTGAACTGGATCCGCTTGAACGAGAGATGCAGCAGTTCGGAGATCGTGCTGATGAGCAGCGTCTTGGCCAGGCCGGGCACGCCGACCAGGAGGCCGTGGCCGCGGCAGAAGACGGCCACCAGCACCTGCTCGATGACCTCGTTCTGGCCGACGATGACGCGGGCGATCTCGTCGCACATCTTTTCGTAGGCGGCGGCCAGCGCCTTGACGGCCTCGATGTCGTCGTCCTGGGTGATGCGGGCCTCGGGCTGGGCGGCCGCCTCTTCGTCCGGACTGCGGTTCGGCGTATCGGTCATGGATCGGCCTCCGACGTCTCGGTTCGTGCGTGGGAGCGGCACCGGGCCTACACGCTCCGCGCTCCCCTAACGTGAAACAGGCCCCTCGTGGTCAGGTAACGCCTAATTTGTCAAGGGCTTGAAACTCTCCTCGCCGCCAGCCACGGGGCCCCGACGAGCCGAAATCCCGATTGACACGCCGCGCCCGGAGGCGTAGCATACCGGCACAGACGCGGGCGTAACTCAGTGGTAGAGTGCAAGCTTCCCAAGCTTGACGTCGTGGGTTCGAATCCCATCGCCCGCTCCAGACGACAGGCAACAGCAACGGCAGGCAATAGGGATGAGGGATCAGGCAATAGGCAACGACAAAAACACAGCGACGGCGATGGCGCGCGTCGCCCACACTTAGCACTACAACGCTAACTCGTGCGCGGCGGGTCTCCGTACCCGCCGCGCAGTCCTGAAAAGGCTGTTTCGAGCGCGGTGGGTGCGGAGACCCACCGCGCAAATGGCTGACTTAGCGTTGTAGTGTTAGCCGCCGGCCTCGGCCGGCGCGTTTTGTCTCAAAGGAGCCTCCCCCCATGCACGCGATAACGGCCGCCAACCTCCGCAGCGCCTACGCCGGCGAGTCCATGGCCCATATGCGGTACCTCATCTGGGGCCGGCTGGCCGAGGCGTTCGTGGCGTTTGAGTAAACGCTCCCTCTCCCCTGGCGGGAGAGGGTTGGGGTGAGGGGGACGAGCCGCCATGCCGGTCCCGGCCATTCGCTGCGCTCATGGCCGGGCGTTCGGCGGATGGCACGCTTTCGCACGGATGCGAAAGCATGGTACCCGGCGGGTCTCCCGGCCCGCGGCGCTTCACGATACGCCACGTTGAGCCGGCGACGGTACGTCGCCGGTCTTTCGCGCGGCGGGTACGGAGACCCGCCGCGCTTGGCGCGCGAGCGCCGGCCTGCGCCGCTTTCAGAACGGCAGACTCTCATCCTCCGCCCGTCGCGCCGGGGCGGCGTAGTCCCGGCCGAACTGCTTCTCCAGGTCCTTCCTCCGGAGCATCAGGGCCGCCGGCCGGCCGTGCGGGCACGTCGAGGCCATCTCCGCCGCCTCCCGGTGCGCCAGGAGCGCCTCGATCTCCGCCGCTTGGAGCGGCTCCCCCGCCTTGACGGCCGCCCGGCACGCCGCCACGTGGACCAGGCTCTCGAGGACCTGCCGGGGCGTGGGCGGCGTGTCCAGGGCGAGGACCCACTCCAGGAAGTCCCGCAGCGTCCCCGCCGGGTCGGCCCGCTCCAGGATCGGCGGAAACGCCTGGATCCCCACGTCCCGCGGCCCCATCGCCTCCACCTCGATGCCGAGGTGCGCCAGCGCCTCGCGGTGCTGCTCGACGGCCGCCATCTCCCGGTCCGAGACCGCCAGCGTCACGGGCACCAGCAGCCGCTGACTCGCCAGCGGCCCGGCCTCCAGCCGGTCCATCATCTGCTCGAACAGGACCCGCTCGTGCAGGGCGTGCTGGTCGACGATGAGGATGCCGTCGTCCGACTCGGCCACGAGGTACGTGTTGTGGAGTTGGACGGCCCGGGCGGCGGGTTCCTCCTCGTGTTCGTGCGATGCGCGTTCGCCGGCGGCCGTTTCCCCGCCCTCGCCGCCTCGAGGCGCCGGCGCTTCGAGCCGGGACCGGGAGGTCCCGGTCATCTCCCGGCGCCTTGCCGTCTCCGCATCGCCGGCGCCGCGGCTGCGTCCCGCCAGCGGCAGCCGCTCCTGGTGCCGGGCCGGCGGGCTGCGGAGGAAGTCGGCGACGGCCCGGCGAACGCGGTCCGCGCGCTTGTCGGAGGCCTCGTCGGTCCCCGCGCCGGCCGCGCCGGGTGCCACTGGCGGCTTGTCCGCCAGTGCGTCATGGTCCTCGTGATCCGTCCCCTCGGACGGCCCGGCCTCCGGCGCCCCCGTCGCCACGTCGGGCGTGATGCCGGGGCCGAGCAGCCGCTCGCGCCCCGCCGACAGGATCTGCCCGTACAGCAGGTGCTGGTCGCGGAGGCGGACCTCGATCTTGGTCGGATGGACGTTCACGTCCACCCGCTCCGGCGGCACCGTCAGGAAGAGGAACGCGACGGGCTGCCGGCGGCCTTCGAGGAGACCGCGGTATGCCTCCCGCAGGGCGTGCAGGAGCGACCGGTCCCGCACGTACCGCCCGTTCAGGAAGAGGTACTGGGTCCCCGCGGTCGACCGGGCGACCGACGGCGGCCCGACGAGGCCCCACAGGCGGCCGGCCGGTTCGTCGGAGGCGACCTCCAGCAGGGCCTCGGCCAGGTCCGCGCCGAAGAACGCGCCGACCCGCCGCCGCACCCCGTCGCTGGGCGGCAACTCGTACACGCTCCGCCCGTTGTGCGTGACCGTCAGGTGCACGGACGGGTAGGCCAGGGCGATGCGGGTCACCGCCTCCGTGATGTGCCCCATCTCCGTGGCGTCGGTCTTGAGGAACTTGCGGCGGGCGGGCACGTAGCGGAAGAGGTTGCGGACCTCGACGGTCGTCCCGACGGGCCCGCTCGTGGGGCGCGGCTCGCTCGCCTTGCCGCCCGAGACGGCCACCTCCGTCGCCTCCACGGCCTCGGCGGTGCGGGTGACGAGGCGGACGTCGGCCACCGAGGCGATCGAGGGCAGCGCCTCGCCGCGGAAGCCGAGCGTCGTGATGCCTTCCAGGTCGTCGGCGGCGGCGATCTTGCTCGTGGCGTGGCTCGCCAGGGCGAGGGCGGCGTCGGCGGGGGCCATGCCCGTGCCGTCGTCGCTCACACGAATGAGTTTCTTGCCGGCCGCTTCCACCTCCAGGCGGATGCGGGCGGCCTGGGCGTCGACGGCGTTCTCCAGCAGTTCCTTGACGACGCTCGCCGGCCGCTCGACGACCTCGCCGGCGGCAATCTGGTTGACGAGTCCCTCGGGCAGGACCTGGATGGGCGGCATCGTCGGCCTTCCTCGAACGGCAGCGCGGGCATTATAGGAGCCGCCCACCGCCGGTCGCAAGGCGGATGTGTTGCCCTCGACCCCCAGCCCGACCTAGAATGGGGTTCACTCGGGTGCCACCGTCAGCCGCCGGCCTTGGCCGGCGCGTTTCATCCGGACCCAAGAGGGCCTTATGCCTCGCATCCAGAAACGCGACGACGGTCGCCCGTGGTACGCCGACGGCCTGCGCTTCGCCTGCCAGGGCTGCGGCCGGTGCTGCGGCGGGGCGCCGGGATACGTCTGGCTCGAGAAGGCCGAGGCCGTCCGCATCGCCGAGCACCTCGGCATGACGTACAAGGCGTTCCGGCGGACGTACGTGCGGCGGGCGTGGCGCGGCCTCACGCTGAAGGAGCGGCGCAACTACGACTGCGCCATGCTCGACGGCGGCGGCCGGTGCACGGTCTACCCCGTCCGCCCGCTCCAGTGCCGCATCTGGCCGTTCTGGCCGTCGAACCTGGCGAGCCCGGCGGCGTGGGAGGCGGCCGGCAAACGGTGCGTCGGCATCGGCCGCGGGCCGCGGTTCGCCTTCGAACAGATCGAGGCGCTTCGCCTCGAGATGGGGGGCTGAATTGGCCGTGTCCACTGACAACGCGGATCGGCCTGCGTTCGCCCCCGCGCTTGCGCGGCGCGGGCCGTTGGCCGGTGGGGATGATCGCGGCGGGTCTCCGCACCCGCCGCGCGACGCCACCCCCTGGGGCCCGCCGCCTCCTTTTGTCCCGCCGTCCCCGGCGCCCTGGCGACCTTGGCGGAGGTATACGATGCGGTAGACGGGGCCCTCGCTCCCGTCGCCGGCTCAACCGATTGCCTGGCGCCCACTTTTTCTTGTTGACAGCCCACCGGTCCCCCCGTAGCATTCGCGTCGGTGGGGTGAATCGAACCGACATCGGTCCTCGGAAGGAGACACGAGGGATGAAGCACGTATGCCTCATACTGGCCGGCCTGTTGCTGCTGACGGTGGTTGCGGCAGGGTGTCAGCCCTCGGCGCACGATCGGTATCGCCAGATGACCTATCGCCGCGTCGTCGATGCCGATGTCCTCGGGTGGCACGACGACATCGATGCGGCCGTTCTGCTGACCGAGCGGCCGACGCACCTGTCGCAGTGGTACCATCCGTGATGCCGAGGTCCGGCAGGCAGGGAGGTTCAGCCCCCTCGCGCCGCGAGGGGGCTTCTCTTTTGTCGCCGCACAGGAGGAATGCCATGAACGCAGCGCCCCCTCGCTGGAACCGCCGCCGTTTCCTGACGACCCTGGGCGGCGCCGCGGCCGCCGCCGCGGCGGGGTGCGCCGCGGGTCGCCGGACCGTCGCCGCCGAGAATCGGCCGCCCAACATCGTCGTCATCTTTACCGACGACCAGGGGTACCAGGACCTGGGCTGCTTCGGCTCGCCCGACATCAAGACGCCCAACGTCGACGGCATGGCGGAACGCGGCATGAAGTTCACCGACTTCTACGTGGCCGCGCCCGTCTGCTCGGCCTCGCGCGCCGCCCTGCTGACGGGGTGTTACCCGATCCGCACGGGCATCACGGGCGTCCTGTTCCCGAAGAACAAAAACGGCCTGACCCGCGAGAAGAAGACCGTGGCCGAAATCCTGAAGACGCGCGGCTACGCCACCGCCTGTATCGGCAAGTGGCACCTGGGCACCGGCACGGAGGGGATATCGGGCCTGCCCGACCACGCCGAGTTCATGCCCACCAGCCGCGGCTTCGACTATTACTACGGTATTCCGTACTCCAACGATATGCGGCCGACGCCCGTCATCCGCAACCTCGAAACGGTTGAGGAACCGGCCAGGCAGGCCACCCTGACGCAGCGGTACACCGAGGAGGCCGTCCGCTTCATCCGCGAGCACCAGGACGGCCCGTTCTTCCTCTATGTGCCGCACACGATGCCCCACGTGCCGCTGGCGGCGAGCGAGCGCTTCCGCGGCAAGTCCGACCGGGGCCTCTACGGCGACGTGATCGAGGAAATCGACTGGTCCACGGGCGAGATCCTGAAGACCCTCCGCGACCTCGGCCTGGACGAGAAGACCCTCGTCATCTATACCTCCGACAACGGCCCGTGGCTCTCCAAGGGGAAGCACGGGGGCTCGGCCAAGCCGCTCCGCGACGGGAAGTTCCACACCTGGGAGGGCGGGTTCCGGATGCCGTGCGTCATGCGATGGCCGGGACGCATCCCCGCCGACACGGTCTGCAACGAGACCGCCGCGACGATCGACCTGGCGCCCACCTTTGCCGCCCTCGCCGGCGCCCACCTGCCGGACGGGTACGAGATGGACGGCGACAGCATCCTGCCGCTGATGGAGGGCCGGGCGGGGGCCGAGACGCCGCACGAGGCGTACTTCTTCTATCGCGGACACCGGCTGGAGGCGGTCCGCGCCGGCAAATGGAAACTCATCCTCTACCAGGGGGCCGGGAAGGGCGAGCCCGGCAAGCCCCTGGAACTCTACGACCTGCGGGCCGACATCGGCGAGACCACGAACGTGGCCAAGGACCATCCGGAGGGGGTCAAGCGCCTGACGGCCCTGGCGGTCGACGGCGTGAAGCGCCTGGGCGGACGGCTGGGCAAGCCGGTGAAGAAGTAATTGGGGAGTTCGGAATTCGGACTTGGGATTGGCGGGGTTGAGCGCCTTAGCCGTCGCGCCGTGTTGAGCCGGCGACCGCAGGTCGCCGAGAACGTACAACTCGCCGCCCGGCGCCAACGACCGGCGACCTTTGGTCGCCGGCTCAACGGTCGCACGAATGAAGCCTGTTTTCGACACTTTGAGAAAACGGCTTTTCGCGCACCTCCCGAAATCGGCCCTTTTTGCCCTGCCAATCGTCGATTCTGACGCCTGAGGGACGATTCGGGGGTCGAATGTTAAAATGGGTAAGGCAA
>JAWODB010000260.1:0-2541 GCA_046483505.1 Phycisphaerae bacterium
CAAGCGGATGGTCACGAACGAGACCGACCGCCGCATCGCCCCGTGGGCCGACATGGGCGGCCCGGCGACGATCGAGTACATGAACGGCCGCCTCATCGTCAGCCAGACGGACCACGGCCACCGGGCCGTGTGGCGGCTGCTGACGATGCTGGAGTAAGCAGTCGATTTCGGAATTCGGATTTCGGATTGACGGCAACGTCGAACGACACATCGCCGTCTGTGTTCGCCGGCCGGCCCGCCTTCGGCGGGTAAACTTGCGGGCCGCGCGCCGTTTCGTGGCGCGAACGCTCCGCCGAATGCTCAATGTCAAATGACAAATGCCAAAGGACGCTGCGCGTAAGGGGGTAGGCCGCAGATTGTCATTCCGAGCGACGCCCGCACGGGCCGAGTCGAGGAATCTCGCCGTGGCGGTCTTTGGGAATTCGGATTTGGGATTTCGGAATTCGGAATGAACGTCAAAACAGCAAGACAGCGGTGCACGCGCTGATCGCTGTTACCGTGAATTCTCTCTGTCGTTCTTTGCGGCTTGGCGCCTTTGTGTGAGGCTTGCCGTCAATCCGAATTCCGACATGCCGTTCCGCACTCCGCATTCGGCATTCCGCATTTCAGTTGACTTCCCCGCCGATTGTATTACAATGTCCTACGCCATGAGCACCGTCAGCATTCGCATTCCGCAGGCGTTGCGGCAGGACCTGGAGGCCCTGGCCGAGCGGCAGGGGCGGCCGCTCAGCGACCTCGTGCGCGAGTCGCTCCGCCGGTACGTCGCCGCCGAACGGTTCCAGGCTCTCCGCCGGCGGACCCTCCCGTTTGCCGAGGCCCGCGGCCTGTTGACCGACGAGGACGTCTTCGAGGCGATCTCGTGAAGGTGGTGCTCGACACGAACGTCCTCGTGGCGGCCTTTGCGGCGCGCGGCCTGTGCGAGGCCGTCCTGGAGGTCTGCCTCACGGGGCACGACCTGGCGCTCTCGGAGCATATCCTGACCGAACTTCGCCGGCACCTGCGGCGGACGCTGAAGGTGCCGCCCGCCCACGCCGACGCTGTCGTCGCGTTCTTGCGGGAGCAGGCCGAGGTGGTCCGGCCGGCCGACGTACCCGCCGACGCCTGCCGGGACCCGTCCGATCTGCCCGTCCTCGGGACGGCCGTGGCGGCCGAGGCCGACTGCCTCGTCACGGGCGACGCCGACCTGCTGGACCTGGACGCGTACGAGGGCGTGGCCATCCTCTCGCCGCGGGCGTTTCACGACGGGCTGAAGTAAGGCGAGTGCGGAGTGGGGAATGCGGAGTGCGGAATTCGGATTGAACGGCGAACGGCGGCGCGCCGGGCGCCCGAACGTCGGCGACGTGCCATCCGGCGCGTATCGGCCCGTGTTCGCCGGCCGGCCCGCCTTCGGCGGGTAAACTTTCGGGCCGCGCGCCGTTCTTGGTGTCGCTACGCACTTGCGGGCAAGCCGCCAGTGGCACCCGGCTTCCCGGGCACGATTCCTGCCCTCTACGCGCAGCGTGATTTGGCGCGTGCATTTCGGATTTGGGATTTCGGAATTCGGATTGAACGGCGTTGCATCAGCGCACACGCACCGGCCAAGGCCAGCGGCTAAATGTGGCTCACGTGGCGACCCCTTGCCGTTCGTCGTTCAATCTGACTTCCGCATTCCTCACGCCGCGGTTCCGCGCGCGTAGTCGCGCATGGCGAGGAAGTTTTCCGGCGGCGTGTCGCGGACGATCTCGCACCCGGCCCCGACGATGTACGCATCGCCCGCGGCCTTATGGCACGCGGCCAGGCCCTCGCGGATGCGCCCGGGCGTCCCTTCCCGCACGGTGTGGACGGGGTCGAGGTTCCCGCAGACGACCTGCTCCGGCCCCATCTTCGCGCGGGCCTCGTCCACGGGCACCATGAAGTCGAGGTCGATCATCTCGACGCCGAGCCGCCCCATCCCGTCCAGGATGGCCCGCGTGTTGCCGCAGATGTGCAGGCGGATGCGTCCGCCGGCCTCGTGGATGCCGTCGAAGAGGCGCTTTTCGTATGGCCACACGAATTCCTCGTAGATTTGCGGGCCGACGAGGCTGGCGGCCGCGTCGCCGCAGCCGATGAGGTCGCACCCGGCCTCGATCTGCGCCCGGGCGAACGCGAGTTCCATCTCGATGAGAAACTCGAAGAGGTCGCGGACCCAGTCCGGGTCGTCGTAGAAGTCGAGCATCAGAGTGTTGAGGCCCCGGAGGTCCGCCCCCTCGGCGCACGGCCCCTCGATCCATCCCTCGACGGCCAGGTCCCGGCCGACGCGCTCCCGCAGCATGGCCGCCCCCTGGATGCGGTCGAGCATCCGGCTGCCCTCGGCGTGCGGGTCCGGCTGGGTGAGCGTGGCCAGCGTCGCCCGGTCCTTCAGCAGCGTGTTGTCCTCCTGGACGGCGGGGGGCAGGTTGTCGAAGAACGTGATCGGGGCGCCCAGGTCGCACGCCTCCCGCGTCGGGTCCGAGATGACCGAGACGTAATCCAGGCCGTAGCGTTCGGCGGTGGCCAACTGGCCCTCGACGAGCACGCGGTGGT
>JAWODB010000043.1:0-3257 GCA_046483505.1 Phycisphaerae bacterium
CCCCCATCTCATGGACATTAAGCCATGAGAATCGGCCCCATGCAAGGCGACCGCATGGAATTCCATGCATATTTTGCGGCCGTAAGCGGCGCCCGGGGCGCGACTTACGCACAGGGGCAAGAAGCCTGACCGGAATTCCGGAGGCGGCGTGACCGTGACGACCGACACCGACCTGACACCGGCCGAACCCCGGACGCTCGACCCGGCCGCCCTATCCCTTACGGACACGGCGCGGGTGCTTTCGGCCGCCCAAAATGGAAAAGTGACCGTGGAAATGCTCCAGGCCGACGTGGATGCCGGTGCCCCCACCAACGCCGACGGCACGCTGAACCTGGTCCACTACGCGGCGTGGCTCAACATGAAGAGGTCCGATGGCGACGATTGACCCCCGGAACCTGAGGCCAAGCCACCTGGTGCGGCTCCTGAACTCGACGCCGCTCGGCGAGGTGGTGCAGCCGCACACGGTCTATCGCCAGCGGATGCGGGCGGGTTACCGCATCGGCGACGGCGAGCGAATCGACCTGGTGCGGTACGTGGCGTGGCTCGTGGTCCAGCGGCACGCGGCCAAGGCCGAGTCCCAGGTGGCGGGGCCCAAGGGCTACGAGGGGATGAAGGAGTCGGCCCGGGCCAGGAACGCCGCCCTCTCGGCCTCCGGCCGGGACATCGGCGACCTGCCGGAGGTCCAGCATCCGCGCCGCAAGAAGCGTGCCCGGAAGAGTTTCGAGACCTTCTGCAAGTCGTACTTCCCGCAGACGTTCCACCTGCCCTGGTCGCCGGACCACCTGAAGGCGATCGGCCGCATCGAGGACGCCGTCCTCCGCGGTGGCCTCTTCGCCTTCGCCATGCCCCGCGGCAGCGGGAAGACGAGCCTCTGCGAGACGGCCTGCATTTGGGCGATGCTCATCGGCGCCCGCGAGTTCGTCTGCCTCATCGGGTCGGACGAGGGCCACGCCGCCGAGATGCTCGACTCGATCAAGGCTGAATTGGAGGCCAACGACCGGCTCCTGGAGGATTTCCCGGAGGCGGTGTACCCGATCCACTGCCTGGAGGGCATCGCGAACCGCTGCGCGGGGCAACTCTACCAAGGCCGGCGGACGCACATCTGCTGGACGGCCCGCGAGATCGTCCTGCCGACGATTCCGGACAGCCCCGCCTCCGGGGCCGTCATCCGGGTGGCGGGTCTGGAGGGCCGCATCCGCGGCATGAAGTTCAAGCGGCCCGACGGGGCGAGTGTCCGGCCGTCGCTGGTGATCCTGGACGACCCGCAGACGGACGAGTCGGCCCGAAGCGCCGCCCAGTGCCAGAAACGCGAGTCGATCCTGGCCGGGGCTGTCCTGGGCCTCGGCGGGCCCGGCAAGAAGATCGCGGGCGTCATGCCGTGCACCGTCATCCGCCCCGGCGACATGGCCGACCGCATCCTCGACCGCGAGAAGCACCCGGAATGGCAGGGCGAACGCACGAAGATGGTCTATGCGTTCCCCACGAACGAGAAACTCTGGGCCAAGTACGCCCAGATCCGGGCCGACTCCCTGGCCAACGGCGGCGATGGGTCCGAGGCCACCGCGTTCTACCGCAAGCACCGGGCGGAGATGGACGCCGGGGCAAAGGTCGCCTGGCCCCAGCGGCACCATCCGGATGAACTCTCGGCCATCCAGCACGCGATGAACCTGCGGCTCCAGGACGAGGCCGCGTTCTTCGCCGAGTACCAGAACGAGCCGTTGCCGGAGGACGAGGGCGACCCGGACATGCTGACGGCTGACCAGATCGCGGCCAAGACCAACGGCATGCGCCGCGGCGAGGTGCCGGTCGGGGCGACCCACGTCACGGCCTTCATCGACGTGCAGAAGGAGTGCCTCTTCTACCTCGTCGCGGCGTGGGAGGACGATTTCACGGGCTACGTCCTGGACTACGGCGTCTGGCCCGAGCAGAAACGGACCTACTTCACGCTGCGGGACGTGACGCGGACGCTCGGGCGGGCCCAGCCGGGCGCCGGCCTGGAAGGGAGCATCTACGGCGGCCTCGAGAAACTGACCGAGGAGTTGCTGGATAAGGAGTGGCGCCGGGACGACGGGGCCGCCATGCGAATCGAGCGGTGCCTCATCGACGCGAACTGGGGTCAGTCGACCGACGTCGTGTACCAGTTCTGCCGGCAGTCGGCCCACTCGGCGGTGCTCTTGCCGAGCCACGGGCGGTACGTCGGGGCCTCCAGCGTGCCGTTCGCCGAGTACAAGCGGAAAGCCGGTGACCGGGTCGGCCACCACTGGCGAATTCCGAACGTCAAGGGCCGCCGGGCCGTGCGGCACGCGGTGATCGACACGAACTACTGGAAGTCGTTTGTCCACGCCCGCCTGGCCGTGCCGATGGGTGACCCAGGATGCCTCTCGCTCTTCGGCCGCAAGGCCCTGCGACCGGGTTCGCGGGACGGGGAGGACGGGAACGCGGGGAAAGGCTCTGGGGCTGCCCGGTTGCGCAGCCCGCGACGTCGCGCGTCCGGCACGGACCACCGGCTCCTGGCCGACCACCTGACGGCCGAGTACCGCGTCAAGACGGAAGGCCGCGGCCGGACCGTCGACGAATGGAAACCCCGCGCCGGCAACCCCGACAACCACTGGTTCGACTGTCTCGTCGGCGCTGCCGTGGCGGGGTCCATCCAGGGGGCGGTGCTGTTCGGCACGGAGGTGCGGGAACAGGCGAAGCGGCAGAGGGTGCGGCTCTCGGACCTCCAACGGAGGAAGCGCTGATGGCGGTTCCCCAGGTGAACCAGAACGACCGGACGGCCGTGGATCAGAGGGGTCTCGTCTGCCGCCACTGTGGTTGCCGTCATCTGCGCGTCGTCTACACCCGCCGGGCCTGGGGTGGACGGATCATGAGGCGAAGGGAGTGTCGGCACTGCGGCAGACGACTCACCACGCGGGAGACGGCCGCAGGACCATAAGGGAGCTTACCTCTGCGCCACGGCGACGCGGCGTAGATAGACCTCGAATAACGACCCGCTGTCATCTGGTAGGCCGGGGACCGCTCGGTTGACATCGCTGTCAGGAAGAATATACTCAGCGCTCGGTCACCGGCCTACTTCCCTCCGGAAGTGGAGAAAGGCATGGCCATCGACGAAACGCTCGAAGTCCTGGGATACATGGAGTCGCCGAACTACCTTCCAAGCAGCTGCGAGGACTGGGCCTCGGTTCTCGACTACGCCCATATCATCCGGAAGGCATCTTCGGAGTGCCGACTTCATGGCATCTATGTTTTGCGCCCAC
>JAWODB010000044.1:0-7399 GCA_046483505.1 Phycisphaerae bacterium
AGCGAACGATAAAGGAATTCTTGAGGGGCACGCCAACTTGAGGGAAGCTGGCAGGCCAGGAGGGAATCGAACCCCCAACCTGCGGTTTTGGAGACCGCTGCTCTGCCAATTGAGCTACTGGCCTGTATCATGCTGGATAAACAGGCATTGGTCGAACTCCTCCAGAGCCCCGCCAGAGAGAAGCAGGTCCAGGTGACCACGAAACTCGATACGTCGCTGCCCGAGATCCTGGTCGACCCCGACGGCCTGCACCAGGCGTGCCTGAACGTCCTCTCGAACGCCGTCGAGGCCGTGCCGGCCGTCCGCGGACGGGTCGAGGTGGCCACCCGCCTCTCCCCCCACGGCAGCGAGGTCTGGATCGCCGTGGCCGACAACGGCCCCGGCATCCCGCGCGACGCCCAGCCCAACATCTTCAACGCCTTCTACTCCACCAAGGGGCACGGGGGCACCGGCCTCGGCCTGGCCGCCGCCCAGAAACTCATCCAGGATCACGGAGGCTTCATCTCCGTGAACTCCGAGCCGGGCCAGGGCACCGCGTTCGTCATCCACCTGCCCCGCAAGACGCCGCCGGAGCCCGCCGAGGCCGCCGAAGCGTAGCGTGACCCTCCTGACCGTCCAACCTGAAGGAGATGGTGATGGCCCGCCGCGTTCCGCTTGCCATCCTGACCGTCCTGCTGCTCGCCGCCGGCCCCGCCCTCGGCGCCGCCCCGCCCGAGGGATGGCGGTACATCGAGGCGCCCGCCTACTGGAGCGCCGCGGCGGGCGGGCCCGGAAGCCACGACGGCTTCGCCTGGTACCGCGCGTTCGTCCGCGTGCCGGAGGCGTGGCAGGGCCGCGACCTCGCCCTCGACCTCGGCCGCATCGACGACTGCGACGAGGCGTTCGTCAACGGCACGAAGATCGGCGCGACCGGCTCCCTGCCGCCCGACGCGCGGACCGCCTGGCAGGTGAAGCGCGGGTACCGGGTGCCGGCGAAGGCCGTCCGTTTCGGCGGGTGGAACCTGGTGGCGGTCCGCGTGTACGACGACGGCGGGCGGGGCGGCCTCTGCGAGGGCCCGCTCGGCTTGGCGTGCGACGCGGGCGGCATCGACCTCTCGGGCCACTGGCAGTTCCGCACCGGCGACGACCCCGCCTGGGCCCGGTGGCCGGCCGACCCCGGCGCGCCCGAGGCCGTCCGGATAGCCGAGGCCGCCGCCAAACGCCACGGCTTCTCGGCCCGGAAACTCGTCGCTGCCGCCGGGCCGCCGGAGGGCGACCTCGTCCTCTGGTACACCCGGCCCGCCACGAAATGGACCGAGGCGCTGGCGGTCGGCAACGGCCGGCTCGGCGCCATGGTCTTCGGCAAGGTGGACGAGGAGCGGATCCAACTCAACGTCGACTCGCTCTGGACGGGCCACCCCGTGGAGCGCGCGAACCCGGCCGCCCGCCAGGCCCTGCCCGAGGCCCGACGCCTCCTCTTCGCGGGCAAGTACGTCGAGGCCGAGCGGCTCGTCGCCCGCAAGATCATGGGGAAGCGCCTCCCCACCGGCACGCACACGTACCAGACGCTGGGCGACCTGGCGCTGCGCCTCTCGGGCGTGGAGCAGGCGGCCCGCTATCGCCGCAGCCTCGACCTCGACTCAGGCGTCGCGCGGACCGAGTTCACCGACCGCGGGGCGCGGTTCGTGCGGGAGGTCTTCGCCAGCCCCGCCGACGGGGTCATCGCCGTCCGCATCGCGTGCGACGAGGATGGACGCGTGACGTTCGACGCCGCCCTCTCCCGCCCGGCAAACGCGACGGTCGCCGCGGCCGGCCCCGACCGCCTGGTCATGAAGGGCCGGGCGGCCAACGAGGGCGTGCGGTTCGAGGCGCAGATGCAGGTCCTCCCCGAGGGCGGACGCGTCGAGGCCGGCGAGACGTCACTGCACGTCGAAGCCGCCGACGCCGCCACCCTCCTCATCGCCGCCGCCACGGACTACGACGGCGGCGACCCGCACAAGACGTGCGAGACGGACCTGGCGGCCGCGGCGGCGAAGCCGTACGAGGCGCTCCGGAAGGCCCACCTGGCGGAACATCGCCGCCTCTTCCGCCGGTGCACGCTGGACCTCGGGCCGGCGGACCCGGCGGCCGCACGCCTGCCGACCGATGCGCGCCTGGCGCGCGTCCGCGACGGGGCGCTCGACCCCGACCTCATCGACACCTATTTCCAGTTCGGGCGGTACCTGCTGATCTCGTCCTCCCGCCCCGGGTGCATGCCGGCCAACCTCCAGGGCCTCTGGGCCGAGAAGATGAAGCCGCCCTGGAACGCCGACTACCACGTTAACATCAACATCCAGATGAATTACTGGCCAGCCGAGGTCACGAACCTCGCCGAGTGCCACGAGCCGTTCTTCCGGCTCGTCGCGAACCTCCGCCCCCGCGGCAGCAGGGTGGCGAAGGAGACGTACGGCTGCCGGGGCTTCTGCGCCCATCACACCACCGACGCCTGGTGGTTCGCCGACGTCATCGGCCGGCCCGGCTACGGCATGTGGCCGATGGGCGTCGCCTGGTCCGCCCGCCACCTGTGGGAGCATTATCTCTACGGCGGCGACCGCGCGTTCCTGGCCGAACGCGGCTACCCGCTCATGAAAGAGGCGGCCCGGTTCTGCCTGGACTGGCTCGTCGAGAACCCGAAGACGGGCCGGCTCGTCAGCGGGCCGTCCACGTCGCCGGAGAACGTCTTCCGGACGCCGGACGGCAAGACGGCCCACCTCACGATGGGGCCCACGATGGACCAGCAGATCATCCGCGACCTCTTCACCGCCTGCATCGAGGCGAGCCGCGCGCTCGACACCGACGCCGCGTTCCGCAAGAAACTCGAGGCGGCGCTGGCGCGCCTCGCCCCCACGCGCATCGGCCCCGACGGCCGCATCATGGAATGGCCCGAGCCGTTCGAGGAACCGCATCCCGGCCACCGGCACGTCTCGCACCTGTACGGCCTGCACCCGGCCAAGATCATCTCGGTGACCGAGACGCCGGATCTGGCGGCGGCGGCCCGCAAGACCCTGGAGCACCGCCTCGCCCACGGCGGCGGGCACACGGGCTGGAGCCGGGCCTGGATCATCAACTTCTGGGCCCGCCTCCGCGACGGTGCGAAGGTCGGCGAGAACGTCCAGGCCCTGCTCGCAAAGAGCACCCATCCGAACCTCTTCGACAACCATCCGCCGTTCCAGATTGACGGCAACTTCGGAGGGTGTGCGGGCGTGGCCGAGGCCCTCCTTCAGAGCCACGCCGGCGAGGTCCACCTGCTCCCCGCCCGACCGCCTGCGTGGACGTCCGGCCGCGTCGAAGGACTGCGCGCCCGCGGGGGGTTCGAGGTCGACCTGGCGTGGGAGGACGGGCGGCTGACCGAGGCGACGGTCCGCTCGACGCTCGGCAACCCCTTGCGCGTGCGGTACGATGACACGGTGGCCGACTTCCGGCTGAAGGCGGGCGAGGCGATTCGGCTCGATGCCAGCCTCGCAGGAAGAGTAACGCAGTGACGAAGGCGGCAGGGGCAGCAGGGCCGTCCGTCGGAGTCACCCGGCGCGCGCTGCTTCCCGCGCGGCGGGTCTCCGGACCCGCCGCGCCTCCGAGCGGCCGTAACTCGCTGGAGCGCCGCGGTTTTTCCGAGGCGCCTCTCCCGCCACCCCCCTCGCCCGGATAGAATGGCAACCAGCCGCGGAACGCCCGCGGATCCGACGGGCCGCTCCGGCTGCCGCTGAAGAAGGAGGGCAAGGTGCCCGTGCAGTTTGCCGCCGACGGCGGGTCCGCCGTGGTCAAGTTGCCCCTCTCCCTCTCGCCGAAGCAACTCGGGATGGCGGCCTGGCAGGTCCTGACGGGCCAGGGCGCCGGCTACGACCTGACGGGCACGATGGACGTGACCACGCCCTACGGCCCGATGGCCCTGCCCATCAGACGGATCGGGGAGACGGTGTTCAGGAAGTAGGCACCGGGAACCCTTGGCCCCGGAGTTCTGTTTTCACGAAGGTCCCATTTGCAAAACGCCGAATAATGGGGTATAATCTTCTGTGTCTTCAAACTGCCGCGAGGGAGGCCCGCCCCGTGAACATCCCCGAACGCCTCGGATACGCGCGCGAACGCGCCGGCCTGAAACAGCTCCAAGTCTGTGAGACGACGGGCATCGGCCCGTCGTCGCTTTCCGAATTCGAAAACGGGCGGCGCGAACCTAGCCTCGCTCAATTGCAGAAACTGGCCTCGGCCTACCGCCGTTCCCTTTCCTTCTTCCTGGAGGACGGCCCAATTCCTCAAGAGCAAGTGCTTTGGAGGGAGAAGCCCGACACGGAGGCCGCCGATGTCGAGGCTCATTTTCTGCGCCTGTGCGAGCAGTACCATAACCTGGAGGTTTGGACGGGGGAGGAGATCCCGGTTAGCCTGCCCCAAGCCAGCGGCCGGGCGGAACGCTACGGATATCCCGACGCCGAAGCCCTTGCCAAGCGTGTGCGCGATAGCCTGGAACTTGGCGACTGGCCCGGCCACTCTCTCCTGCCCGTGCTGGAAGAGGTCTGCGGTGTGAAGATCTTCCACCTGGAGTTTAAACCCACGGGCACGGCCGCTTCGGCGAAGAGCGACGCCTTCGGCGCCGCCGTCCTGCTCAATGCCGCCAACGCGCGGTGGCGCCGGAACTTCGATCTTGCTCACGAACTCTTCCACCTCCTGACATGGCATATCTTTCGGCATCCCGTGGCCAACGGAGCAACCTCTTGGTGTGCCAGCGAAACGGAAGAGCGGCTCGCCCAGTGTTTTGCCAAGAGCGCCCTGATGCCTTCCGATGCCGTGCGCGCGGCGCTGAACCGCAAGGTCAAGGACGGCGGGCTCCCCTTCGAGGGCCTTTTCGACGTGGCTCGCCAGTTCGATGTCTCCGTCGAAGCGCTGCTGTGGCGCATGCACAACCTGCACATGCTGTCTGACGATGCGGACAAGACAAAGGCGCTGATCGAGCGGGCAAAAGCGTTGTCCCCTGTGCTTGAGGAGCGCGAGCAGACACGACCCGAGACGTGTCCCGAACGCTACAAAGCGTTAGCCATCAAGGCCCTGCGGCATGGAGCCATGTCGGTCGGCCGCTTTGCCGAATACCTCGACATCTCGCGCCAGAAGGCGATGACGTATGTCACGCAGGAGGCCGCCGAGGATGAAGAAATTCCACTTACTCCTGCTTGACGCGAATATCGTCATCGAACTCTTCAGGCAAGGCATCTGGGACAGAGTGGTCGAGGTGTGCGACGTTCACCTCTCCAGGACGGTCGCGGAAAACGAGGCACACTTCTACGAAGACGATACCGGCGAAAGACAGGACTTCGACCTTGCGCCGGATGCCAAAGCAGGCAGGATTACAGTCTTCGACGTGCGGCTTTCTGAACTTGCGGCGTTTCGTTCCCGGTTCGACCCCTCCTACTTCGAGCGGCTCGACGCGGGTGAGGCGGAATCCCTGGCCTTCCTCCTGGATTCAGGCGACCCCTGCCTGATATGTTCGGCGGACAGCATCGTGTACAAGGTCATCGGGAACCTCGACCGGGCCGGGCAGGGCATCTCTCTGGAAGAAGTGCTTCAGCGGACGGGCCTCGGCCGAGGCCTTGCGTGGCAATTCACGAAGGGCTTTCGCGAGACGTGGACGAGGAAAGGCTTTCAGGAAGGGCTCGGCGGTATCGGGCACATCGAATAGGAGAATCGGCCGATAGGGACGGGCCGCAGCGAAAGAGCCTGGCGCCATTCCGCCCGGCGGCGGGGTATTGCCGTCTCCAGGACCTCACGCCTACCGTTCAGTCCCGCGAGATTCACCGTTGCCTTGGCGCTCTGGTTTGTTCGCCGCGTTGTCCCACCGTGGAGAAAAGGGCAAAAGGTCCCACCCTTCTGGGGACGCGCGGAACTCGCTGCCGAACAAGCGGATGCTCTCCTGTGCCGAGCACCAACTTACGATGCGGTCGGAGGTGAGGCGCAATGTGGCGAACTTCCAGAGCCCCTTGTAGCCAACGCCGTGGTAATCCCGCGCACGAATACCCAAAGCCAGTTGCACCTCTCGCTCGCCCGGCCGAGGCTCAACGCCCGAAAACAGCCGTGCGGCAGCGCCCGCATTGTGATAGAGCCGGTCGGTATCCGCCCGAAGTTCAACTGATACCTTTTGGATGTCGCCCGGGTCGATGGTGAACCTGGGAGGGATCACCTCACAGTTCCCGGCGCCAGGAAAGATCGCCCCACCTCGCTCAAAAGACACGCCGGGCACAATCTCGGCGACGGTCGCTTTGCGATTCCCTGTATTCACGAATTCAACCTCGAAGCGAACAACGTCGCCAATCGGCATGTCGAAGGACACAAGGTGAGCGCGGAGATCCTCCCTCGAACGCGTTCCCAGGTCCAGCCAATTGAAGAATGTGGCCACGACTGCGGCCACGACGGCTGACACGACGGCGTTGAACACCAGGGAACGCCATCGGAAACGCCTGCTGCCGCCTTCCTGACGCCCTTCTTCTCGTGATTGCTCGCTGGCCATGGGAAGACCCCTAACGGGCCCCGACCGCGCGGTCGGCAGTGCTGGTGACTTCCCACCGCGCAGCGAAGACACTGATTGGTGGCGCGAAACAGATAACGGGAGATGGCCTCTGAGCGGCGTAGCTTGGCCCCGCACAAACCTCACGGCCGCCGAGCGGCCATGCCGCCCGGCGCCTCCGTCACTCCGTCACTTCGTCACTCATCCTTCTTCGCCAGGCTCGTGACAATCTCGTCGGCGATGCCGTACTCGACGGCCTCTTCGGCGGACATGAACCGGTCGCGGTCGACGTCCTTCTCGATCTGCTCCATCGGCTGGCCGGTATGGTCGGCGAGGATCTGGTTCAGGCGGGTCCGGAGGCGCAGGATCTCCTCCGCCTGGATGCCGATGTCCGTGGCCGGGCCGCGGGCGCCCCCGATCGGCTGGTGGATGAGGATGCGGCTGTTGGGCAGGACGAACCGTTTGCCCTTCGCCCCGGCGGCCAGGAGCACCGCGCCCATGCTGGCGGCCTGGCCGAGGCAGTACGTCCGCACGTCGCACCCGACGAACTGCATCGTGTCGTAGACGGCCATGCCGGCGGTGATGAGGCCGCCCGGCGAGTTCAGGTACACCGAGATGTCGGCGTCGGCGTTCTCGTTCTGGAGGAACAGCAGTTGCGCGATGACCAGGTTGGCCGTATCGTCCTCGATGCCGCCGCCCAGGAAGATGATGCGGTCCTTCAGCAGGCGGGAGTAGATGTCGTAGGCCCGCTCGCCGCGGCCGGTTTCCTCGATGACGTGGGGAATGAGTTGGTTGCGGGGGGTCACGGTCGGCCCTCGGTTTCTGCTGCGCGGCGGGTCTCCGTACCCGCCGCGCCCATCTGAAATCGGGGCTTCGAGCGCGGCGGGTACGGAGACC
>JAWODB010000164.1:0-4296 GCA_046483505.1 Phycisphaerae bacterium
TGGTGACCGACGGGCTGCCGGCGCTGGCGCTGGGGATGGACCCGCCGGAGCCGGACATCATGGCCCGCCCGCCGCGGCGGCCGACCGAGGGCATCCTGACGCCCGGCCTCATGGGGTTCATCGGGTTCAACGCGGCGTTCATCGGGCTGGCGCTGGTCCTCTCGTTCTGGCTCGGCCTGGCGAGCGGCGGCCTGGAGGTCGGGCGGACGATGGCGTTCGTGACGCTGGCGATCTCGGAACTGGTCCGGGCGCCGGCGTCGCGGAGTTTCCGGCGGAACGTGTGGCAGATCAACCCGCTGACGAACCTGTACCTGGGCGGGGCGTGCGTGGTCTCTGCCGGCATCCTGCTGGCCGCCGTCCTCGTCCCCGCCGCCCAGGGCATCTGCCACACGGTGGACCTGACGTCCGGCCAGTGGGCGACGGCCCTGGGTCTGTGCGTCATCCCGCTGGCGGCGATGGAGGCGTGGAAACTCGTGCGGCGGCTGGCGCGGCGGCGGGCGTAGGGCCGAGGTTGTCATTCCGAGCGAGGCCCTTCAGGGCCGAGCCGAGGAATCTCGCCGTGGCCGCCCCCCGCAATGGCAAATGCTAAATGCCAAATGCTAAAGGAGGCCTGCGGCCTGTAGGCAACGGCGCGCGGCCCGCAAGCCGGCCGGCGAACATGGACGGCTCCGCATGCCCCGACGCCGCCCCGACATTCGTGCCGTGGCCGTTGTCGTCAGCCGTTCGTTCCGCACTCCGCATTCCGCGTTCCGCATTGGCCTGAATCGCTGGGCGCACGTCCCCGGCGCCGTATAATGCCTACCGGTTCGGCCCAGGAACGTACCCGTGACGCCCATCCTCGCCAACCTCATCCCGGACGCCTTCTTCGAGCAGGCGGACGCCTGGCTCTGGCTCTACACGGCGGGGAGCATCGTCTGCCTCGTCCTCGGGGCGGACCGGGCGGTCACGGGCGGGGCGCGGCTGGCGGCGACGCTGGGCGTCTCGAAGGTCATCATCGGGGCCACCGTCGTCAGCCTCGGCACGACGAGCCCGGAGGCGTTCGTCTCGGTGCTGGCGGCGGTACAGGGAGAGCCGGACCTCGCCCTCGGCAACGCCGTGGGCTCCATCATCTGCGACACGGCCCTGATCCTGGGCCTGAGCCTGCTGCTGGTGCGCCTGCCGCTCGACCGGTTCATCCTGAACCGCCACGGGTGGCTGCAACTCGGCGCCGCGGCGCTGCTCGTGGCCGTCGCGGTGACGATGGCGGTGGCGGTGGGCGGCATCGAGGGCGCGACCATCCCGCGTGCGGCGGGCATCTTCTTCCTCGTCCTCCTGGGTGCGTACATGGTCGTCTCGGTCCGTTGGGCGCGGCGGCACCCGCAGGCGGTAACGCTGCCCGAAGAGGTCGACCTGCCCGAGGAGGGCGCGAAGCCGGCGGAGCGCCGCCATCCCGCCTGGGCCGTCGGGTGGAACGCATTTCTTTGCCTGGCAGGGCTGGGGCTGGTGGCGGCGGCGTCGCAGGTGCTGATCGGGTCCGTGACCACGATCTGCACGCGTCACGGCGTGCCGCCGGATATCCTCGCGGTCATCGTCGTCGCGTTCGGGACGAGCCTGCCGGAACTGGTGACGGCCATCGCGTCGATCGTGAAGGGGCACCCCGAGGTGCTGGTCGGCAACGTCATCGGGGCGGACGTGCTGAACGTGCTGTTCGTGGTGGGGGCGTCGGCGAGCGCGGCGGGGCCGCTCGAGGTCGCGCCGTTCTTCTTCTACCTCCATTTCCCGGTCATGCTGCTGGCGGTGGGATTGGTGCGGATCTATATATGGACGAGCGGAAAGAAGTTCAAGCGATGGCACGGGCTGCCGCTGCTGGGGCTCTTCGTCGCGTATTACGTGGTGCTGGCGCTGGTGGCGAAGGGGCCGCTGCCGGGGCTGGAGTGAGGAAAATGGCGGATGGCACGCTTTCGCAAAAGGCGCGAAAGCGTGCCACCCGCCTGCCGGAATTGGAACAGCGGAGACGGCATGGAGATCTTCCGGAAACACCTGCTGGGCATCGTGCTCTTCCCGGTCGGCCTGCTGGTGATGGTCGTGCCGCTGAGCATGGCCGTCGTCCGCGTCAACGCCCCGTACCTGTTCTTCCTGGTGCCGATCTTCGGGCCCGTCGTCGCGATGGTGCTGGTGGCGGCGGCGCTGGGGCTGACGGCGTATCACACGGACGTGTCGCGGCGGCAGGCGGAGTGGTCGGTCCTGGCGCCCGTCCTGGCGGTGGGCGTGGTCGTGGCGCTGTACGCGAGCCACGTGGCGGAGAACCTGCTGCTCGGGCCGCGCAGCCTCATCCGGTCGCCGGGCACGCTGGACGTGGCTGCCGTCACGGCGGCCGGCCTCGTGGCCGTGTGCGCGGCGTGCGGGGCGCTCGCGGCGTGGTGGATGAAGGGGGACGCGCGCGAGGACATCGGCGGCGGCCTGAAGCGGGAACTGGCCGCCCTGGCCATCCTGATTCCGTTCGCCCTCTGGCCGCGCACCGTGGCCACCCTCGTCGCCAACCGGATGGGTTGGGGCGTCGGCGAGACGTTCGGAGAGGTGTGGGAGGACGCGGACCTCCGGTACGTGCTGCAAAGCACGCTGGCCCTGGCGGCCGTCGCGCTGCCCGTCGCCCTGGTGACGGCGCTGCTGTGGCGCCGGCAGCCGACGGCGGCCCGGTGGCGCGGCACCGCCCTGGTGAGCATGTGGGTGGTGGTCAGCACGTGGCTCGGTCAACTGTACCGCTGGCTGCCGCAATTCGATTATGATAACTGGGTCCAGACGTTCGTGACAGGCGTGGTGGCCGGGGGCCTGGCGCTGGCGTACGTGCACGGGGTGGTGGTGCCGCTGGTCCGGCGTGCCCGGCGGCAGCGGGCGGCGCGGGAATCGGCGGCGGAACCGGCCGCCGACGCGCGTGATTAACCCTACAACGCGGACTCGCGCGCGGCGGGTCTCCGTACCCGCCGCGCAGCCCTCCCAGAGGCGTTTCGAGCGCGGTGGGTGCGAGACCCACCGCGCTACCGCTGACGGTCGCAAACAGGGAAAGGACTTACCATGCGTGTCTTCGGAGGATGGACGCTCGTGGCCGCGTGCGCGGCCGGGATGATGGTCGCCGCCGGCGCCGCCCAGGGCGCGGAGAAGGTCCGCCGGCTGCCCGTGGAGGAATACGTCAGCAAGATGAAGGCCGGCTGGATCGGCCAGATGGCCGGCGTCGGATGGGGCGGGCCCACCGAGTTCAGGAAGCGCGGCGAGATCATCCCGGAAGACGAGATGCCCACGTGGAAACCCCAGATGATCAACCAGTTCCACCAGGACGACATCTACGTGGAGATGACGTTCCTTCAGACACTGGAGGAGTACGGCCTGGACTGCTCCATCCGGCGGGCGGGCATCGACTTCGCCAACTCCGGGTATCCCCTGTGGCACGCGAACAACGCCGGCCGGACGAACCTGCGGCGCGGCATCGCGCCGCCGGACTCCGGCCACCCGCGGTTCAACAAGCACGCCGACGACATCGATTACCAGATCGAGGCCGACTATGCGGGCCTCATCGCCCCCGGCATGCCGAACCTCGTCATCCGTCTCGGCGAGACGTTCGGCCGGCTCATGAACTACGGCGACGGCGTGTACGCCGGCCAGTTCGTGGGCGGCATGTATGCCGAAGCGTTCTTCACCGACGACATGGTCGCCATCGCGAAGGCGGGCCTGGCGTGCATCCCCGCCGAGTGCCAGTACGCCGAGATGGTCCGCGACGTCCTCGCCTGGTACGAGGTGAATCCCGATGACTGGAAGAAAACCTGGGGGTGGATCGAGCAGAAGTACCACGCCAGCCCCCTGTACACACACGGCCTGTGCTCGGGGCCCGGCGGCAAGGGCGACTTCAGCATCGACGCCAAACTCAACGGGGCGTACATCCTCATGGGCACGCTCTACGGCAAGGGCGACCCCGACCGGACGATTCTCATCTCGACGCGTTGCGGCCAGGACTCCGACTGCAACCCCTCCAACGCCGCCGGCATCCTCTTCACCACGATGGGCTTTGAGAACCTGCCCGAGAAGTACGTGTCGGCCCTGAACCCGGAGGGCAAGTTCAGCCACACGCCGTACACCTTCCCCATACTCATCGACACGTGCAATGACCTCGTGCGCGAGGCGCTGAAGAAGATGGGCGGCAAGGTCGAGACGGCCGACGGCATCCACAAACGGTATGCCCATCTGAAACTCCAAGGCTTCTCTGATCTGATTTTCGGTGATCGATCCGAGTTCGATCAGGATATCACCCAGCTTCTTGCTGCTATG
>JAWODB010000242.1:0-14919 GCA_046483505.1 Phycisphaerae bacterium
ACACCGGCCTCGACGCGCACCTCGAAACCCTGCCGACACTCGAACACGTCGGCGGCGCAGGCTTTCGCAGAATCGCGAAAGCGTGGCACCCGGCGCGCTCTCACTCCCGCCTCACCTCGATGGCCGCGAGCAGCGGGCCCAGCCCCTCGCCGGCCGTCCGGCTCAAGGCCACCGTCAACGACGTGCCCGCCCGCACACCCTCAAACGTCTTGACGACGGCCCGGTTCGTCCCGCCCGCTTCCTTCGCCACGTCGAGGCCCTCGAGGACGGTCTTGCCGGCGAGCGTCACGTCCATCCGCCGGCGGCCGGGCGCCTCGCCTTCCGGCGCACAGAAGTGCAGGCGGACCGTGTACGCCGCCTCCTTCCCGTCCTCCTTCGTCAGCGGGACGGTGAAGCGGTACGCCTCGCGCGACGCCAGCGCCCCCGCGTACAGCCAAGGGGTGTCCGTGCCGGCCACCTCCACGAAATCGGGATGGGCCATGCGATGGCCCCACGCCGTCTTCCAGTCCACCCCCAGGTCCAGGTCCAGGACGAGCCGGCCCTGGTACGGCCGCGGATACGCCAGCCACAGCCTCCCGTCGGGTCCGCGGCGGTCGCCGGGGGCGCCGAAGTTGACGGCCAGGTGCCGGACGGGCGTGGCCGGCCCGTCGGCGCTCGCCATCCCCCACACGCGATTCCGCTTGCGATGGTGAAACGCGATGGTGCAATGCAGCGAGAACGGGCACACGCATCCGCTGCTGGCCTCGGGCATCAGCACCAGGCCGCACGCAGGAATGCAGTTGATCCAGCACCCGGGCCGCTGCGACCCGAAGTGGGCCGTCCCCTCGTCGGCGGCGAGGTCGTAGTACGCCGTCGAGCCGGACCGGAAGAAGAGCGCGTGCGGCGCGCCGACGATGTTCCCGCAGTGATGGCCCGGCCGGGCCATCTGCCACCGGCCGTAGGCGCCGGTCACCGGATGGCGCCGCGTCTTCGGCTCGCCGGTCCGCAGGTCGTAGGCCCACGGCTCGGCGTAGATGGTGTCGCCGACGATGAGCGGGCGGCTGCGGTAGCCCTTGCGTCCGGACCAGAGTTCGCGGCCGTCGTCGGCCGAGAGGGCGATAAGGCTGCGGCGGGAGAACGCGCCCGCGAAGAACTCCTCCCAGAAATGGCCGTTCCACGGCTGCCCGCACAAGAGCACCACGCCGCCGGCCGTCATCACCGAGAGGTCCCCGCCGCCCGAACTGATGCTGACGCAGTCGCCGACGTACTGCGGCCGCTGCCAGACGGGCTTGCCGGTGGCGGCGTCGAGGGCGACGACCCTCCGCACGTCCGGCGGGACGGGCCGCCCCCGACGGTCCACCCGCTTCTTCGGGTCGATGCCCGCCAGGCCCTTCTTCCGCTCGTCGTCGGTCACGTGGCGGCCGACGTAGAAGAGGCGGCCGCCGTCCAGGCAGACGGTCGTCTCCATGACCTCCTTCCCTTGCCGCGTCCAGCGGACGTCGCCGGAGTCCACGTCGAAGGCAAAGAGCAGCCCGCCCTGCGTGCACCCGAAGAGGCGGTCGCCGTCCACGGCGATGTATCGCCATGCTTGGGAACCGTCGCCCTTGGGGCACTTGTACGTCCGGACGGTCTCGCCGGTGGCGGCGTCGAGGCGGAGGCAGCGGTCCTCGACGGCGACGAAGACGCTGTCGGGCCGGGCCGCGAGGTTCGACGTCCGGGTCTTCAGGCCCAGCCGCATGGCCCCCGGCACCTCCCGCCGCCACAGGCGCACGCCGTCGTACGCGTCGTAGGCCATCAGGACGTTCTCGCCCTGGACGAACAGCCGGCCGCCCACTGCCAGCGGCGAGGCCGCGCTCGCGTGACGGTTCGGCATCTCGGCGGGTCCCGGCCGGCCGTACCACAGGATGCCGAGCGGCCCGCGGACCCGGCCGTCGTCCGACGACCCGGTGTTCCCGGCGTCGCCGTACTCGTGGGTCCAGGCGCCAACGTCGTCGAGCGCGCCGCGGCGGAAGGCGAGCCATCGGCCGGCGGCGGCTTGGGGCGCCACCTCGCCGGACCGGGCCAGGTCCTCGCGGAGGGCGTCCATCCACGTCTGCATGGCGGCGGGCGGAGGCTCCTCGGCGCCCGCCGGCCGCTCCATCAGCACGATGCCCCCGCACGGCTTCAGCATCCGGGCCACCTCCTCGGCGGGCACCACCGACTTATCGGCGAAGAAGTCCGCCGTGCACACGACCACGCGGGCGAAATAGTCGCTGTACGGCAGCGGCCCGGGCGGCGCGCGCGTCACGGTGACACCGCTGCCGTGGACGCCCGCCTCGACGAGGGCCCGGCGGAGTCGCGCGGCCGTGGAGGCGTCCGAGACGGGCAGGTGGAGCCGGAGGTCCGTTCGGCGAGCCAGTTCCAGCGCGAGCGGCCCGTCCCCGCCGAGCACCAGGCCGTAGCCGCGCGCGAGGCCGAACGCCTTGACGATGTCCTCGGCCGCCTCGCGGCGGCCGGCGGCCTCATCCTCCGGGAACGGATCATTCGTCGCCTTGACGGTGACCGTCCTGGCGCCGGCGGCGCCCGCCTCGCCCGCGGCGAAGGCGTAGATGCGCCCCGTGTGCGTGCTCGCGAGCAGGCGCCCCTCGGCAACGGCCAGGCCGCGGGCCCGGCCCTCGACCTCGGCGGACCAGGTCGTCTTGCCGGAGCCCGTCTCCAGGGCGAGGACCTTGTCCTCGCCGCCCGCGTACAGCGTGCCGCCGGCCAGGATGAGGGCGTCGGAGGCGTCGCACGGCACCCGCCAGTGGGTGCAGTCGGCCAACTGCGCCGCCAGCCGTTTCTTCTCCGGCTGGAGGTTCTCGATTGCCTGCGCGAGCCGCTTCTCCTCCTTGCGGAGACCGTCGCTGTCGCGGTCGCGCAGGCGCCGGCGGACGTCGCCGAGGCGGCGGGTCAGGTCGATCATACGCGGCTTGAACGTCGTCAGCCGCTTCTGCACGTCGATCCAGTCCTTTCGGGCGAAGGCGGCCGCCTCCTTCCCCGTCAACATGTAGATCGAATCGTCGGCCACGATGAGCCGGCGGGAGCCGGCGGCCGGCTCGTACGACGGCCGGCCCTCGTTCAGCACCAGTTTCCCGTCCTTCGTGGAGACGGCGGCGATCTGCTCGGTGCCGTTGAAGAGGAGGTCGCCGGCGAGGAGCGTGTACGTGCCGCCGAAGAGGCCGACGGCCCGCCAACTGAAGTTCCGCTGGAAGAGGAAGCGGCCGGAGTCGCGCTCGAACGCGGCCGGCATGGCGCGTCCGGACGGCACGAACAGGCGGTCCGCCGAGGCGAGGAGGTACCCCTGCGGCGAGATGCCGCTCCGCCCGCCCTGGGCGTACGTGTCGTTCGTCCACCGGAGCCGGCCGGTGGCGGCGTCGACGGCGCAGAGGAACAGCCCCTCGGCCGGGAAGACGCCCGCCGCGAAGTACGCCGTCCCGCCGGCCACGAGGACGCCCGTCCGGACGGGCCAGGCGGAGATCATCCGCCCGTTGCCGAGCAACCGCTCCGGCGTCGGCGCCGCCCGGAACGTCCAGACGAGGGCGCCGTCGGCGGCGTTCAGGCAGTATACCCGCCCGTCGTCGGAGCCGACGTAGAGGCGGCCGCCCGCCAGCGTCGGCGCGCAGCGGACGGGTCCCTCGGTGGCGAACCGCCAGCGGACCTCGCCGGTGGCGGCGTCGAGGGCGTACACCTGCCCGTCCGCCGACGAGCCGAAGGTCACGAGCCCCTGCCCCGCCGCCACGTGGTACGCGTCGTCGAAACGGAGGCGCGGCAGTTCGAGGTTGTGCTCGATAGGCTTGGGCTGCGGGTCGCCCCAGGCGTGCTCGGGCGGAAGCGGCGGCACGAACGTCCACGCGGGCGCAAGCGGCGGCGCCAATGCCTCCGAGGCGATGCCGCTGCGCGAGGCGTCGTGGCGGTACGTGGGCCAGGCGGCCGAGGTCTCCGCCCCGCCGGCCGGTCCGCACAAGAGGGCCAGGACCAGCCCCAACCCTCCGGCCGAGAGCCATCGCGCTATGCGAGTCATGTCCGCCTCCTCGTCCGCTCCGCCGGCCCCCGCGCCGTTCTGCCCGGCCCGTGTGACCGGTATAACAGATGAGGCGGAAAGGTCAAGGCACAGCACGCCGCCGCCCCGCGTTGAGCCGCCGACGGCACGTCGGCGACCGTCTTGTCGTTCGAACGACCGCCGACCTCCGGTCGGCGGCTCAACGGGCGGGAGAAAGGTGTCAGGCACCGGAGCACGCGACGGGGAACGCGCGGCGGGCCGGGAGCCCCGCCGCGCGGAATGGGGCGGCAGTTTCGGCAGGTGGTGACTTGTCGCGGGCGGCGGCTCGCGGTACACTGTGTGGCCGATTCGGGTCCGCGCAAAGGAGACCGCGACACCGACGCATGCCGTCCGCCGACGGGCGTCCCCCGGCCGCTTCATGGGCTCATACGCCATCCTTTATCGGGCACGGGGAACGAGGCGTCCGGCCGACGAGACGGGACCGCTGTGGAGATTCCCCCATGTTGTACCGGACGTGCTTTGCCCTGATGCTGCTGTCGGCCGCCGTGCCTCCCGCCGAGGCCGCACCGGCCGACCCCGGGCCGGCCGAGGCCGGCCCCGCCGATCCGCTGAAGGAGGCGTATGCCCGTGCCCCGCTCCTGGTGGAGTTCCAGGTGGACACCGTCCAGGCGAACCCCACGGTGGACCCGCGGCTGGTGTGGGAGGTCCGCGCCGCCCTGCTCGGCGTCCTGAAAGGCCAACTCCTGCCGGGACGACTCGTGATTCACGTCGACAGCGTGGTCCGGGTCTTCGACAAGCCCCGGGCCGAGGTCGAGGGCCGCAAGTACCTCGCGCCGTTGAAGCCGCTCGGGCAGGCGGCGCAGCGGCGGTTCCAGATGGTCGGCCCGCGGGCCTGGCCGGCCGAGTCGAAGGAGGCCGACCGCCTCCGCCAACTCGCCGACACCGAGACCCAGCCGGCGCCGGGCGGGCAGGACCTGCGGCTCACCGTGAAGCCGGTCGAGCCCGTCTTTCCGGTCCGCGGCGCCAAGACCGTCGAGGTCCGGCTGACGAACACCGGCCAGGACTCGGCCACGTACGTCCAGGCCCCCATCGTGGAAAAGGGCGGCAAACTGTACCTGCCGGGCAACGGGCGGATCACCATCCGGACGACCACCGGCGAGGCCGTGACCGACAAGGGCAACGTGGTGACGGGCATGGTCCCGCCGCCGCCCCCGCAGCCGGCCCTCATTCTGCCGGGGGCCAGTTACGCCGAGACCGTGGACCTGGACAAGTACTTCACCCTGCCCGCGGGGCGGTACACCTTCTCGATGTTCCTGGCGACGCCCGACGGCCGGGGTCGCATCGCCTCGAACGGCTTCTCGTTCCAGGTGGGCGTGACGAACCTGCCCGAGGCGCCGAAGCCCGACGAACCGGAACCCGCCGAGCCGGAGCCGGAACCGATCGAGCCGCCCTCAACAGAGCCTGCCGAAGCGGCCGGCGGCGACGACCTGCCCGAGCCGCACACCTACACGCCCGGCGAAGCGTCGTTCGGCCTGGCGGCCCTCTTGCGGCCGACGCGGACCGTCTACCGGCTGGGCGACCCGGTGCCGGTGGAACTGCGGCTCATCAACGACGGGCCGCGCACCGTGGCCGTCGATACCCGCCTGGAGCGGACGCTGACGGTGACCGTCGAGGCCGTGGGCGACAGCCCGCAGCCGCTGATGATCCGGCAGGTCATCCCGTGGCCGGCCGACGAGACCGTCCCGCCGGCGGAGCGGGCGTACCTGCGCGAGGCCGCCTTCTGGGGCCGCACCGTCAACCTGAACGTCCTCTACGGAAAGAAACTGGACGCCATCGAGGCGCCGACGGCGGCCGACCTCGCCGACGCCAAGAGCCTCCGGTACGAACGCTTCGGCCGGAACCTCTTCGGCTTCCCGAAACCCGGCACGTACCGCGTGACGGCCACGTACACGGTCCGGAAGCCGAAGACGAACGGCGGTGGAAACGCCGGCCTCGACAAGGTGTGGTGGACCGGCGACGTGCAGAGCAACCCGATCCTCATCCGCGTGGAGGACACGAGGCGCCGGTGAGGCGCCATGTTTAGCCGCCGGGCTTGCCCGGCGCGTCATCTGGGGCCGCAGCACGGCCGGACAAGGCCGGCCGTGGCACATACCCTTGACGCGCCGGCCGCGGCGCGGTAGATAGAGATCGGCACGGGGCGAGCCTCCGGACCCGCGGTCCGGGCGCTCGCCCCGTCTCCATGCGGAGACCGCACGATGGCGCGATCGCGACACCCGCGTCCCAAGATCACCCCCACCGATACGCGGCGCGGCGCGGACCGACCAGCCCACTTCCCGCGCGGCGGGTCTCCCGACCCGCCGCGCGAAGGCGACACGTCTGTCTCCGGCGCGGTGGGCCCGGAGCCCTACCGCGCGGCAAGCGCGGCGAAGGCGCTCAACCGCGCCGGCCGCTTCGGACGGTTCCTGGCGGACCTCATGCAGGAGCGGGACTACCGCGGCCAGGTGGCCCACGTCCGGGCGATGCCCGCCCGCGAGCCGCGGTACGCCGACCCGGCCGAGCCCCTGCCCGCCCCCCTGGCCGAGGGCCTCGCGCGCAGCGGCATCGAGCGGCTGTACGTCCACCAGGCGCGGGCGCTGGACCTGGCGCGCCGGGGGCGCGATGTCGTCGTCGTCACCGCCACCGCCAGCGGCAAAACGATGTGCTACAACCTGCCGGTCCTGGAGCGGCTGCTCGCCGACCCCCAGGCCACCGCCCTGTACCTCTTCCCCACGAAGGCCCTGGCGCAGGACCAGTTGGGGACGCTGAAGCGGTGGCAGGCGTCGCACCCGGCGGTCGGCGACGCCCTCCGCCCGGCCACGTACGACGGCGACACGCCGCGCCACAACCGCCGCACGATCCGGACCGAGGCGAACGTCGTCCTGTCGAACCCGGACATGATGCACGTGGGCATCCTGCCGTACCATCCGCGATGGGCCACGTTCCTGTCGAACGTGAAATACGTGATTGTCGATGAGTTGCATCAATACCGCGGCATCTTCGGGTCGAACGTGGCGATGGTGATGCGGCGCCTCGCGCGGGTGTGCGCCCATTACGGCAGCCGGCCGCAGTTCATCGGCGCCAGCGCGACCATCGCGAACCCGGCGGACCTGGCCGAACGGCTGACCGGCCGCCCGTGCGCGTGCCTGGACGAGGACGGCAGCCCGGCGGGGCCGCGCCTGTTCGTCCTGTGGAACCCGCCCCCGTTCGGACGCGACGGCCTGGCGCGCCGCAGCGCGAACATCGAGGCCACGGAGTTGCTCGCGCGGCTGGTGGAGCGCGAGGTCCAGACCATCGTCTTCACGAAGGCCCGCGTGGTGGCCGAACTCGTGTACCGGTACGCCCGCGAGCGGCTGGCCGAGGCGCATCCCGCCCTGGCCGACCGCATCCGCGCCTACCGCGGCGGGTACCTGCCCGAGGAGCGCCGCGAAATCGAGCAGGCCCTGTTCACGGGCCGCCTGCTCGGCATCGCCTCCACGAACGCGTTGGAACTGGGGATCGACGTCGGCACGCTGGACGCCTCGATCCTCGTCGGCTTCCCGGGGACCATCGCCTCGGCGTGGCAGCAGGCCGGGCGGGCGGGGCGCGGCAGCGAGCAGTCGCTCTCCGTCCTGGTGGCGTACAACGACCCGATCGACCAGTACCTCGTGCACGAGCCGGAGTACTTCTTCGGCCGGCCCGTGGAGGAAGGCGTGATCGACCCGTCGAACCCGTACATCCTGGCCAGCCACCTGGGGTGCGCCGCGGCGGAACTGCCGCTCTCCCCCGAGGACGCGCAAGTCTTCGGCGAGGGCGCCGTTGAGGTCGCCGACGCCGTCGCCGCCGAGGGCGACCTCACCCGTATCGACGACCGGTACTATTGGTCGCAGCCGGAGTCGCCCAGCCGGCAGACGGACCTGCGGACGATCTCGAACGATACGTTCACCATCGTCCGGACGGACCGCCGGGAGGCCGAGGTCATCGGCCAGGTGGACTCCATCAGCGCGCCGGAACTGGTGTACCCGAACGCCATCTACCTGCACGGGGGCGAGAGTTTCCAGGTCCGCGACCTCGACGTCGACGGCAAGGTCGCCTACGTCGAGCCGGCCGACACCGATTACTACACGCAGCCGGTCCTCTCGGACTCGTGCCGCGTGCAGGGCGAGGAGCTGCGCAAGACGATTCCGGCGGCGGAGGTGTGCTTCGGCCGGCTCGACGTCACGTGGCAGACGGTGGCGCTGAAAAAGATCAAGTATTATACGAACGAGAACATCGGGCAGACGGCCCTGGACCTCCCGCCGCAGACGCTGGCCACGCGGGGCCTGTGGCTCATGCCGGACCGGGACGTGCTGGAGGACCTGTCGGGAATGGGCCTCAGGGCGGTCGAGGCGCTGGTGGGCGTCCGGAACCTGGCCCTGGTGTGCCTGCCGATGCTCGCGATGTGCGACCGGCGGGACCTCTCTGGCATCGTCGAGAGTTCGAACACCGGCCGCCCGACCGCGTTCGTGTACGACCGGTTCCTGGGCGGCCTGGGGTTCGCCGAGCGCGGGTACGCGATGATCGACCGCCTGCTCGCCATGTGCCGCGACCTCGTCGCCGGCTGCGGCTGCGAGGAAGGGTGCCCGGGGTGCGTGGGCCTTGCGAACCTGCGGCCGCCGCTGCACCAGGACCCGGACCTGGCCCGCGGGTACGCCATTCCGTCGAAACGGGGGGCCGAGGCGCTCCTGGAGCGGCTCGCGGGGTGAGGCTCGGGCGAGCCACGAGCCTTTTTGAACCGAATGCGCGTGGGGGCAGACATCCCCCCTACGGCAATCGCCGCCGGCGCAGGGCCAGCCCTGCCGCGCCCGCGGCCAGGAGGGCGAGGCCGGCGGGGTCGGGGACCAGTTGCAGGGGGCCGGCCACCTCGATCGTTTTGCCCGGCCCGACCTCCAGGAGGTCGTAGACGCCCAGCGTGTCGCTGCCGAACAGTTCCACGAACGCGCCGCCGCCCCGCTCGAAGGCGATGAGTTCGAACGGGTACGAGGCGGCCTCGAGGTAGATCGCGCCGACCGTCCAACTCCACCCGGTCAGGGCGGACGTGCGCATCGTGTCGCCGTCGAGGACGGCCTTGCCGGTGGCGTCGTCGACGATGGCGTCCCACTCGGCCCCGAAGATGCGGAGTTGGGCCCCGTCGTCGCTGTTGTAGCCGAAGAAGTAGGTGCCGGCCTCGGGGATGCTGATCGCGCCCGTGGCGCGGACGCCGAAATCGTTGTCGTCGGTGCCGGGATGGGCCAGGTCGTACGGCAGGTCGCGCTCGGGCGGGTACCCGGTCCCGCCGTGGTTGTCCGGGTCGCGGTGGCTGACGAATGTGGCGTCGGTAATCGTGTGGACGGTGTAGGTGGCCAGGGCCGTCTTGGCCGCCGCCAGGTCCGAGATGGACCCGTCGTTCTGCGGCTCGGACTGCTCGATGGCGACGCTGCCGAGGAGTCCGGGGACGTTGGCGGTGAAGGACGGTTCGGGCGGGGCGCCGAGGGGGCGGAAACTGCCGTCCACGACGTGCTTCTGGCCCTTGGCGGCGCCGACCTCGACGTGTGCCTCGCCGCCGTACTCCCGGTGGAGGACCTGCACCTCGTGCACGCCGGCCTCGAGGTGAACCGTCCCCACCTGATTGCTGCCCGCGCTCTCGGTGCCGATGACGAGTTCGTACCCGTCGACGGAGAGTTCCTCGCCGTCGTCGCTGCGGATGTAGAAGGTCCAGTCGCCCGTCTCGGGGACCATGACCTGGGCGCGGGCCAGCATGGCGATGTGGTCCACCTTGCCGGGGGCGGGCCACGGCGCGCCGTGGGCCTCGTGCTCGTACACGACGCCGTAGCCGCGGTCGTCCGGGAAGGCGCCCTGGGACCCCTCGTGGTCGTTCAGGTTCAGGGGGCCCATGAGGTGGTAGGCGAGGCGTCGGCCGCCGCCGTCCTCGATGGACCGGCGGGCGTCGGCCACGGAGTGCATCGGGCCGTTGTCGATGACCTCGAGGACGGCCCAGCCGCCGGGGACGGGTTGGAGGGTCTCCGGCGCCTGCGGCCGGGAGCCGGGCAGGTCGCCCGGGTCGGCCGCCGCGAGGAACTGCACGTTCTCGAACCACGCGGTCTCGGTCTCGCCGTACTCGTGTGCGGTCACGGCCAGGCCGGCGAAGACCGTGTCGTTGAGGTGGTCGGCGGGGACGGTCCACCCGACCTTCTCCCATCCCACGTTGCCGCCGCCCGGGCCGTAATCGGCCCAGGCGGTGACGTACGCGAGGCCTTCCTTGCCGGTCGTGCCGTCGCCGATGAAGCACTGGAGGGCGACGCGCTTCGGCTGGAGGTACGTGCCGGGGTGGCCGGGCAGTTCGCGGTAGAGTTCGCGGTTGGGCATCCCGCCGTCTTCCTCCGACCGGTACTGGAAGGCGGCGCGGCGCTCGTCGCGGAACGGGTCGGTGACGGCGACGAGGTAACTGACCCGCCGGCGGTCCTCCCGGGCGGTGACGCTGGCCGCGGTGGGGTCGTTCAGGATGGCCAGGCCGAACTTGGCCCAGTCGCTGGCGGGGTTGCCCTGGACTTCGACGTCGGCCTCCAGTCGCCAACTGCCGGTCTTCGGGGCATAGACGAAGTGGCCGCACTCGCCTTGGCCCGTCCACCAGTCGCTGCCGCCGCCGGTCACGACGTACCGCTGCTCGGCCGGGTGGTAGTCCGCCCACCCGCGGGTGCCGGGGTCCGGCCGGTGGGTCTCGTCGCCGCGGTGCCCGACGTCGTTGTGGGCGGCGAACACGTCCGACGGGTGGACACCGACGGTGGGCGCCCGGCCGGTGGCCAGTTCCAGGGCCAGGCTGTCCGTGTAGGCGATCCACGGCCGGTCGTCGGCGTCGAGGGCCAGGCCCCGCGTGCTCGTCCCTCCGTCGGTCACGGTCTGAATGTCCCAGGAGAAGCCGTTCCAGGCGGCGTACTTGATGTTGTCGGTGGTGAGATCGCTGTAGGCGATGCGGGGCCGGCCGCGGCTGTCCACGGCCACCGACGGAGCCATCCCCGTATAGCCCGCGCTGTCCAGCGTCCGGGCATCCCAGGTGGTTCCGTTCCAGACGGCGAACCTCAGGTCCTCGTGGGCGTCGTCGTGGAACGCGACCAGGGGGGTGCCGTCGTGGTCCGTCACCATCGAGTGGCCCCAGTCGATCGGCGTGTCCGGGTCGACGACGCCGGTCTGCCACGCCGTGCCGTCGTGGCGGGCGTACGTGAGCCTGCCGGGCATGCCGCCCGTCGCATCGATGTACGTAATCCACGGCCTGCCGCCGAGGCCGAGGGCCAGGCGGGGTTCGTACATGACGCGGGAGGTCTCGTCGACGGTCTCGATGTCCCAGGCGGTGCCGTTCCAGGCGGCGTACTTGAGGTCGTACCACTCCTCGTAACTGATCCTCGGCCGCCCGGCGTCGTCGAGCACCATGTTGGGATACCGACCCGTGTAGATGCCGCTGTCGACGTCTTCGATGTGCCAGGTGCCGGCCTCCCGCCTGGCGTATCTGACGTAGTCGGTCTGGAACATGGAATGCTTGGAGTCCGCGTACCAGCACAGCCTGGGCTCGCCGTCCGGGCCGATGGCGATGTCGGTGGCGGCCCCGTACACGCCGTGAAACCACGACACGTCCTCGATGTTCCAGGCGGCGCCCGTCCACTCCGCGTACCGCAGGCCGTTATCCGAATACCGATGGTAAGCGATGTGCGGCCGGCCGGCCGCATCGAGGGCCAGAGAAACGTATCGCATGTTGCCGCTGTAATCCACCTCCTGGGTGGTCCAGACGTCCGCCGCAGGGGCCGGGGACGCCGCACACAGCACCAGGATTCCTGCGCACACGAGTCGAATCTGCGTCATGGTTCCATCCTCCACGCCGGGTACGCCTCCAGGACGATCGGGCCGGGGCCGCGGCGTTGCGGCGGCCGGCGTCCGACGGTTTCGTCCCTCCGTTCGGCCATGAGAAAGGGCAACCGCTGGAGGTCCCTCCAGGGTTGCCCTTGATTCGACGGAGCGCGGTCCGGCGTTCCCCCCGGACGCGGCCCGTCGCGTTGACCTCATGCGCCCGCGGCCCGTGGATGTCGGACGGACCTGGCGGGTCGGCCGCCTGTGCGTCCCCCGCAACGGCGGCCGGTATGTGTGCCTCCCGATACAGAAACGGGGCCGGCCCGCCTCAGGCGGACACAGCCCCGGATGCGTTGGTCCCTCGATTCTGCGTAACTCTACCTCAAGAAGAGCGACAAGTCAAACGCTTCCCGGCAGCGAATGTGTTTTCTGCGGACGAGAACCCGCCCCCGGCGACGCCGGCGTGGCGATTTGTACACTCCAGTATCTATATACTCCGGGACAGGGGGCTCGGCACGCCATGCCACGTGCGCGGCCGACCCAAAAAACGAGTATCGTCCCCGAAGTGGGGGCGAGCGGCACACGGCTCCGTCAGCGTGTTGCGGCGAGGCACACCCTGGGGGAGAACCCTTCTCCCCCAGACCCCCTCTTCCCAAGCCCAACGCAAGCGGGGGACTGTCTCATCCACACGCCCCCGCAAGCCCCTGGAGCCCCGTCGCGTCGGCGTCGGCCTCCCCCGACGCCCGCCAGGGCTCCGGGCCGGCGCCGAGGCGACGGGGCGAAAGGGGCGTCCCCTGGCAGCCTCGGAGCCGAGGCCGAGGCCCTCCTGTCCTCGCATCGTCCCCCACCTTTGGGACGATACTGAATTTTTGCTTGACGGTCCCCCGGGGGGCATTAGAATCGCTTGTCAGCAGCCGAGACGGGTGAACCATCGGTGTGGGGACGTTGTGCCCCGGGGCCGAAGCCAGCAGGAAGCCGGCACCGGAAGGGCCGAGACACGGTTGGCCGCCGGCTTCTGAAAGGAGGAAACCTTTGAGTACTTTGGGCAAGATCCTGACGGTGTTGGTGGTCCTGGTCTCCATCGCCGTGGCGGTCCTCGTGACCAGCGAGGTCGTCCTGAAGAAGGACTGGCGGGCGGCCTACGAGGAGGAGGAGCGCCTCTACCAGAAGGCCCTCCAGCAGCGCGACACCGCCACCCAGCAGCGCAACAAGGAATACGCCGACTGGGAGGCCCACCGCGCCCGGCTCGAGCAGCAGATCAACACCCTCACCTCCAACGTCAACGACAAGACCAACACCATCTCCCTGCTGACCGAGGAGAACAAGAGCCAGGAGAAGCGGCTCCAGGAACTCATCGAGCAACTCACAGGCCTGAAGGACTCGCTCGCCAAGGAGGTGGCCACCCGCGACGAGTACCGCAACGAGCGCGACCAGGCCGTCAAGGCCAAGCACGAACTCGAGACCATGTACGCCCAACTCGACGCCAAGTACCGCGCCGCCGTCGACGACAACCAGAACCTGCGGGAGAACCTGCGGCAGGCGAGGGAGGAAATCGCCGCGCTCGAGAGCAAACTCGCCTACGTCTCCGACCAGCCCGGCGTCGAGATGCCCAAGGAAGTGCCCGCCGTCCCCACCCAGCAGATCCAGGGGCTCGTCACCAACGCCGACAACGAGGCCCGCGTGGCCGAGATCAACCTCGGCACCGACGACGGCGTCGTCAAGGGCATGAAGTTTTACGTGTATAACGAAGACCAGAGTAAGTACCTGGCCACCCTCCAGGTGACCAAGGTGTCCCACGACAGCGCGGCCGGCGAACTCAGTGTGATCCGCGGCGACGTGAAGGTGAACGACCATGTCACAAATCGGTTCGAGTAGCGGCGTTCGGGTGGCGGCTCAGCCGCTCAGCAACGTCTACACGGTTCTGCTGCTGGTCGGGGTGGTGGCCCTGGTGCTGACGCTCCTCATGCTGTGCGTCGTCATGGACGCGCGGTACGGCACCATCCTGGGCTTCACGCAGAAGGGCGAAGCCAACAAGCAGTTGCCCGCGACGATTGCCGACCAGCAGGCGTCCCGCCGGCGCGACCTGGAGGAGGTCGACCAGGCGCTGAAGCGCTTCCCGGAAGGGATTTCGCCCTCCGCCGGCACCGCGCCTTCCGGCACCGGGGCCGACACCGCGCCGGCGCCCGGCGGCGCCGCGACTCCGCCCGAGACCGGCGGCGAGACCGCCCCCGGGGCCGGAACCGAGGCACCGGCCGACGCCCCGGCCGGAAACTGATCCGCCGATGCCCCCGGCCCCGCCATCGGCTGAGGTCGCGCCGACCGTCCCGTGGCCACGGCGTCACGTCGGGGAGCCAGCATGATCTTTGACCGCGTCATCGGCCTCTTCTCGGCCGACATGGGCATCGACCTCGGCACCGCCACCACGCTGGTGTACGTGCGCGGCCAGGGCATCGTCTGCTGCGAACCCTCCGTCGTCGCCGTCAGCAAGGACACCGGCCGGGTCCTCCTCGACGGCATGGCCGTCGGCGACGTCGCCAAGAAGATGCTCGGCAAGACGCCCGGCTCCATCGCCGCCGTCCGGCCGATGCGGACGGGCGTCATCGCCGACTTCGACATCACCGAGGCGATGCTCTCCTACTTCATCCGCCGCGTCCACGGGCGGACGTCGTTCCTGCGGCCGCGGGTCGTCATCGCCATCCCGTCGGGCATCACGGCGGTGGAGAAACGGGCCGTCCTCTCCTCGGCCGCCCGCGCCGGCGCCCGCAAGGTCCACCTCATCGAGGAGCCCATGGCCGCCGCCATCGGCGCGGGGCTCCCCATCGACGAGCCCACCGCCAGTCTCATCTGCGACGTGGGCGGCGGCACGACCGAGGTGGCCGTCATCAGCCTCGCCGACATCGCGTGCAGCCAGTCGATCCGCATCGCCGGCGACAACTTCGACACCGCCATCATCGAGTACATGAAACGCACCTACAGCCTGCTCATCGGCGAGCAGACGGCCGAGCGGATCAAGATCGAGATCGGGTCCGCCGCCCCCCTGGCCGACGAACTCG